>CAJTOI010000011.1:0-215 GCA_910577925.1 uncultured Roseburia sp.
AATGACACAGGGTGAAATCAAAAAAATGTTCTGTGTGGAGGCGCTTACCATAGCAGGGCGTCCGATTTTAATCACCCTTCCGCTTGCAGTTGTTACAGTGGGGTATATGCTGAAGCTAAGCTATGTTGAAGTGGGGACATTTCTTGCCGAAGCTCCGCTCATTCCGATTATGATCTTTATGCTGGCTATCTGGGGAATTGTGGCATTTGCATATT
>CAJTOI010000011.1:289-22120 GCA_910577925.1 uncultured Roseburia sp.
AGTAATATCCACAGTATCCACATATTTAAAACCGTATGACTGATACATTTTGACAGGTATATCATTCCCTTTCAGACAGTCTAACCGTATTGCTTTCCAACCTCTGCTTCTTGCTGTCTGGATTGCATGTTCGACAAGCTGCTTTGAATATCCACGCCCGCCATAATCCGGCAGAACAAGAAGTGCATGCATAATGACTACTTCATTTTTTGCGGCGTTGATTTGCCAGTGAACTGTATGATATGCACTGTCGCAATCATGGTTTAGAATATATGCTGCAACGATTTTATTATCTTCTATGCCGATAAATTGACAGCCGCCGTTGATAGATTCCTCTACCATTGCTTGCGAGGGAAAACCACCTTTATCCCCGTTTGGCAGGAAACTTTTTTCACCAAGGACATCACACATTACACTGTAAAAAGACATTAGTTCTGTCAAATTGTCATTTGTAGCCTGTACAATTTTCATTTATAACACCGCCTTAGTATATAGATTTTGATGAAAATAGTTTACCAAAGAAAAATTAAAATTTCCACCATCAACTTGAATGATAAGCCTTGATATAATGCTCATGTACGGTAAAGAAGCAAGCAACCGAAAACAAGAGATAGACTACCAGCACCACACTATTCCGAACCAAAGACCAAAAAACAAGCATTATGGGAATG
This sequence comes from uncultured Roseburia sp., assembly GCA_910577925.1. GTDB lineage: Bacteria > Bacillota > Clostridia > Lachnospirales > Lachnospiraceae > Roseburia. The sequence goes on from CAJTOI010000011.1 coordinate 961, forward strand.
TGCATAACTGGCTATGGAATCTCTCTCTCTTATATCTTTTTATAATAATTTTGTTATTTAAGGGCGAACGGGATTTGTCGTAAAATTTTTAGGGTGCAGTAAAACAGGTCTTGCATTGGGTAAACAGATTTTAGCAGCGACTTCTGCAAAAATTTCCGGGGCTGGTTCCATGTTACAATCAAACCACAATATAAAATTGTTAAAAATCCCCCCGGTGTGGTAATACAAAGGAAGCCTTTCAATGAAACTCTCATTTACTGTATCTGTACTTACTAAAAAGTAGGAATTAAGAGCAGAAAGAAGCAAATGAGATAATTTGTTTTGGTGAATACACAAAATGTTGTCTTTATAACTATAAAAGACTTTGAATACATGTACGAGATATTCCTGTAATGTCAGATTGTCGTCTGCTGGTAGTTCGGTGATAGCCTGCTCTAAAATATTACAAAAAAATGTTTCTATAATTTCCTCTTTTGAATGAAAATTCCTGTAATAAGTTGAACGGTTTACACCTGCCTTGTCTGTTATTTCTCCTATAGAAATTTCAGAGAAGTTACGTTTTTTCATAAGTAGCAGTAATGCACCTGTAATATATCCTTTCATCATCTTGGAAGTAGTATTTTTTCTTCTCATAAGCAACAGTTTCCCCCTTTTGTTGCAATTAAGCCTACGCAGATTGATTTTTAATAAAATGCTGATAAAATAAAAAGCATTATTTGTTGCTTTATTATAAACGAGTTTATAGAAAAGGTAAAGAAAAAGGAGATTGTGAATCACATATGGGAGAACCATTTTTGTTCGACAAACCGCTTAAAGAGGGAATCATCCAAAAAAGAAACAGCCGCTTCACAATGGACGTTATGTTAAATGGGGAGATTGTCGCTTGTCATTGTCCGACTACTGGACGGATTGGGGATATTGAATTAAAACAAGTTGCCTGCCTAATTTCTGAAAATGACAATCCCAAGAGGAAATTACGTCATACAGTAGAAGCGATTTCTTGCGATAATCTTGAATGTGAACATAAAAATTGGATTGGAATTAACCAGATTTTATCCAATAAACTGGTTGGATTTTTTCTTGATACCCATCAGCTAAATGAAATTGTCCAAGATTATTCTTGTATAAAACGTGAAACAAAATTGGGGGTGTCTAAACTGGATTTTTTAGTAGGAAACACATACATTGAAGTGAAAACCGCACTAACCACACTTGAAGTGAAATATGGAAGCCATATTAGAACACATCCGGTCACACCGTTTTCATCTACAGAGAGATTTGTAAAACATATAAATGAATTAGCTGGTTCTTTAGAAAACCATGAGCGGGCGATTTTATTAACGGTTCAGCAATACGAGGTAACAAATCCAAAGCAACGGCAAAGAAGCACCCATTATCAGGAAGTAAAAGCTACAATAGAACGTGCAGTTAAAAAAGGAGTTGAATCATGGAATTTAACCATGAATTTTACTCCAACAGGAGTAATGTTACATACTTGTGAAAATACCACAAGAAAAATATATCAAGATTAAAGGAGAAAAGCAATGAAAAAAATTTACGAGAATCTTTACCAGTTCACTACCTACATTCCACCAATGGATTTTACAATTCATCAATATTTGTTAGCTTCTGATCCGGCGATTGTTTTTGCAACTGGAACGCAGAAAGAGGCAGCGGAAAATCTGGCAACGATAAAGGAAGTTTTAGGGGAGCGTACAGTCAAGTATATTTTTGTATCACACATGGAAAGTGATGAATGTGGAGGGCTTCCAATTTTCACAAAAGAATATCCAGAAGCAACCGTGCTATGTTCTGCGCTTTGCGCAAGGGAGCTTCCCGGATATGGATTTACAGGGAAAATAAAAGTCTGCAATGAAAATGAGATTTTAGAAGACGGCACACTTAAACTGCATTTTTTCAATTATCCCTCAGAGGTACATTTACAAAATGGCTTAGTATGTTATGAGGAAAATAGCGGCGTTTTTTATAGTGCAGACCTTATGCTTCGTAGTGGAAATGGAACTGGAAAGCTCATTGACAGCAACTGGAAAACAGAAGTTGCCGATATTAAACCACAATATATTTCAAGTGAAGATATATTTTCAAAGCTGAAAGAAAAACTTCTTACCATAACGCCTAAACTAATTGCGGTTGGTCATGGATTTTGTATCACCCTTAAATAGCAAACACTTCTTCCCGCTGCCGGGTGTAGATTAATATATCAATAGATAATCCTTTGTCTTTTTCCTAAAAGACTTTACAATTCTTTTAAGGGATGGTACCCTCAGTAAATAGAAGATGCTTTCCTGCGAAATTCTTGACATTCCTGTTTATCCATGCTAATCTTAGGAAAAATGATAGGGTATCGATATTCCGGCGTGTGACGGTTCCGATACCGATATTGGAAACACGAAGAAAAAGAGAGTACGTGTATCGGAGCTTTACAGAGAGCTTCCCGATTGCCCGAAGCGCGCGGTTTAAGAAGGAAAAAGAGCCGGACGCCGGAGCGGGCAGGATGCTGAGAGGGAATGAGTGAGGATGGACGGAAGATGGCTTTGGAGTGGCAGGGATGAACCGATCGGATGAAGGGGAGCGTGTGCGGCGCTTTTTGACAGACCGGCGGATAAGCTCTGACAGGACCGCCTGTTACAGCGGGAGATATTGAGCGGCCGGAAACGGCGGGCGCGCATGCGCGGCACCGGAGCGGCTTGGCGGAAGATATCGGAAAAGAGGCCTGTATCTGTGAGGGATACGGGCGAACAGAAGTGGTACCACGGGATTTAGTCTCGTCTTCTGCGGCAGGAAACTGCCGCAGAAGACGAGACTTTTTTGGGTATGATAAGGAAGACAGGAGGATTTTATGAGCAAAGGAAAATTTTATATCACGACGGCGATTGCCTACACGTCCGGCAAACCGCATATCGGGAACACTTACGAGATTGTACTCGCGGATGCAATCGCAAGGTACAAGAGATTTGAGGGTTATGATGTCTATCTGCAGACCGGCACCGACGAACACGGGCAGAAGATTCAGGAGAAGGCCGAGAAGGCCGGAATCACCCCGAAAGCATACGTGGACAATGTGGCGGGAGAGATAAAGCGCATCTGGGATTTGATGAACACCTCTTACGATAATTTTGTGCGCACGACCGATGCGGATCACGAGAAGCAGGTACAGAAGATTTTTAAGAAATTATATGACAAGGGAGATATCTACAAAGGAGCATATGAGGGATTATATTGTACGCCCTGTGAGTCGTTCTGGACCGAATCGCAGCTGGTGGACGGCAAATGCCCGGACTGCGGCCGCGAGGTGCAGCCGGCGAAAGAGGAGGCATATTTCTTTAAGATGAGCAAATATGCGGACCGTCTGATTGAGCATATCAACACACACCCGGAATTTATCCGGCCGGTGTCGCGCAAAAACGAGATGATGAACAATTTCCTGCTGCCGGGTCTTCAGGATCTGTGTGTATCGCGGACTTCGTTCAGCTGGGGAGTTCCGGTTGATTTTGACTCGAAACATGTGGTATATGTATGGCTCGACGCGCTCACAAACTATATCACAAAGATCGGCTATGACGCCGACGGCAATTCGAGCGAACTGTTTGACAAAAACTGGCCGGCGGATCTGCATTTAATCGGGAAAGATATTGTCCGGTTCCACACGATTTACTGGCCCATCTTCCTTATGGCGCTCGATCTGCCGCTTCCGAAGCAGGTATTCGGCCATCCGTGGCTTTTGCAGGGCGGCGATAAGATGAGCAAATCCAAAGGAAATGTGATTTACGCCGATGATATGGCGGATTTGTTCGGCGTGGATGCAACCCGGTATTTCGTGCTCCATGAGATGCCGTTTGAGAACGACGGGATTATCACCTGGGAGCTTGTGGTGGAGCGCTTTAATTCCGATTTGGCAAATATTCTCGGAAATCTCGTGAACCGCACGGTTTCCATGAGTAATAAGTACTTTGACGGCACGGTAAAGAGCACCGGGGTTACCGAGGAGGTAGATGCAGACCTGAAAGCCGTTGTGACCGGCGCCAGAGACAAGGTAACGGCAAAGATGGAAAAGCTGCGGGTTGTGGATGCGATTACGGAAGTATTTAACGTATTCCGCCGCTGCAACAAATATATCGACGAGACGATGCCGTGGATTCTGGCAAAAGACGAGGCAAAGGCGGACCGCCTCGGCGAGGTGCTCTACAATCTTGCAGAATCCATCACAATCGGCGCATCGCTGCTGGCGAGCTTTCTGCCTGAAACCGCGGAAAAAATTGCCGCACAGCTTGACACCGGACTGCGGGGGTATGACGAGCTGGATCGGTTTGGTCTCTATGAGAGCGGCAAAAAGGTCGTGGAAAAACCGGAAATCCTGTTTGCGCGCCTGGACTTAAAGGAAATTCTGCCCAAAGTGGATGCGATTCGGGAAGCGCAGCGGAAGGAATTTGAGGCGGAGCAGCAGGCACTCGGCAGCACGGACGGGGAGACTTTGGACAAAGCAGCAGAGACTTCCGACGAGACAGTGATCGATATTGAGCCGAAGGAGGAAATCGCGTATGACGATTTTATGAAAATGCAGTTCCAGGTCGGCGAGATTATTTCCTGTGAGGCGGTTGCGAAATCAAAGAAGCTTTTGTGTTCGCAGGTGAAAATCGGTAGCCAGGTAAAGCAGATCGTCTCTGGAATCCGCAAATATTATACGCCGGAAGAGATGGTGGGCAAAAAGGTGATGGTGCTTGTGAATTTAAAGCCCGCTAAGCTGGCAGGCGTGCTGTCGGAGGGAATGCTTTTGTGCGCGGAGGACGCAGAGGGGAATCTTGCGCTTGTGACACCGGAGAAGCCGATGCCGAGCGGAGCGGAAATATGCTAGGCCGGTTGGTGTCCGGTAAAAAGGGAAAGGCGCAGGAATACCTGCCCTTTCTTTGCGTCGGGATTACCGCAGTTCTGTGGCATGCGGTGCTGTCCGTGTCGGTCGGTGACGATATGGTGTATTTTAAGACGCTTCTCGACGGCAGAAGCATCTTAGAAATTCTGGCGCATCGCTATGAGACATGGTCGTCGCGGCTCGGGATTGAGCTGGTATTGATACCGTTGGTTCACGCGCCGGTGCTGTGGAGGATTCTGGATGTGCTTGTCTTTGCCTCGATTCCGATACTGCTTGATAAATTGCTGGAAGCGGACAAAGACCTGCGTTGGTGGATTGCGGGGTTCACGCTGCTCTATCCTTTTACGGACATGATGTCGGCAGGGTGGATATCCACGACGACGAACTATCTGTGGCCGCTCTGGTGTATCCTTTTTCTGGCGCTTCATATTAAAAAGGCTGTGCGGGAAATTCCTGTGGCATGGTATGAGAAAGCGGCCGGTATCTTAGCCTGTGCCTACGCGGCAAGTCAGGAGCAGGCGGCAGCGCTGCTTCTTGTGCTGCTTGTTCTCGCGCTGATTCACCAGCGCGGCAGAAAATGCCGGGACAATGCTTATCTCTGCGCACTTTTGGGAATTACAATCGCATGGTTTGCGGCGATACTGCTCTGTCCCGGCAACGCGGTACGCGGGCTCCAGGAAATACAAGGGCGCATGCCGGAGTTTGCGTCGTTTTCTGTCTGGGAAAAGTTCTATATGGGACTTGCGAATATGGAGCGCGTGTTTATCGCGGAGCTTGACTATGTGTTTCTTATGACGGTACTGCTGCTTGCCGGCTTTGTGTATCTAAAGACCGGTGACTACCGGAAAACCGCATGTGCGGGGCTTCCGCTTCTGGTGCTGCTCGGACAGTCGGTAGTCCGCAGCCGCCATGTGAGATTCGCCAACATCTTTGTGATACCGGAACAGACGACGGAGTGGAACTTCCGCAGTCCGTCGGCCTGGCTGCCGCTGCTTTTTCTGGCAGTCTGCATCGGAGGGATTTTGTGCGCGCTGTACTGGCTGACAGAGGACAGGGTACGGTATCTGTACACGGTACTGCTTTTGGGGGCGGGATTTGCGACAGGGGCAGTCATGGGGTTTTCCCCGACGATCTATGCGTCCGCAAACAGGCCCTATATTTACCAGTACTTTACCTGTATTTTTGTCTGTCTGATGCAGATGAAACAGATGCAGCTGGTGCTGCGCCGGGAGATTTACCGGACGCCTGGGAAACTGGCATTTACGGTACTTTTTGTGCTGATGCTCGCAAATGTAGCGGATGTGACATGGATGTCGTATCTGACGGGAAGATTTTTGTAAATTGGTTGCAAATCTGCGTTATTTCGTGACAATGGGGTAAAAATTATGTAAATATAGCCGATGTAGAATAAAAGGAATGGACTCCGTAAGACAGGCTTCATACTTTTTCAGGGAGGAAAGAGTTATGGGAACAACGGTAAACGGTTTTAATACGCCGGGAGTGCAGGCGGCGATGATGGGGACGGTCACCATCAAGAACAGAAATGATGCAAAGGCACATATGGCCGGGATTCGGAAAACGTCCCCCCAAAAGCCTACAAAGCGGCTGAATTATAATCATAGAGAGATTTCGGGACAGATTCTTCGGGCAAAGAAGGCCCAAAGTGCGTCTTCTGTACTGGGTCGTGCGAGAAGTAAAGTTGCCGTGGTGGCGCGTTGTGCTGCCAGCGGGCAGTATGATAAAAAAGAAGTGGCCGCAGCCCTTGCGCATGCAAAGCGGATGGTGCGCTGTGCGCAGCTGAAAGTGCGGAATCTGCGAGAGGAAGAACGCGAGCAGTCGGCTCACCACGATGAGAGAAACATGCGGGCAAGGCAGAAGAAGAGCGAGATAAAGCGCCGGGCTGCTCAGAAGGAACAGAAGATCGAGCAGAAGGTTCAGATAGAAGTTTCTCAGGAGATTCAGAGGGCAAAGCGCAAACAACAGGAGATGATGCAGAAAGAGAGCCTGCATCGCACCAGAGAGCGCGGAAAGATCACCGAGGCGGATATGAAATATCTCCAGGCCATGAGCGACCAGGGAAAGATTCCCTATACGGGACCGACAGGCTATGACAGCGGTGTGATGGTAAGTTTAAGTGCGGAAGCCGCAGTGCTTGCGATGACGGAGGCCGAGATTCGGGCCGAGGTAGAGCGTGAGCTGGGTGCAGAGATCAGTGCGGATATGGGCGGTGCGGATATGGGCACGGCAGACAGTTCCGGTGCGGACATGGGAATGGCGATGGCCGCTTCCGCAGTTGCGGCGGAGTCCGTGGCAGCTGTGATAGATGTCTCTTTATGATATCCGCGGATCATATCAAAAAATAAAAGAACTGACGTGAGAGATCAAAAATGCGTCAGTTCTTTTTTCTTTGAGGAAAACGGTGTCAGGACCGGCCGCATCGTCGGGCCTTGCGCGATTTTTTGTTTTCGTACATTTTCTTGTCGGCCTCTTTTAACAGCGTCTGATAATCGGAACGCCCCTCCACCGGACAGCAGCCGAAGGAGAAATCGAGAGGGACATACAGATTGTCGCCCAGACAAGCGCGGCTGTTATTCTGCAGTTCTTCAAGCGCCGTGACGGCGTCAGATAGCGCCTCTCTGGTCGGATACCGGTACAGAAACAGGACAAATTCGTCGCCGCCCAGCCTGGCGGCAATACTGCGGTCCGGCGCAAATTCCCGGAGAAGCCCGGCGAGCTGTTTTAGATAAGCGTCGCCTCCCTCGTGGCCGTAGGTGTCGTTGATCACCTTTAAATTATCCGCATCGATCATCACGAGAGCGCTCTCGCAGAGCTCCCCGGGGCTGCGGAACCGGGAGACGAGGAAGCTCTCTAAGCCCCGGCGGTTATACAGCCCGGTCAGGAGGTCATAATCCCTTTCCTGTTCAATGTGAAGACGCTTTAATGTATCTTTGGTCACGTCGATGAGGACGCCGAAAACAGTGTCATTTTCGGAGACTTCTTCAATCTTGATATAGCGTCCGTCAAGCTCGAAGACGTTGGCCTCATCGGCAAACGGGCGACTGCGGAGATCGGAAAGAAATTCCCGGAATACTCGGTGATCGCCGGACAGTCGTTCGGTCTTTTCGGGGGTGAGTCCCAGAATCTGCGGTACATATTCCGTAAAGCGGACCTGCGGCGTGTGTGTGCTGTATTCGTATACCCCGATGTACAGGTTGGTTTTTCTGAGCACGTAGGACATCTTGCGGTTGTTATCCAGAAGACTTTTTTTCATGCGGTTGATATCGCTGCTCAGCTTTGAAAATTCCGTGCTGCTTTGAATGTCGATGACCTCGTCGAGATCTCCGGCGGCGATGGCGTGCAGCTTTTCATTGATATGGTAGATGTTGTCAATGACATGGCGGTTCATATATCCGGTTACGGCGCGCATAAGAACCACGGAGATTATGACAAGGCAGAGAAGAAGGACAATGGTGTTCATCATGATCCACTGGTAAAGTACGGGGTTGGTGAGTATGCGCCCGATGTAATTGGAACCAACCGGCTTGAACACGCAGAAAGATTTCTGGCCGTTGACGGTTGCGTGAAACCCTTTTTGGCGGCTGGCGATATCGTTGAGATTAAGGCCGATCGCCTCGACATTTTCGTGCAGACAGTCTAACTCTGTGGAGCCGATGATCTCTCCGCTTGTCCGGTCAATGGCGTAATAGCTGGCCTCCGGGTTCACCCGAAACAGAGAAAAGATGTAGGAGAGTTCGTTTTTCTGCGATGCTTTCATGACGTTGACGGGGGACATGCCTACCTGGACGATAAAGTTTTCGTCCGTGCTCCACAGAGCCGAATACTGCATCAGCTTTTCTTCCGCGGTGTTGGGCGTTATATCCTGTACGAGTTTTAACGACTTGTCGGTCAGCATTGGTTTAAAGAACATCATCTGCTCGCCGGAATCAAAAGTAAAGTCATAATATTCGGGGTGGGTTCCGGCAAAGATACGCCCGGTCTTGTCAAAAATATGGATCTCATCCACTTCCATAAAAACCGCGATCTGTTTCAGTTCGTCGACGCTGTCAAGCACAGAGGGCTTGTTCTGAATCAGATAAGCGATTGCTTCGGCGCTGTACAGGCAGGTCCGGCTGTATTCCTCGCGGATTTCCACAAGCTCGGCCTCATTCTGTTCCAGAACCTGTTCAATTTGCTGAAAGGTCTTTGTGGCGTCACTGTATGCCTGCTGGTGTGTGTTGGCAATCTGAACATAACCGATCACAATCGTCAAAAAGGAAATCAGGAGCAATGTGACCAAATTCATATACCGATTGATGATTTTTCTGAGTGGTTTCATCTGCACCTCCTGTATATCCCGGTCTATGTGTAAACAATCGAAATATCGTTATACTTATAAAATTATGATAGTCTAATCGGAGTAAATTCACAAGAAAATTTGCAAATTTTGCAGATAAAGAGAAGATTTTGAATGTAAATTGTTCAAAAGCCTGCCGTGCTGCCGACAGGCTTTTTGGGATGCGGGAAATTTCCTGCCGCGGTGCGTTGTGTGAGAGCGCTCCCAAGAGGCGTGTTTTAGAGCTGTGAGCGTTTTCGTGCCCCGGAAAATGCCATCAGAAGCGCAAAGGCGGCCGCCGCAAATAAGAACTGAATCCCAAGTCCCTGCAGGTAAACATGCAGATCAAAAGTCTGTTCGGAAAGTGCGAGCATATCATTGATACCGATGTACCAATAGGCGGGCAGGAATTTTCCGACGGCAAGTACCCCGTCTGACAGCAGGTTCTGCGGTACAAAGATACCGCACAGGAACGACATGCTCAGTCCTATGATATTAGAAATCATGTGCAGGACATTTTCATTCGGCGAGAAAATGCTGACAAACAGCGTGACGGCTACACAGAACAGCAGAAATACGAGGCTGTTTCCCATCGCAAGAAGGGAGTAGCGGGTCAGAAAATCCTGACGGAAAATCACAAGTCCGAGCAGCATAAATAAGAACCAGACCAGCAGGGCATACAGGGTGCAGGCGGCTGCAAGCTGCAGATTGCGGCCGGAGGCCGGAAGACACGAACAGAGTGTGCGCCTGCGCATGTCCGGTTCGTTTATCGTTATGAGGATGGGGGCCATCCCCGCAAATAAAATAAGGAGGAAAACATAGGGCAGATACTGGTAAAAGTAAAATACCCGGTTATCCGTCACGGATTTTTCGTCGCCGAAGGATACCGCTTTTACGGCCGGAATTTCTGCGAGCCTGCGGTCTGAGGCTTCGACGGCAGAGGAGAGCGTATAGCCGCCGGCAAGATAGGTCTGCAGAGAACGGATGTATTGCGTCACCTGCAGATTCACAAAGATACCGTTGCTGCTGCCGGGAATCAGGACGCTGTCGAGAAACCCGTCCGCATTCTGTGCAAGGAGCCGTTCTTCGAAGCCCTGCGGAATGATCAGGACATAGTTTAACATGCGGTAATACATCCGGTCTGCAATTTCTTCCCGACTTAGGGGTTCTGTTGTTACTTCGTGCAGAGAACCAAGGTAAGCGCAGAGCGCGCGGCTGGCATCCGTGCCGTCATGGTCCTCAATGTATAGGGACAGTTCCGATGACTGAAAGTTTCCGTCAAAGGAGCTTTCGGCGGTGAAGCTGAATACCAGAATGATAACGGTATAAATGATAAAATAGATACAGGCAGAGCGCAGCCGTTTTCCTGCAATCTTGAAAAATGATTTAAAGACTGGCATATTTTTTCCTCCTTACCGATATAAAACCGCCGATGCCGAAGACGGCGGACAGGCCGATCAAGATCAAAAGATTGATGAAATACCGCTCGTGGGACGGATAGACAATCAGTGCATAAAGGGAATCGGAAATCAAAGCCGCAGGATTGATATGGTTGTAAATCGGGAAAAATTTTTCCACATACATGCGCATATTGCCGATCATCAGCCCGCTGGCAAGACAGTTTAACATAATAATCGTCATCAGAAGACCGAATTTTGATTCCCGCGTGCCGTATCCGAAACTTCCGATAAAAAATCCCAGACTGATACCGGTGGTACAGCCTATAAGAGAGGCCAGAAGGACATAGCCAAACTGGGAACCAAAATCTACGCCGAGAGCAAAATGCATATAGGCGATGCCGATAAAAATGCTGGATGACTGGAAGATAAGCGCGGCGCTCAGATCTCCTGAAATGCTCACAAGATGGTGTACCGGGGAAACACAGCGCCTGGCTCCGAGTGCGGAGAGATTGGCCTGATTGTTAATCGCGATGTTGTTGCCCATCATTGCGGCGTACAGGCAGGTCATGGCAATCAGATTGAAAAAGTAGGTGAGCGACTCGTCGAAGTTTCCTTCTGTAAAGGAGGTTTCCGTCAGATAGCCGGTCTCCCGGGTAAGCATCTGTATGACATCAGGGAGGCGTTCGGGGTGCTTTTTCATGATGTCTGCAATGGCCCCATAATTCAGGTTAAACTGCTCTGCAAAAACCTGCAGAATACTCTGCTCCAAACGCAGTGTGCTCATGTCAGAGGCAATGGAGAGCGTCAGCGCATCACCGTCAAACGAAAGGATTCCGGTGACGTCATTATTTTTGAGCAGCGAGAGGGCGTCTTCTTCGGATGCGTAGGTGATTTTCAGAAATCCGTCGTTTTCCGAAGTGTTGAGACCGTCTAAAATCTCTGTGAGTATGGTGTCCAGATCGGAGTCATTCTGCACAACGGCGACGGGAATTGCGGAAAATGTCTCGCTTTCGGCCAGGCCGCTGAACGCAAAGGAGAACATGGTGGCCAGGATGATGGGAAAGGCAAAGCACCAGAATAGTTCTCCGGGGCTGTGCAGAAGTGTCTTAAGGGTATATTTCAGAGCATGAAAATACATGGTTTCCTCCTTTTCAATCTCTCAATTCTTTTCCGGTTATCTCAAGGAACACGTCATTTAAGGTGGGCAGCTCGGAGTAAACCCGTCCGAAGGACAGGCCCTTTTCCTGAAGGTATGCGAGTACCCGCGGCAGATTGTGCCTGCCGCCGCTGCAGAGTATCTTAAGGCAGTGGTTTTCATAGGATGCGTCATATACATGCTTGAGCCGACGGATTTCCGCAAGCTGCTCCGGCAGCAGGTCGAGAATGTCAATGGAGATAATCTCGGATTTCTTGATCATTTGTTTTAGCTCCTCGTTGGTGCCGACAGCGAGATTTTTCCCGTGGTCCATAATTGCAATGCGGGTACAGATCTGTTCTACCTCCTCCATGTAGTGTGAGGTATAGATAATGGTAGCGCCCCGGCGGTTCAGATTCAGAATGCCTTCGAGAATATTGTTCCGGCTCTGGGGGTCTACGGCGACGGTCGGTTCGTCGAGGATAATCAGCTTTGGCTTATGAGCGATTCCGCAGGCGATATTCAGCCGGCGGAGCAGGCCGCCCGAGAGCTTTTTGGGATAGAATTTCGTGAAATCCTGCAGCCCGGCAAACGCGACGGCATCGTCGACATAAGCCCGGCGCAGGCTCTTGTCGCGGATATACAGTCCGCAGAAATAATCGATATTTTCGTAGACGGTCAACTCGTCAAATACGGCTACATTCTGCATGACAACGCCGATCTGACGCTTGAGATCATAGCTGTCCGGGTTCATTTTGCGGCCGAATATCTCAATTGTGCCCTTGTCGAAGGTGAGCAGCGACAGGATACAGTTGATAGTGGTGGTCTTGCCCGAGCCGTTTGGACCCAGCAGACCAAAGATCTCGCCCTCCTCGATGGTCAGATTAAAATGGTCCAATGCGACCAGTTCTTTGTAACGTTTTACCAGGTTTTCTATTTTTATAGCAGGTGCGGACATGCAGTCATTCCTCCTTATGACAGTTTTTTGTTTGTACTCAGTATAGCGCCGCAGGCAGCGCGGGGAAAGTGCAGAGCGTCAGGACGCAAGGTGACAAATGTAACAAAAAGAAGAAAGAAGATGACAGCCGCGCAGGTTTAATGGTATCTTATTAAACGGAGAGAAGGAGAGAAAATGCCATGGCACAGCTGGTAGATAAGGGAATGTTGCTTATTATTTGTTTTTGCCTGCTTTTACGGTATGAGCCGGGAGCGGCAGCAGTGACGGCGATGCTGCTGGCAGTGACGGCCGCAGGGCTGATGACCTGCTTTTCGAATGAAGACTTTTGCGGCGGGCCGTTTTCCGGAAAAAAAGGAAAGACGATATTGACAGTGATTTATTTTACGGCCTGTTTATTTTTTCCGGAATTATGCAGCTTTCTGCCGCTTATTTTTTATGATTGCGGCAAAGAGCGTTTTTACTGGGGCGCGGCGGGACTTATATTGTATGTGCGCTATCAGGACGGCGGGATACCGCCGCTGTACGGAATACTGTGGTTTGTCTTTGCGGCGGCGGCCGTCCTCCTTGCATGGCGAACCGGACAGGCGGAGCAGCTTGGACGGGAACTGGTCCGGCTGAGGGATGCAAGTACGGAACGTAATCTGGCGTTAAAGGAAAAGAACCGAAACCTTATGGAAAAGCAGGATTATGAAATTCATCTGGCGACACTGCGGGAGCGCAATCGGATCGCAAGGGAGATCCACGACAATGTGGGACATATGCTGTCACGGTCCATTCTGCAGATGGGAGCCCTGCTGACAATTCAAAGGGAGGAACCGCTGCACGGGCAGCTCTGCAGTGTGAATGATACCTTAAATCAGGCGATGACGAGTATTCGGGAGAGCGTGCACGATCTGCATGATGATGCGGTTGATCTGCGCCAGGTGATTTCGGATGTGCTTGCGCCGATGCGGGAATCTTATGAAGTCATATTTGAATACGATATGTCCCGGGAAGTGGAACGGGACATCAAATATTGCTTTATTACGGCGGTAAAGGAGGCAGTGTCGAATGTGATAAAGCACTCGGACGCCGTGACGGTCAGTATTGTGCTGCGCGAGCAGCCGGCATTTTATCAGCTTTTGATTGAGGATAACGGCACGGTCGGGAAGTCAAAAAAGGCATCGGGCGGCATGGGGCTTGAAAGTATGCGCGAGCGTGTGGAAAAACTTAACGGTATTTTTCGTGCGGAGAGGGAAAACGGATTTAAAATATTTATTTCTATTCCAAAGGGGAAGGAGGGGCAGGTATCGGTATGAGGGTTCTGGTGGTGGATGACGATAGGCTGGTGACGATTTCTCTGAAAACCATTTTGGAGGGAAGCGACAGAATTGAGGTTCCGGCTATGGGATACAGCGGGCGCGATGCCGTCCGGCTTTATGAAGAGCTGCGGCCGGATGTGCTGCTGATGGATATCCGCATGGAGGACATGACCGGTTTGGATGCGGCGGAGAAGATCTTAGAGAACAGCCCGGAGGCAAAAATTTTGTTTCTGACTACATTTTCCGACGATGAATATATCTTAAAGGCGCTTCACATCGGGGTCAAAGGCTATATCCTCAAACAGGATTTTGAGGGAATCGTTCCGGCGCTGGATGCGGTGTACGGCGGACAGAGTGTATTCGGCGGAGAGATTGTCGGAAAGATCCCGGCGCTGATGCAGGTGAGAGAGGAATTTGATTACGGCAGATATTCGATCAGCGAAAAAGAACAGGAAATCATAAGCCTGGTAGCGGAGGGGCTTTCAAACAGGGAGATTGCCGCGAGGCTGTACCTTGGCGAAGGGACGGTTCGAAATTATATCAGCGTGGTTTTGGAGAAGCTGGAGCTGCGGGACCGCACACAGCTGGCAATTTTTTACTATAAACACTGCAAGTAAAGGATGAGGTTGAAGATGATTTTTGAGACACATGCGCACTATGACGATGAGCGGTTTGCGGAGGACAGGGAGAGATTGATCCCGTCCCTGTTTGCGGGAAATATCGGGTATATCATCAATGTGGGGGCATCAATTGCAACCACAAAGAGCACATTGAAGCTGGCGGAGCAATACGGGCAGCTGTACGCGGCAGTCGGGGTACATCCGAGTGATATCGCGGACTTAAATGAGGAGACTTACGCCTGGCTGCGGGAACAGACACGGCATCCGAAGACGGTGGCTGTGGGGGAAATCGGATTGGATTATTACTGGGACAAGGAGGCTGAAGTGCAGGAGCGCCAGCGGCTGTGGTTTCGCCGCCAGTTAGAACTTGCCGCGGAGCGCAAACTGCCGGTCATCATCCATTCGCGGGATGCGGCGGAGGATACACTCGCGATTATGCGGGAGGCCGCCGTGCAGGGGATACCGGGGGTCATTCACTGTTACTCCTATTCGCCGGAGCTGGCAAAGGAGTTTGTGAAACTGGGATATTATATCGGCGTGGGCGGTGTGGTCACCTTTAAGAATGCGAAGAAACTAAAGGACACCGTCCGGCAGATTCCGCTCGAGCGGCTTCTGCTGGAAACCGATTGTCCGTACATGGCGCCGGAGCCTCACAGAGGCGAGCGGAACCAGTCCGCGTATCTTTCGCATGTGGCAGAAAAAATTGCCGAACTCAGGGGCATTTCCGCCCGGGAAGTGGAGGATGTCACATGCCGGAATGCGAGAGAGCTGTTTATGCCCGGCGGCGCGGAGCGCATGCAGACCTGCTGACCGCCCCCTCCGGCGGGAAATCAGGCGAAGCGGGCCAGCTCCGGTGTGTCGGCCCAATAGCGCTTGGGGATCAGGTTCATCTGCAGCTTGGCGTTTTTCCTCGGTTCGATCGCGATGTGGTCGAAGAACGCAAGCCACAGCCTGCGGTACTCCAGCTCGTCCGGGGAGTACCGTTTTACTTTGTCCAAATCCAAATCCGAGGCGTCGGTGAGCAGAAAGCCTTTTGAGGCCCGATGGACGGCCACCTGTCCGTGGGTTGCATCGTAAATCATAAAGTTATCGGCGGGCAGCCGGTCGGTAAAGTGTTCCGCGACGTAGGGAAGAATGTAATCCTTCGGGTGAATCGTCGCAAACAGTACGCCGTTTTCAAGCTCGGAAAAGCGCAGAAACTCCAGATGGTGATAAGCTTCCCTGTTCGTGGCGCGGCACAGCTCAAAGATGCGGTAGACACAGGGCTCACCGAGAGACAGCAGGACCTTCTGACCGTCGCCGTCTGCGAGCGCCAGAAGAATCGTCTCATAGATCGCGTCGGCTTTGTCCATTTTTTTGGCGGAATGTCCCTCGCCCGACATGGCAGCCTGATAGATGGACTCGTAGAACTGCTGTCCGAAACGGCTGCTTATCGTGTCGGCTACTTTTTTTGTCTTTTCTTCCGATGCGGTGACATGAATATATTCCGAAAAAAGTTCGTAGTTGTCCGGCGCGCCTGTCATCAGCCGGATATTCCGGTGTCCGAGACGGCTTGCGCAGGCATCGTATACGCCGCTGAATATTCCTTCTAAACTGTCTTCACATACAAAAATATACATAAAAATCCCTCTCTTTTCACTTTTTTATGAGCCGAGATCAAACAGTGAGAGCTGTTTGTAGCCGCTTTCGCGAATCTCCCGCGGAATCTGAGTGCGGTCAGACATGAGATTTCGGCAGATATAATCTTCTTCGATTTTCGTGTTGTACATCATGCGGCCGGAGCAGGTGATAAAGTACAGTGCGCGCTTGAGCACGACGCCGATGCGTTTTAAATCGGCAAAATCAAGTGTGTGTTCCCTGCGGGCATTCACGATGCGCTGTGCGGATTTACAGCCGACGCCAGGTACCCGCAGCAGTGTCTTGTAGTCGGCGCGGTTGATTTCTACCGGATAAAGCTCTAAGTGCCGCAACGCCCAGTCGCATTTCGGGTCGAGGTAGATGTTGAAATTCGGCCTGCTTTCGGACAGCAGTTCACTTACCTCAAAATGGTAGAAGCGGAGCAGCCAGTCGGCCTGATAGAGACGATGCTCGCGCAGAAGCGGCGGACCTCCGGGTAAAACAGGGAGGTTTGAGTCCTGATTTACGTTGACAAAGGCGGAGTAGAATACCCGCTTTAAATCAAAGTTCCGGTAGAGGGCCTCGGCGACGCTCATAAGCTGGTAATCGCTCTCGGGCGTGGCGCCGACGATCATCTGGGTACTCTGCCCGGCAGGGACAAACCTGGGCGTTTTCCGGTATACCATGATCTCGTTTTTGTTCTCGGTGATGCGGTTCTGAATCTGCCGCATCGGCCGGAGGATCGTGTTCCGGGACTTGTAGGGTGCAAGCTTCTTGAGACCGTCCGCGGTGGGGAGTTCGAGATTGACGCTCATGCGGTCTGCAAGGAATCCGGCTCGTTCAATCAGGGCCGGGTCAGCGCCCGGGATGGCCTTCACGTGGATATAGCCGTTAAAGCGCTGCTCTACCCGCAGCTTGTAGAGCGTCTGGTAGATTAAATCCATCGTGTAGTTCGGGCTGACCAAAATACCGGAGCTCAAAAACAGGCCCTCGATATAATTCCTGCGGTAGAACTCCATGGTCAGTTCGCAGACTTCGTCCGGAGTAAAAGAAGCCCGGGGGATGTCGGAGTTGCAGTTATTCTGGCAGTAGGCGCAGTTGAAAATACATTCGTTTGTAAAGAGGATCTTGAGCAGAGATACACAGCGGCCGTCGGCGGCAAATGTGTGGCAGAGACCGCAGGAGACGGCATTCCCCATAGTTTTGCCGTTTCCGCGGCGCTGTACCCCGCTTGAAGTGCAGGCCACATCGTACTTGGCCGCGTCGGTCAGAATGGTAAGTTTTTCCATAATAGACTGATTTTGCTGAATGTTCATAGCAGGACCTCTCTCTGCGCATATTGTGCCCTTGTCCACTGAGGGTAATTATCATTATTATATGCAAGAACTAATGTTCGATACCATCATAGCATAGGAAAGAGAGAAATGCAACAGAAAAAACGAATATTTGTTCGAACAACTTTCTATTATCAGAACATAAAAATGCTATATACTTGTAAAACTAAGTATGATAAATGAAATCTTCAAAAAGTTTTTTATCCTGTATCTCCCGAAATGACGCAAAGGTTACAAAAAGGTGACTGTGTTACAAAAAAGTGCCTACTTGTAGAGTGTAAAAACAACCGTTACAATAATATTAGAAACGAGAAGCGGAGGTATCCTTGTTTGTTGTGAATAAAGATTTTCAAATGGTCAGATTGTCAGGCACTGCCGAAAAACTGCCGGAGCAGAAATATTGGATAGACCGCATTTTCAAGGAGAATCCCAGTATGAACAGCGTTTATCCGAATGAAAGCCGTTACATACTGGAGCCTTTCTGCATTGCAAATGCAAATATAGAATTTTTTGATTTAGGAGCCGATTAACCGTGAAAATTTTACGATCGGAAATCTTAAAGAGCAGAAAAAAGGTTAGAAATCAATCAAAATCACTGTCTTCACTGTGGTTTGTGCTTTGAAAACTGCCCTGTAAAGGCAATTACAAGAAGGAGCATGTAAAAAATGTTAAAAGATATGTGGTCTATTTTTACGGACAGAAAAGATTTTTTCC
The DNA here is from genome assembly GCA_910577925.1 of uncultured Roseburia sp. Taxonomy (GTDB): domain Bacteria; phylum Bacillota; class Clostridia; order Lachnospirales; family Lachnospiraceae; genus Roseburia. Next base: position 19,261 of record CAJTOI010000011.1, read on the forward strand.
TGGAACTATTGCTGGAGCATTTGGAACTATCGTTGATTTCCATTTTGATTGCAATACTGTTCGGAGGACTTGTAGGAATTCTGATTAGCGAATTTCAAAAAACCGCAAAGCCGACTTTGGGAGTTATCAATTTTTTATATACGATACCGTCAATTTCTATGCTCGGTTTTTTAATTCCTTTTTCAGGTGTGGGTAATGCAACTGCGATCATTGCGCTGACAGTCTATGCACTGCTGCCGATGGTGCGAAATACGCATACAGGCATTAGTAATGTGGAGCCTGTTATCTTAGAAGCGGCAAAAGGTATGGGAAGCACCAAAACACAGATTTTGTTTAAGATCAAACTCCCGCTTGCTATGCCTGTGATTATGTCGGGTATTCGCAATATGGTGACGATGACGATTGCCCTTGCAGGTATTGCCTCGTTTATCGGTGCGGGCGGTTTGGGTGTTGCGATTTACCGGGGGATTACGACAAATAATGCGGCAATGACAATGGTCGGCAGCTTATTGATTGCTCTGCTTGCTCTTGCAATGGATTTTGTGCTTGGATTCATTGAAAAACGAATGAGCAAACGCAGTGTGAAATCGAAGAAAACAAACAAAATAATGGCTGTTATCGCTGCCGCACTCTGTTTGGGTATTGTGGGACGAGTCTTATTCAACACACAGCAGAAAGACACCATACATATTGCGACAAAGCCGATGACAGAACAATATATTATCGGTGAAATGCTGGACATTCTAATCGAGCAGGACACAGATCTGAATGTGGAACTGACACAGGGCGTTGGCGGCGGAACATCAAATATCCAGCCGGCAATGGAGAGCGGAGAATTTGACTTATATCCTGAGTACACAGGCACGGGCTGGAATATGGTACTTGGTCACGACGGTTTATATACCGAAGATTTATTCGGTGAATTGGAAAATGAATACAGCGAACGATTCCATATGAACTGGGTTGGAATGTATGGATTTAACAATACGTTTGGTTTGGTAGTTCGCCCTGAAATTGCGGAAAAATACAACCTGAAAACCTATTCTGATTTGAAGTCGGTGGCGAGCAGTCTCACCTTTGGCGCAGAATATGATTTCTTTGAGCGTGAGGACGGTTATGACGCTCTTTGTGAAACCTACGGATTGACTTTCGGAAAAACAATGGATTTAGACATCGGGCTTAAATATCAGGCAATCAATCAGAAAAAGATTGATATAATGGTGATTTTTACAACGGACGGACAGTTATCGACTTCCGATGTAGTCGTTTTGGAGGATGACAGGAATTTTTATCCCTCTTATATTTGCGGGAATGTGATTCGTGCAGAAGTGCTTGAAAAATATCCGGAACTGGAAGCTGTGTTTGAAAAGCTGAATGGGCTGATTACCGACAGCGATATGGCGGAAATGAATGATTCCGTTGAAACAGAAAATAAAGAGGCGAGAGATGTAGCGGAAGAGTTTCTTCGCAGTCATGATCTTTTACAGTGAGGTGAAATAAAATGGAAACAGTGATTGAATTTAAGAATATCAAAAAAGCATATGGCGAAAAGGCAGTTGTGGAGGGATTTGATCTCTCCATAGAAAAAGGCGAATTTGTGACGATTATCGGTTCATCAGGCTGCGGAAAAACAACTGTTCTTAAAATGGTAAACGGTTTGATTGGGCCGACTTCGGGAGATATATTCGTTGACGGTGAAAATATCCGCAATAAAAATCAGACGCAGCTTCGCAGAAACATCGGATATGCCATTCAGGGCAGCGTATTGTTCCCCCATATGACAGTAGAGCAAAATATCTCGTATGTTCCGAACTTGTTGAACAAGCGGGATAAAGAAAAAACAAAAAATGCCGTATCAAAATGGATGGAAATTGTAGGGCTTTCGGAAGATTTGAAACACCGCTATCCGTCCGAACTTTCGGGTGGTCAGCAGCAAAGGGTTGGCATTGCCCGCGCTTTGGCAGCCTCCCCGGATATTCTGCTGATGGATGAACCGTTTGGTGCGGTAGATGAAATTACACGGGGACAGCTGCAGACGGAATTGAAGCGGATTCACAAACAGACAGGTATTACCGTGTTGTTCGTTACTCACGATATTTCCGAGGCGCTCAGACTCGGCACAAAGGTACTTGTTATGAACGACGGCAAAATCGAACAGTTTGCAAAGCCAAAAGAGCTGCTCCGCCGTCCTGCAACGGAATTTGTAAAAGAACTTGTAAAAAAGGAGCGCCGTGCCTGTCACCTGCCCGAAGAACAGTTATCGTCTTGCGAGTTCAGCGGAGCTGTCAGCGAAGAGGACAGTCATGAGGCAGAGGAAGAACACACAATGAAATAGAGGTGATTTTCAATGTTTTTAAAGAAACCGCTTACAATGAATCTTCGTTCCGATGATAAATTTGTCGGGGTTGAAGCCTGGCGTCGGGTGCAACACCCCAGGGAAATTACAAAGCGCTTCATCTGTATCAATGCAGACGTTGGAGAAGTATTAAAACAATTATGAAACAACAGATTCGATTGCTTTGCCCATTGTAATGACCATATTGGGGGAAAAAGAAATATTGATGGAAACAGATGCTTTCAAATAAATAAAAATTTTACTGTTTTGAAACCGGTCTCTTGCATATACTATTTTGTATTGGTATAATAGGAATTGTAATTTGGTCTCGAAAAAATAAAAATATCTATTTTTTGAAAGCGAGCGATTATATGAAGACAATAACAAGAACAAAGTATCTGAATAGGATAATTGAGTTGAACCAAACTCCTGATATTAAAATCATTACAGGCATTCGTCGTTCGGGAAAGTCAAAATTGATGCAGGCATATATTGAGTACCTGAAAAATCATTATGAAAATATCA
>CAJTOI010000011.1:22159-100176 GCA_910577925.1 uncultured Roseburia sp.
CTTACGTAGAGCAACATTTTCAAGAGGAAAAAGTAAATTACCTTTTCGTGGATGAAGTTCAAATGTGTCCAAAATTTGAATTGGCAATCAACAGTCTTTATTCCAAAGGAAAATATGATATTTATATTACGGGTTCTAACGCCTTTTTATTAAGTGCTGATCTGGCAACTCTTTTTACCGGACGTTATATCAAGATTCATGTGTTTCCATTCAGTTTTCAGGAATACTGCCAGTATTATGATGAGACCGGCGATAAGGAAAAACTCTTTGATGAGTATTCCATAAAGGGAGGACTGGCAGGCTCTTACGCTTACAGAACGGAAAAGGATAGAATAAATTACATTAAAGAAGTTTATGAAACGATCGTCACGAGAGACCTTGTGCAGAAATATTCTTTGCCGGATACGTTGGTCCTGCAGAGACTGAGCGAATTCCTTATGGATAACATCAGCAACCTTACTTCTCCAAACAAGGTCAGTCAGTTGCTGACAGCGAATAAGACAACAACTAATCATGTAACAGTCGGCAGATATATTAAATATTTGTGCAATGCCTTTGTTTTTTATGATATAAAGCGTTATGATATCCGCGGAAAGAAGTATTTGGAAAGTTCTGAAAAATTCTATTTGTGTGATACAGGTATCCGATATGCCATTTTAGGAAGCAGGAATATGGACTACGGCAGAGTATATGAGAATATGGTCTGTATTGAACTGCTCCGCCGGGGATATGATGTGTATGTCGGAAAATTGTATCAGAAGGAAATTGATTTTGTAGCGCAAAAAGGGAGTGAGAAAATCTATATCCAGGTCAGTGACAATATTTCGGATCAGAATACTCTTGAAAGGGAATGTTTGCCATTACTGCAAATCCGAGATGCTTATCCCAAAAAGGTCATTGCCAGGACCAGGCACCCGAAATATGGTTATGAGGGTATTGAGATTTACAATATAGTTGATTGGCTATTGCAGGAAGAGGAAAATGGTGCGCAATAAACACCCCTGGGATCATTAAGTATCCGTTCTGGCGGATGAAAAAGGACTGTTACAGCGGCAGATGATACATCTGCTTTTGCAACAGTCCTTTTTATATGCAGAAAACGAAAAAGAAATTATCTGCTAGTTACATATTTTTATACGATCTGTCCCTTTGCGACATAGACCGGGAACGTATCGGTTCCTTTCATCTCTTTGCCTGCCGTCAGGGTTACATTCTTGTCCGTAATCGTGTACTCGATTTCGGCGCCTTCCTCCACGACAGTATCCTGCATAAGGATGCAGTTTTTCACTTTTGCGCCCTTTGCAATCTTTACACCGCGGAAGAGAATGCTGTTTTCAATCTCACCCTCGATGACACAGCCGTCAGCGACCATGACATTGCTGGCTTTTGCTCCGTTCAGATACCGGGTCGGGTTATCGTCGCGGATCTTGGTGTAAATGGGATTGGTGGAGAACAGAGCCTCGATATTTTCCTCTTTCAAAAGCTTCATGTTCTCGTCAAAGTAACTCTTCATATTGTTGACATATGCGGCATAGCCTTCGTAGCAATAGCCGCAGACGTTCAGTTTGTCCAGCTGCGGAGCCAAAATATCCCTCTCAAAATAGGAGTAGCCTCTGGTATAAGCCTGCTCCACCTGATTAATCAGGAGTTCGCGCTCAATGATGTACACGTTCATGGAGAGATTCTGAACACCGTCCTCCTGAGAATTGATCAGGATGCTCTTAACGCGCTTTCCGTCCAGCCGCAGGGTATAATAGAAGTCCTTGTGGTCCTTGTTGGCCTGAAGGATTCCCGGCGGAATCTCCCGCTCCATGTAGGCGATGGTCACATCCGCGCCCTCTGCCTTGTGAGCGTCGATCAGTTCGTTAAAGTTGATATTGTATACGCCGTTGGCGTCAGACATCACGACATACTTTTCTTTCTGGTCGGTTAAGAACTTAATGACGCTTGCAAGCGCTTCCACACGTCCGTTGTATACTTTGACATTTTTCTGCGCAAAAGGAGGAACGATGTTAAGTCCGCCGTTTTTGCGGGTCAGGTCCCACTCGCGTCCGGTGCCCAGATGGTCCATCAGGGAGTGATAATTCTTGCGGACGATTAAGGAAACATTGTCAATGCCGCTGTTGACCATGCTGGAGAGCGCAAAGTCCACCAGCCGGTATCTGCTGGCAAAAGGAATGGATGCCATAGACCGTTCGCTGACCAGCTCCGGTACCAGTGAATCATAACTGTTTGGAAAAATGATGCCTAAAGCATCTGCGTTTGAATTTACCATTGCTCGTCACCATCCTTTACATCATGATCAATCATTGCATTCGGGCCGATTTTTGCGCTGTCGCCGATTGTTACGCCGGAACCGACGGTTGCTACGCCTTTTTCGCCGTCTTTCGGAATTGCTCCGACGATGGCATTCTTTCCGACTGTGACATTTTCTGCGACAATACTGTGTCTTACCACGGCGCCGGCTTTGATGACGGTCTGACCCATGATAACCGAATCTTCGACAATCGCGCCTTCTTCTACCTGAACTCCGGCAAACAGAATCGAATGCTTAACGGTACCTGCCACAACGCAGCCGTCTGTAATCATAGAATTTTCGACTACGGCTTTTGAGGTAATGCGGTGTCCGGTCATTCCGCTGTTGCGGCTGTAGATTTTCCAGTTCTCGTCAAAGAGATTGATGCCGCTGTGCTCGGGATCAAGCACTTCCATATTTGCTTCCCAGAGAGAAGAGATGGTACCTACGTCTTTCCAGTAGCCTTCAAACCGGAATGCATACATATTCCGCTTATCGCGAAGCAGATTCGGGATAATGTTATTGCCGAAATCATTTTCGGACTGCGGATCCGCCTCGTCCTCGATCAGGTACTGACGGAGCACGTCCCAGTTAAAGATGTAGATACCCATCGAAGCCAGATTGGATTTCGGCTCCTTCGGCTTTTCCTGGAACTCGGTAATTTTGTCATTGTCATCGGTAACCATCAGGCCGAACCGGGATGCATCATCCCAGGGGACTTCCATAACGGCCACACTGAATTCCGCATTTTTTTCCTTATGAAACTGCAGGAATTTGCTGTAATCCTGTTTGCAGATCTGATCTCCCGATAAAATAATGACATACTTCGGATTGTAGCGCTCAATAAATGAGATGTTCTGATAGATGGCGTTTGCCGTTCCTTTGTACCAGTCAGAGCCCGCAGCTTTCTGATACGGCGGAAGTACATGCACACCGCCGTGCAGTCGATCCAGATCCCAAGGTTGTCCGTTTCCTATGTACTCGTTGAGAACCAACGGCTGGTACTGTGTCAGAATCCCGACCGTATCGATACCGGAATTTACACAGTTAGACAATGGGAAATCGATGATACGGTATTTTCCGCCAAATGGAACAGCCGGTTTGGCCAGCTTTTGTGTCAGAGCATAGAGTCTGGAGCCCTGACCGCCGGCCAGGAGCATCGCTATCATTTCTTTTTCCATGTTAATCACCCCCACGTTTTTTTATATGTATAATTGTACTATATTATTACAAAATTTAATAGTACTTTTGTACTTAATTATTGAAAAAATAATCGGTTATTTGTACTTTTTTACCGGAAAGTCCCAAATCGCGGAGGATTGAATTTTTTTGTGACCTCATGTATAATGAAAAATAATATTTGATTTTGCGAAGAAACAGCGGTGAGGGGAGTATTTTTATGGAAGAAACTATTTTCGGGCGCTTTCCGGATCGGTGCGCTTTCGATAAATATTGGGAGGAAACCTATATCCCGGTGACATATGAGGACGTGCGGGAATGCTTTGAGGACATTGTCACGGCCGCGGCCGGGCATATCTATCTCTCGGATTACGAGAGCGGCGGGTGCATTTCCCGAGCCGATTTTATGGAAAATCTTTCGCAGGAGGCGCAGTTCTCGTTTCAGGACGGACTGACAGAGGTATTTTACGACAAAAATCCCGAACTGTACGAGACAGCCTTTGCCGTCTATGAGACGGCGCAGATGGAGGAAAACGGAAAGGAAGACGTGGCCGGAATTTTTCATGAGACTTACAATCGCCTTTATGCGGAGTTTTTAGGACGTCTTTTTGATGAGCGGCTGGCGCAGAGCGCGTCCGGCACGGACTGATGTTTGGATGCATACTGTAAAATAAAAGGAGCATGTCATGGCAGCACTGGGAATCCCGCAGAATACGATTGCGGTATTGCAGAAATATCATTTTAATTTTCAAAAAAAGTTCGGACAGAATTTTCTGATTGACCCGCGCGTATTGGAACGGATTATGGAGGCGGCGGAGATTACCGGAGAAGATTTTGTCCTGGAAATCGGCCCGGGTATCGGAACCATGACACAGTATCTTTGCGAGCGCGCAAAGGAAGTTGTGGCGGTGGAGATCGACCGAAATCTGATACCGATTCTCGCGGACACGCTGCAGGACTATAAGAATGTCACGGTCCTCAATGAAGATATCTTAAAGCTCGATATCACGCGGCTTGTTCGGGAGAAAAACGGCGGGAAACCGATAAAAGTAGTTGCGAATCTTCCTTATTATATTACGACGCCGATTATCATGGGGCTTTTTGAGAGCCATGTCCCGGTGGAGAGTATCACGATTATGGTGCAGAAAGAGGTGGCGGACCGTATGCAGGCCGGCCCGGGGACAAAAGATTACGGGGCGCTGTCGCTTGCGGTACAGTATTATGCGAAGCCGGAGATAATCGCGAATGTTCCGCCGAACTGTTTTATGCCGCGTCCGGGAGTGGGCAGCACCGTGATACGGCTCGTGCGGCACGGGATGCCGCCGGTGCCGGTGGAGGATGAGAAACTGATGTTTGGAATTATCCGGGCATCTTTTAATCAGAGGCGCAAGACGCTGGCAAACAGCCTTTGCAATTCCCCCAAAATCGGACTTCCGAAGGAAGTCATCCAGGAGAGCATCGAAGAATTGGAAGTTCCGGTTACGGTTCGCGGGGAGGCGCTTACGTTAGATCAATTTGCCGTACTTTCTAATATAATCGGCAAAAAGATAGATAGACAGAAACAGGAGTGAAGCAGCAAGGAAAGGAGTTAGTCTTATGGAAGAGAATCAGAAGGGATTGAACGGACAGGAGGCGCCGCGTACATACGGGGAGGAGTCCGCAAATCAGTCAAATTACGGAAATCAGCCGAATTACGGAGGCCAGCCAAACTACGGAAATCAGCCGAATTACGGAGGTCAGCCAAACTATGGAGGCCAGCCGAATTACGGAGGCCAGCCAAACTACGGAGAGCAGCGTTATCCGTATGCTTACGGGGCGGGCGGACAGATGATGCCGGCAAATGTCAACAATATTTTTTGTTATATTCTGCTTGCAGTGATGCCGCTGCACAAGATCGTCATTATCCTGTCGAATTATTTTTCGTTTAAATCGCTTGATTTAAACAGTGTGATGGCCGGGGATGTTTCTTCCGCGGTGAATCCGGCGGTCAGCGTGCTGTCCGTTTTTAACTACGTGTTCTGGATTTTGTACATCGTGTTTCTTATTCTGGATATTGTGCAGATAAATAAGGCGCAGTATAAGATAACCGGACTCGTGTTGTTCGGCATTTTCTTAAAGCAGGGCTACTATGTATGGCGCGCGCATGTCCTGAGAGAGAAAATGACATTTCCGATTGTCTATACGGTGTGCTTTGTGCTGCTGACGGTAGCCAATTATGCATATTCGATGTATCTGTCGTTTGGCATGGTGTCGGATATCATGAATATGATGTAACTGCAAATCCATAGAGGAGCCGCCGCCCGGCGGCTTCCGGCCGATATCATAAGAAAGCTCTCTGCTGCATATACTTGCGGCAGGGAGATTTTTTATGCGGAGAAAATGGGAAAAATTGCTGAACAGGCTTTTGACGTTTGCGATTGTGGCGGTGCTGCTGCCGTTAGTCGTGACAATCGTGATGCAGCGGATGGAGTTGGAGGAAGTAATCTACGGAGGCAAAGGCGCGAAAGCGGATACGTCGGAGGAGGATCTGATCGGCATTGTCGCAAAAGAAATAGACATCGAGGCGGAGCGGGAGGCGATTCTTGCACAATGCGTTGTGGCGCGGACGAATTATTACGATGCAAAAAAGCGCGGGCTTACGCTGCCGGAGACACTGTCCGAGCCCGAACTGAAAAAGCTTTGGGGCGATTCGTATGAAAAAAATTACCGCCTGCTTGCAGACTGCATACAGGAGACAAGTCATCAGGTGCTCACCTGGAACGGGGAATCCATCTACGCCGCTTATCATGCGCTGAGTGCGGGAAGCACGAGAAATATGCAGGATGTATACCCGGAAACAAAAATGCCGTACCTGAGCGCGGCGCCCTGTGTGTGGGATATCACCGCGGAGGGATATCTGGGTGTCTATTATTTAGAAAAAAAAGAAATTACAGATAAATGCCGGGAGGCTTTTCCGGACGCAGAGCTGCCGGAGGACGGCGGGGAATTTCCGATTGCGGTGGAAAGCCGGGATGAGGCCGGATATGTGCTGCAGGTAAAGGTCGGCGGCGTGGTCTGTACCGGCGAGGAATTTCGGGCCTGCATGGAACTTCCGTCCGCCTGCTTTTCCGTCACGGAGCTGGACGGGAAAATCCGGATTGTGACAAAGGGAATCGGGCACGGACTGGGGCTTTCGATTCACAGTGCCGGCGAAATGGCAAAGGAGGGCATGAAATATCAGGAAATTCTTTCTTATTTTTATCCGAATACAGAATTAAAAGAAAAGGTATAAACCGTCCAAATCAGGTAAGACTAAGAATAAAATAAACGATGGATGGTGAAAGGATATGAAAAAGAAAGGATTTGCCGCATTTTTACGGCGGAAGGAATATGTAATTGCAGGGGCTCTTGTGGTGGCGGCTGCGGTTGGGACAACCGTGGTATACACCAACAATCAGGAAAAGGAGCGTCAGCAGATAGAAATGGAACTGGCCGAGGAACAGCAGCAACAACAGCAGGAGCTGGCGGCCGCGGAGGAAAAGGAGGAGCCTGCGGCGGAGGCATCGAGTGTGATTCCGCCGAAAAATACCGCGCAGCAGAATGACAGTGCGTCGGCAGACCGGATCGAGGAGCAGCTGACCCCGGAAGGCGGCATGGCAGAGCTTGAGAAGAAGACCGACGAAACGTCTACCGAGGATGTGGCGGAGGAGAATACCGAGGGAAAAGAACAGGTTGCGGAAGAGACAAAGCAGACGACAGAGACTGCGGCAGTCGGAAACGAGCTTCATTTTTCACCCGAAGAGGGGATCGACTGGCCGTTGGAGGGAAACGTAATCTTAAATTACAGCATGGATGCGAGCGTGCATTTTGTAACCTTAGATCAGTATAAATATAATCCTGCGGTCATTATCGAGGGAGAGGTCAACGATAAAGTCTGCTCGGTAGCAAAGGGACAAGTGTTGTCGATTGAAAACGATGAGGTGACCGGATGTACGATGACCGTTGATTTGGGGGACGGATACCGGGCAATCTACGGACAGATTAAGGAGCCGAATTTTGCAGTCGGAGATTATGTGGAGGCCGGACATGTCCTGGGATATGTCGCCGAGCCGACAAAATATTTCTCCGTGGAGGGCAGCAACCTGTATTTTGCGATGGAAAAGGACGGGGAATCGATAGACCCGATGGAATTTTTTGAGTAAAGGCTCTAAAAAAGGCAGGAAACTTTTCAGAGGCTGCGCATAGAATAGAGATATAATGTAAAATTCGCAATCGAGCCTTTACATTTTTACGGAATGAGAAACCGCTGCGGCGGAAATAGTTGGAAAGAATAGTTTGGAAAAACACTTTTTTGTCGATTGCTTTTCATATGCGTATGCAGCATTAACCCAGAACCTGCAGGAAAACGGCAGGTCGGGGTACATAGCCCCAGGTTTTCTTGACAAAAACAGGTTGCCGTGCTATGATTTCCGAGGATTATAAGAGCGACTCGCGGGAGCGTGTCGCTCTTTATCTTTTGTATACAGGGAAAGGACTTAGAATGGAAACAGTAAGATTTGACGAATTAAATTTATGCCCGCAGGTACTGCGCGCGATAGCGGAGATGGGTTTTGAGGAGGCGACGCCGATTCAGAGCCAGGCAATCCCGGTCGTGATGTCCGGGGTCGACGTGATCGGACAGGCACAGACGGGGACCGGAAAAACGGCTTCCTTCGGGATTCCGGTTCTGCACAAGGTTGCACCGGGCAATAAAAAGACGCAGGTGATCATCCTCTCGCCGACGAGAGAGCTGGCGATTCAGGTGGCGGACGAGGTGCGCAGGCTCGGAAAATATATGCACGGCATCAAAGTACTGCCGGTTTACGGCGGACAGGAGATCGGACGCCAGATTAAGGCGTTAAAGGGCGGCGCGCAGATTATAATCGGGACGCCGGGCAGGGTGATGGATCATCTGCGCCGCAGGACCATCCGCTGCGAGGAGGTAAACACGATTGTGCTTGACGAGGCGGACGAAATGCTCAACATGGGCTTCCGCGACGATATTGAGACAATCCTGGAGTATATCCCGACCGAGGGACGGCAGACGATACTGTTTTCCGCGACAATGCCCAAACCGATTTTGGATATCACAAAAAAATACCAGCATGACGCGGTGACGATCAAGGTGGTCAAGAAGGAATTGACGGTGCCGAGCATTGAGCAGTATTACTATGACGTGAAACGGAAAGACAAAGTCGAGGTGCTCACAAGACTGCTCGACTATTACAATCCGAAGCTTTCGCTTGTCTTCTGCAATACTAAGCGGATGGTGGACGAGCTGGCGGATGAGCTGCAGGGAAGGGGATATTTTGCGGAAGGACTGCACGGAGATATGAAGCAGACCCAGCGCGACCGCGTGATGAAGGGCTTCCGGGGCGGGAAGACGGAGATTCTGATCGCGACGGATGTGGCGGCGAGAGGCATAGACGTCGATGACGTGGAGGCAGTGTTTAACTATGACATTCCGCAGGATGACGAGTACTACGTGCACCGCATCGGGCGTACCGGGCGGGCAGGGCGCACTGGGCGGGCCTTTACGTTTGTCAAGGGCAAGGAGGTATATAAGCTCAAGGATATTATGCGCTACTGCAAGACGAAAATCGTAGCGATGCCGATTCCGTCGAGTGATGATGTCGCGCAGATTAAGGCCGAGAAGGTGATGGAGGAAATCGGGCGGATCATCGACGAGGAAAATCTCAAAGATATGATTGACATCATTGAGGGGCAGGTGAACGAATCGGATTACACCGCGATGGATATTGCCGCGGCATTTTTAAAACAGGCATTGGGGCAGGTGAATCTCGACAGCGGCAGGGACGAGGAGTTCGATTTTGACGACACCGGAGCCGAGGAGGGGATGGTGCGTCTGTTTATCAACATCGGAAAGAAGGATCGCGTAAAACCGGGGGATATCCTCGGAGCGATAGCCGGAGAGTCGGGGATGCCCGGGAAGCTCGTCGGAGCGATTGATATGTACGATAAATATACGTTTGTGGAGGTTCCGCGGGAATACGGCAGAGAAGTCCTGGAAGGGATGAAAAATACCCGGATCAAAGGCCGCACGGTCAGCATGGAGCCCGCGAACGGAAAATAAGATTCGGGGAAGGCAATCTGTCTTGCGGGGAATGCCTTCCCCGTAAAACAGATGCACGATTATATGATGCACGATTATATATAGAAGCTTTTCTTTCTTTTCTTCATCAAATCTTAATCATTTGGTTCATTGGAAATTCATAATTATTCCGCTACAATAAAAACATGATATCAAAGAAATCCCGCGAACCATGGAATAATGCGGGTGGGGAGAGAACATGTACAGCATACTGGTATGTGACGATGAAAAGGACATTGTGTCCGCGTTAAAAATTTATCTGACGGCAGACGGCTATCAGGTTTATGAGGCCTATAGCGGTCGGCAGGCAGTCGAGATACTGCAGAAGGAGGAAATTCATCTGGTGCTGATGGATATTATGATGCCGGAGATGGACGGGATATCCGCGATGATAAAAATCCGGGAAACCAGCAACGTGCCGGTGATCCTTCTGACTGCAAAAAGCGAAGACGCAGATAAGGTGGTAGGGCTTACGGTGGGAGCGGACGACTATGTGACAAAGCCGTTTAACCCGGTGGAACTGCAGGCCAGAGTCAAATCACAGCTCCGGCGCTATATGCAGCTTGGCGGCGGAAAGGCGGCCGTCCAGGAGGAGGGAATCCTGCAGCTTGGCGGGATCGAACTCAATGACAGGACCAAAGAAGTCACGCTTGACGGGGAGGCGGTTTCCCTCACACGTACCGAATATGATATTTTAAAGCTTTTGATGGAGAATCCGGGAAAAGTATACGCACCGAATGAGATCTATAAGCTTGTCTGGAAAGATAATCCGTATGGGACGGAAAATACCGTTGCCGTCCATATCCGGCATCTGCGCGAAAAGCTGGAATATAATCCGGCGGAGCCGCGGTACCTGAAAGTGGTATGGGGCAGGGGCTACAAGGTGGAAACGTGAACGGGAGGGAGAAAAGAATGAAAAGACGGGGATCTATGGCCGCGAAGGCGGCAGCCTGGGTCGGACTTACAATATGTGCATTTGGATTTGCGGGAAGTATGGGCGCTCTGCTGATGATGTGGGAAGCGGATATGTATTCCATGACGGAGGAGGAGCTGAAACAGAATTTTTACGAGATGGCCGCAGACAGATATATGTGGCAGGCGGTTGAGGGATACCAGAGCGGAAAAAGCATGGAATCTCTGTTTGAAAACACATCATTCCGCGGAGGAATTATAAAAGCGGAGAATATATACGATATAGACCTGAATGACCCGAAGATTTATGAGGATTGTAATTTCTCGGAGCCGATCACAGACAGTACGAAGGTGTATTCGGATCATATTCGAATGGGGCCGGGGACAAAGGTGCGCGCTGCATACAGCATGTTCGACAGCACATCGGTTGCCGACTATCATGAAAAGACAGTCACTGAGGAAACCATCGAGAAAATCTGCTATGACGGAGGTATTTTCTATTATAAGACGGCAGATGCCTGCTATCCGGTGAAGCAGGTACGGATTGGGATATCCGAGGACGGGGGCGATTGCGAGGCGGAATTTTACTATGATAATCAGACGGAATCCTATCGCCTGCGGCAGACGGGAGAAGCAGAAGATGTTTCGTATGTAACGACAGAGCCGCTGATTGCCGAAGCGGGAGCCCAAGAGGCGGGGATACCGGCGGAGTTGCAGGCAATTTATACGGATACGGCGGGGAATTTTAATTTTGAATTGCTGGAGGGAACTTTGTACGGCCCCGAGAACTGGGTTTACCTCTGTATTGGGGATGCGGAATGGGAAGAGACGCTTCCGCTGCCGATCGAAGGCTATGCCCAGCCGGTGGATGCGAACGATATCAGCAAAGATACGGAGTATCTGCGGCTGGACGAATCAAGACTGGAAGTGTACAGGGAGGCCAATGAAGACTATCAGATTGTGGCGCTTCTGCCGGAGCAGGTTACGGCGACCGGGATTTTCAGTGAGGATTTGTACGGGCAGGCGGCGTCCATTGTATCCTGGATTCTGACACTGCGCTATGCGGTTTTTGTGATTATTCCGGCAATCATCATCGCATCGATTTGTCTGTTTGTCTTTTTGATCCGCAGCGCGGGACATCGGAAGGGTACGGAGGAGATCGTGATGACCTGGCCGGACGAGATCCCGACAGATGTTTTTTTGGCGATTGTGGGAATGACGGAAGTCTTTCTGCTTATGCTGGGCTTGCGCGGAGCCGCAGACAAACTGCCGACCATCGGCGCGCTGCTCCTGGTTGCCGGGATTGCGCTCTGCATGTGCTACCTGGCGCTGTTTGCGGTGCTGTCGCTTGCGGTGCGTATCAAGACCGGCACAATCTGGAAGAACACGTGGGTTTATAAAATCGGACGGACGGGTATGCGGCTGCTGCGGCTTCTCACAGAGCACCTGCCGCTGCTGTGGAAAGCGATTCTGCTGCTGGCGCTGTATGCGATTGCGGAGGTGTTTCTGCTGGGTGCCGGCTACGGATATCTCAGCAGGCGTGTGTTGTTGATTTTCCTGCTGAAATATATCGGAATCGCGGCTGTGCTGTTCTGGGGAATCGTGCAGATGAACCGCCTTTCGGAAGGCGGGGAGCAGCTGGCCGCAGGGGACCTGCAGTATCAGATTGACACCGGCCGGATGTACTGGGAATTTAAACGGCACGGAGAACATTTAAACAGCATAGGAGAGGCGATGTCCCGGGCGGTGGACGAGCGGATGAAGAGCGAGCGCTTTAAGACGGAGCTTATCACGAATGTGTCTCACGATATCAAGACGCCGCTGACCTCAATTATCAATTATGTGGATCTTCTTGAAAAAGAATGCCGCGATAATGACGTTACAGCGGAGTATATTGATGTGCTGGAACGCCAGTCGGCCAGATTAAAAAAGTTAATTGAAGATTTAATAGAAGCATCAAAAGCCTCAAGCGGGAGCCTTCCAGTACATGCAGAGCGCCTGGAAGCAGGTGTCTTTCTCGTGCAGACTGTGGGAGAATTTGAGGAGCGGACCAAAGCGAATCGTCTGGAACTTCTGATCAGAAAGCCGGAGGATGCGGTATATATTAAAGCGGACGGCAGGCATCTGTGGAGGGTAATTGATAATCTGATGAACAATGTCTGCAAATATGCGCAGCCGGATACGAGGGTCTACATCGACATGGAAACCGCGGAAGACAGGGTGGAAATTATATTCCGGAACACTTCGAAATATCCGCTGAATATCAGCGGGGAGGAACTGACGGAGCGGTTTGTGCGGGGAGACAGCTCGCGGAATACGGAGGGAAGCGGACTGGGGCTTTCGATTGCGAGAAGCCTGACGGAGCTGATGGGCGGACTCTTTTCGCTTTATGTGGACGGCGATCTCTTCAAAGTCATTTTAAGTTTTCCTATTGCAGGTCTTTAGACAATCTGCTATTATTAGAAAAATAGGAGTTTCGTACAGTATTTTCAGATAAACATGTAGCAGGAGGATGCGAAAGATGCGGAAAAGATCTTTGGTAGTGGGAACGATGACAGCTCTGTTTTGTGCTGGGATGTTTTTTATGAATCCGGATTCGGCGTGTGCGGCGCAGGGAACCGAAGCGTACCGCGCGGTGTTTGATGCCCGGTATTATCACGATACCTATCCCGATGTGGCGGAGGCTTTCGGAAGTGACAGCAGCGCGCTGTTCAATCATTTTGTGACCTACGGCGCAAAGGAGGGACGCAGCGCCTCCGCAGAGTTTAATCCCCAGGCTTACCGGGCGCGCTACGGCGACCTGCAGAAGGCTTTCGGGAATGACATGGCAGCCTACTGTAATCATTATATCAGCTTCGGGCGCGCAGAGGGACGCAGCGGGGCTGCGGACGGAAGCGCCTACAGTGCGCCGAAAGAGACTGCGGCAGCAGGCGCATCCTCCGCGGAGAAGACCGGAGCGGACACAAACGGAACGTCGCAGACGCAGAGCGTGCAGGGAACTGTGATCGGAAGCTGTACGACAAAGTATGAGACGAAGATTCCGAGAGCGAGAAACGTAGATCTCGCGGCGGCGCGGATCAACGGAATCGTGGTACAGCCCGGGGAGAGCTTTTCTTTCAGCGCGGCGATTCTGCCGCGCACGACGGCAAACGGCTACGTGGAAGCGCCGATTTATATTAACGGGACCGTCGGCACCGGTATCGGAGGCGGTGTGTGCCAGGTATCCTCCACGCTCTATGCGGCGATGATCAACGCAGGCCTTCCGGCGACGGAGCGCCATGCGCATTCTCTGCCGGTGCCTTACCTGCCGGCGGGCTATGATGCGACGATTGCAGGCACGGCCAAAGATTTGAAGTTTACGAATATCTATGCGCAGCCGCTGGTAATTTATGCGTCCACAGGCGGCGGAGCATTGACGGTGACGCTTGCGCTGCAGTAGACAGACGGCGTGGGCGGCGGCATTGCCGGTAAGAAGAGAGACGGGGGGTGAGGGATGGTGATAAGAAGAGCCGCAGAGGGCGATATCGAAGGGCTTCATAAGCTGCTTGAACAGGTGAATCTGATTCATCACAGAGGAAGACCGGATCTCTTCCGCTGCGGAACCTGTAAATATACCGATGAGGAGCTGCGTGAGCTTATTGCGGATGATGACCGGCCCATACTGGCGGCGGTCGAGGGAGACCGCGTGGAGGGCTACGCATTCTGTATTTATCAGCGGCACCCCGATGACAATATCCTTACGGATATCAAAACGCTCTATATAGACGATCTCTGCGTCGACGAACACCTGCGGGGACGCCATATCGGAAAACAGCTGTATGAAGCGGTGTTGCAGCTGGCCCGCGAGACCGGCTGCTACAATGTGACGTTAAATGTCTGGTGCCTCAATGAAGGTGCGATGCGCTTTTATGAGCAGTGCGGTATGAAGCCGCTGAAAATCGCCATGGAGCAGATCATTGAATGATGTGTCCGCGGGGGATTCACGCATTCCCGTCCGGAGCCGTCACAGCTCATGAAGCGGGAGCGGCCCGGCGAGTACGGCCCGCGAGACGAACAGAATGCGTTCGGGCGTCGTATCCTCAAACCATTTCACGAGAGAGATCGCGCCGTTTTCAATCTCAATGCAGGTGATACAGCGGGGATGGACACAGCTCCCCGTATTAAAATAGCGTGTTTTGGGGCTGCCAAGCATCGGGCGGTGCGTGTGGCCGGTAATCAGATAGCAGTTATTTTTGACGGCCCAGTCAGACAGACGCCGTTCGCTTTTTTCGCGGTGCTGGTAGTTTTTTGCCGCGCTTGTAGGGTCTAAAAAGCCAATGTGTTCCATGGGTTTCCAGATATAGCGGACCAGAAAGCGGGCGAATTTCCACAGGGTTGAGTTCAGCAGATCCGCCTGATGTCCGTGGGTCAGATACAGTTCAAGACAGAGGGGGATTTTTCTGCGGGTTTTCGGATCATATTCCGGGAACCCGCATATTTTAAGGATCAGCCCCGCGTGGCGGGGGAAATCCACAGAGCCCTTGAGCGCATGGTCATGATTGCCATAGAGCATATAGAGCCGGTCTTCCCGGGCAAACAGCGACAGAAGCCAGAAAACATTGCTGTGAATTTCCCGGATGGCGGCGAGACTGCGGTTTTCCCACAGTTCATCCCCGTCGCCGAGCTCAATATAAATAAAGTGGCTGTCGTAATAGTGCCGCAGCGCAGCAAAATATAAATGTTGATTTTTCAGAAAATTATCGTTGGAATTGCCGACGCCGCGGTGACAGTCGCTGAAGAGCACCAGTTTTGAGTGGGGATACAGCGGGAGCACGGGGGCGTCGCGGAAGCTCTTATCCAGTCTTTTTTCACAGCCTGTTTTCATGGGAAGCTCCTTATTTTCTATATTTTCTTCTTCGCCGGTATTTGCGGCAGCTTTTTTTATGGCATTTTCTGCGCTTTTTATCCCGGAAGATGCGCCGGAATATCGGCGGCAGATAGAAATACAGGAAAAGAAGGCGGTCTATGGCACATTGGAACGGTTTTGTCACCCAAAGAAACAGGCGGCATAAAATCCGGTTCCGCCACTGCGCAAGGCGGCAGAAGAATCTGTGCAGGCCGGTAAATTCGCAGGAGGGGCAGCCGCAGAAGAGGATTCTGACCTGCAGATCATGCACACGGTATGCGGCAGCACCCTGGGCTTCAAGTGCGTTTGTAAAGGCGGAAAGCATTTCCGCACAGGGAAACGTGATGGCGATTTCCACCGACAGATCTCCGGGGTTGGTGTAGGCGCCCATGTGAAAGGCGGTCAGCCACCAGTGTTTTCGCGCGCGGAGATGGGAAATCTCATGGCCCTGCCGGTAAAGGCGGATGGACATCGGCAGCATTTCGGAGTCGTCCACACTTTCAAACAGCGCCGTTTTGCGCAGAATGGAGGGAACAAGCTCATCTGCCTTGTAGAGGCCGACTTCGCAGCCGAGGTTGATGCCGTACTGTCCCTTCCAGAATTCAATCAGCCAGGTGCGTCCGCCGTAATCGAAATAGACGGGCAGACTGTCAAAGACCATATTAAAGTGCGGGGCGTAGCGGTCAAACAGCGCCGTGTAGCCGAAGGCGCGCTGCGGGGCGCAGGTTACGGTGGAAAAAATGTCCTGCGACGGTTCGTAGCAGTAGCCGAACGGGGTGATAACGGGATATATCGTATCGCATTTTTCTTCACAGGTCATGCCGCATATAAGCTTGCAGACTTTTTTTCTGCGGCATCGGAAGAAAATGAAGAGTATAAGAACAAGGATGAGAAGACATCCGACAAACAGATACATAACAATCTCCATAAGGTTTTTCTATATTTTATGCGGGACGAAAAGGATGGCAACCGGATAAGGAGAATACAAAATGTCCAACACGACAAAAAAGGCGCTGGAGGTCTCACTGAAACGACTGATGCTCCAGAAGCCGTTTGAAAAAATTACGATCAATGATCTGACAAAGGACTGCGGAATCAGCCGAATGACATTCTACAATCATTTCAGGGATATCTATGACCTGGTGGAATGGAGCTGTGAGGAGGACGGAAAGCAGGCGCTTCGGGAAAATAAGACTTACGACACCTGGCAGGAGGGACTTCTTTTGATTTTTGAGGCCGTGCTCGCGAATAAGCCGTTTATCTTAAGCGTATACCGTTCCGTCAGCAGGGAGCAGATTGAGACCTATCTGTTTGGACTCACCTGCGGACTCATTGAACATGTGGTGGAGGAGAAATCCGTGGGAAGAGATGTGACGCCCGAGGAAAAGCGTTTTATCGCGGAGATATACAAATACAGCTTTGTGGGAATCATGTTAGACTGGGTGAAACAGGGGATGAAGGAACGCCCCGAAGTGCTTGTGGACAAGCTCGGCACGGCGCTGTGCGGCAGCGTGGAGAACTCGGTCGGTAATTTTGAGAGGCAGAAGCGTGAATAGGCGGAAAACTTTACAAAAATGCCGGAATGTCTAATTTTTAGTCATTCCGGCATTTTTGTAAATTGCGTACCCGAAAAAACCGGCGTATATTAAGTGCAAGTTCAGAAAACAAAGACAAAAAACCGGGTCGGATATGGCGGCGTGGGGCAGAATTGGGAAAGGAAGGTATCTTTTATGGAAAAGAGACAGATAGCAAAAGGAATCGCAGCGCTGGCTGCAGGTGCGGCAGGCGCAGGCGTTGCGGTGGCAGCGGCAAAGGGCGTAAAGAATCAGAACGTAAAGAAAAAAGAGGCAGCGGCGCGGATTGAGCAGGCGCAGAGCGAATACCGGAATACGGAGCGCGGAAAATATGAGAAAAACAGCAAAGGCATCTATTATACCAACGGAAACTATGAGGCGTTTGCCCGCCCGAGGAAACCGGAGGGCGTGGACGAAAAGCACGCGTATCTGGTGGGGAGCGGTCTCGCATCTCTCGCGGCGGCATGCTTTCTGGTGCGCGACGGACAGATGCCGGGAGAGAATATCCATATCTTGGAGGCAATGGATATCGCCGGCGGCGCCTGTGACGGAATCTACGATGCGACCAGAGGCTACGTGATGCGCGGCGGCCGTGAGATGGAAAACCATTTCGAGTGCCTGTGGGATCTGTTTCGCAGTATTCCGTCCATTGAAACGCCCGGAGTTTCGGTGCTTGACGAGTACTACTGGCTGAACAAGGAGGACCCGAACTATTCTCTGTGCCGTGCGACCGAAAACAGAGGCGAGGATGCGCATATGGACGGCAAGTTCGGACTCAGCCAGAAAGGCTGCATGGAAATCATGAAGCTCTTTATGACAAAGGACGAAGACCTGTACGACAAGACCATTGAGGATTTCTTTGACGAGGAAGTGTTCGAGTCGAAGTTCTGGCTGTACTGGAGAACCATGTTTGCGTTTGAAAACTGGCACAGCGCTTTGGAGATGAAGCTTTATTTCCAGAGATTTATCCACCATATCTCCGGCCTGCCGGATTTCAGCGCGCTGAAATTCACGAAATACAACCAGTATGAGTCGCTGATTCTTCCGATGCAGAAATACCTGGAGGAAGCAGGGGTGGATTTTCGGTTCGGCACTGAGGTGACAAATGTGATCTTTGAAATCAAAGACGGCAAAAAGGTTGCCAAAGTCATCGAGTGCAGAGTCAACGGCAAGGAGCAGGGCATTTCGCTGACCGAGAATGATCTGGTATTTGTCACAAACGGAAGCTGCACGGAAGGGACGATTTATGGAGATCAGAACCACGCGCCGAACGGTGACGCGGAAATTCGTACCAGCGGATGCTGGAGTCTCTGGAAAAATATCGCAAAGCAGGATGCGGCATTCGGACATCCCGAGAAGTTCTGCTCGGATATCGCGCGCACAAACTGGGAGTCCGCGACGGTGACGACCTCGAACGATAAGATTATCTCCTACATCGAGAAAATCTGTAAGAGAGATCCGCGGAGCGGCCGTGTTGTGACCGGCGGTATCGTCAGCGCAAAGGATTCGAGTTGGCTTTTGAGCTGGACGATTAACCGTCAGGGACAGTTTAAGGAGCAGGATAAGAAAGATGTCTGTGTCTGGGTATACGGTCTGTTTACGGATGTGCCGGGCGATTATATCAAAAAGCCGATGAAGGAGTGCACCGGAAAAGAAATCACTGCAGAGTGGTTATACCATATGGGTGTGCCGGTGGATGAGATTGACGAGCTGGCGGAAAACGAGGCGGTCTGCGTGCCGACGATGATGCCGTATATCACCGCATTCTTTATGCCGCGCACAAAGGGCGACAGACCGGATGTGATTCCGGACGGATGTGTGAACTGTGCATTCCTCGGACAGTTTACGGAGACGCCCAGAGACACCGTTTTCACGACGGAGTATTCGGTGAGAACCGCAATGGAGGCTGTTTACGGTCTGCTCGGCGTGGACAGAGGCGTGCCCGAGGTCTGGGGCAGCGTCTACGACGTGAGAGAGCTCTTAGACAGCAGTGTGAAACTGATGGACGGCAAATCACCGCTTGAAATCGAGCTTCCGGGCCCGTTAAATGCGCTGAAAAAGCCGCTGATAAAAGCAGTGCGCGGAACAATCGTGGAAAAAGTGTTAAGAGATCATGACGTGCTGAAGGATTATATGCTGGAATAGATATTGTAATAAAGCCTCGGGCAGTCCGAATGGGATTACCCGGGGCTTTTGTGATTTGAATTGTCTGAAATCAGTGTCCGCAGAAACTGCCGAGCAGCGCAAGGCTTGGTTTGGGGCTGCGCTTCTGGGTCGTGCGGTCAACCGCAATCAGGCCGAAGGTCATAGAATAGCCCTTCTGCCACTCGAAATTGTCCAGAAGGCTCCAGTACAGATAGCCGCGTACCGGAATGCCGTCGGCGATACAGTCATTTACGCCGGATAAGGCGGTTTTGATAAATTCCTCCCGTCTGGTGTCGTCTGCGGTGGCAATTCCGTTTTCCGTTACGAGCAGCGTGCCCTTAAAGTCCTGCGCGACTTTTCGGATGACATTTGCAAGCGCCTGCGGGTAAAATTCGTAGTCCATCTGCGTCAGCTCTGCGTCAGCCGGAGCCGGAAGCGAACCGGAGGCGTCGAAGCGGGTGCGGGTATAATTCTGCACGCCGAGGAAATCGTCGTCCTCAATAGCCGGCAGATAGTGTGTAAATTCGTCGTCCCATTCCTTTGCCGCGGCTTCTTCGCCGCCCGGGAGCGCCTGGATGTCGTGCAGGCTTAAAGTCAGTCCCACCTGTACCTGCGGCGCAACCTCGCGGATGACGGCGCGGGCCGCTTTGTGCGCTTCCATCACAAGTTCGTCGCCGTGCGGCGTACGCGGGCTTGTAAAGCACTCCGCCTTCGGCACGCCGAAAATCTGCATGCGCTCCTCTGCCGCGGCCTTCTGATTCGCCATCATTTTTTCAAGGTTCAGTCCCATCTGGACGGTACTCTCCGACACATTTCCCTGCTGGACCTGCATCGCCCGCATCTGCTGCTCATAGCGCTTTGCGATCGCCGCGACCTGCACGCCCATATTTGCCTCATTGATGGTGCAGACATAGCGGAGTTCGCCGCCGAGCCGCTCCATCACATAGCGGGTATAGCGCGCAAAACGGGCGGGCGTATCGTCCGATTCCCAGCCGCCCTTTGCGATCAGCCATTTCGGGCTTGTAAAATGCAAAAGCGTGACAATCGGTTCGATGCCGTTCTCCTTACAGGTGCGGATGACAGAGCGGTAGTGCTCGATCTGTGCATCGTCAAATTTCCCCTCCTCGGGCTCGATCCGTGCCCATTCAATCGAAAAGCGGTACGCGTTTAATCCGGCCGCCGCCATCAGGCGGCTATCTTCTGCGTAGCGGTTGTAGTGGTCGACAGCGTCACCGCTCGGCTCTAAGAAATCGGTATGTACCATATGTTCCTGCGCCCAGTAGTCGCTGTGAATATTGTTTCCCTCCACCTGATGCGCCGCGGTAGCGGCGCCGAGAAAGAAATTTTTGTCAAAAATCATGAGAGATACCTCCTTGCCCTGTGTTCATACGCGTATTATTGCATAAAACAAAAGCGGTGGTGTTCAAAAATTAGAGAAAAAGAATCATAATTACGGAAGATAAAATTAAAACATGAATTAGGATACATAAACACGATTTTTTGTATCGTGTATGGACAGGAAGCTTGTGTATAATCGCAGTAACAGGAGGAACATATTTTATGAGCGAGACAAAGAGAACAATTTTTTCTTTAAACGAAGGATGGAAGTTTTATCAGAACGGTGTGTGCAGTGAAGTACGCCTGCCGCACACATGGAACGCCGTGGACGGACAGGACGGCGGCAACGATTATTACCGCGGGACCTGCCGGTATGTGCGGACGCTCAAAAAGCCTGCGGCCGCGGACGGGGCGCGCATTTTTCTGGAGATCAAGGGCGCGGCGATGTCCGCAGAGGTGCGGCTGAACGGGGATCTTCTCGCGGCTCATCAGGGCGGCTACAGCACGTTCCGCGTGGATCTGACGGAGCACCTTCGGGAGGAAAATGAACTTGAAATTTCCGTGGATAATAGCGACAACGACACGGTCTACCCGCAGAAAGCGGACTTTACCTTCTATGGGGGGCTGTACCGGGATGTGAATCTGATTGTGGTGCCGGAAGTACATTTTGACCTGTCGTACTGCGGCGCGCCGGGAATTAAGGTGACGCCGATTGTCGATTTGGAGAAAAAGTCCGCAGCGGTCACGGTAGAGACCTGGCAGCAGGGAGAGGGAGACGTGACGATTGCCGTGGACGGACGCAGCAGGACCGTGACGCCGGAGAACGGACACGCCGCCGCGGAGTTTACAATTGAGAACGTGCATCTGTGGGACGGCGTTGACGACCCGTATCTGTATACCGCGACGGCGTCTCTGGAGAGCGGGGACGAAATTTCGACCCGCTTTGGCTGCCGCTCTTACGTGATTGACGCACAGAAAGGGTTCCTTTTGAACGGGCGCAGTTATCCGCTGCGCGGAGTCAGCCGTCATCAGGACTGCAAGGGTGTGGGAAATGCGCTGACACTCGAACATCACAGGCGCGATATGGAGATCATCAGAGAAATCGGTGCGAATACACTGCGGCTTGCCCACTACCAGCATGCGGACGAGTTTTACGATCTGTGCGACGAGAACGGTATGATCGTATGGGCCGAGATCCCGTATATTACGATGCACATGAAAAACGGGCGCGAAAATACGCTTTCGCAGATGGAAGAGCTGATCGCGCAGTGCTACAACCACCCCTCGATTGCGGTGTGGGGGCTCAGCAATGAGATCACGGCGGCCAGCGCCGTAAATGAGGATCTGCTGGAAAACCACCGGCTCTTAAACGAGCTGTGCCACCAGATGGATCCGACGCGTCCGACAACAATGGCAAATGTGTTTATGCTCGAAACCGACAGCCCGATTTTAGATATCCCGGATGTCAACAGCTATAATCTGTATTTCGGATGGTATCTGGGTGAGCTGGAGCAGAATGACGAGTTTTTTGACGAATACCACAGCAAGTACCCGAACCGGCCGATCGGTTTTTCCGAGTACGGAGCGGATGCAAATCCGCAGTTCCAGAACAGCGCGCCGGAAAAGGGCGATTACACGGAATCGTACCAGGCGCTCTACCATGAGCATATTCTTGCGATGATTGAGAAACGCCCGTGGATGTGGGCGACC
Source organism: uncultured Roseburia sp. (assembly GCA_910577925.1). Lineage (GTDB taxonomy): Bacteria > Bacillota > Clostridia > Lachnospirales > Lachnospiraceae > Roseburia. Next base: position 44,329 of record CAJTOI010000011.1, read on the forward strand.
CATGTCTGGAATCTGTTTGATTTCGCGGCGGACGGGCGCGACGAGGGCGGCAAGCACGGGGAGAACCAGAAGGGGCTTGTCACGATTGACCGACAGACGCGGAAAGACGCGTTTTATCTCTATAAGGCAGCGTGGAATCCCGCGCCGATGGTGCATATCTGCGGCAGACGCTATGTGGACCGCGCCGAGGACGTGACGGAGATTAAAGTGTATTCGAATGCGGACGGAGTGTCCTTGTCTGTGGACGGTAAGGCGTTTGAGACGCAGCGGGGACGCCGGGTATTCCGGTTCCGTGTGCCGATTGCCGGCGAGCACACGATTGAGGCAAAGGCGGCGGGGCTTTCCGACGCGATTACCGTGCGCAGAGTGCAGGAGGAGAATCCGTCGTATGCGTTTGTGAAGAAGCAGGATGTCGTCAACTGGTTTGATCAGGACGGACTTGACCCGGACTGCTATTCGGTTTCCGACACGATGGCGGATCTGCGTTCCAACCCGCAGGCGGGCGCGGTCGTGGAAGAGCTGATGGCCAAAGCGTCGGCGTCGAGAGGCGATGTCGCGGAGGCGGTCAAGGATAATCCGGGCTTACAGCGGATGATGGGGCGCATGACGCTTATTTCCCTTCTGAAGCAGGCGGGCAACATCGACGAGGAGAGTATCAGACAGCTCAACCGTATTTTACAGGGAATCAAAAAGAGCTGAGTGAGCGGGCGGAAGGAGTGAGGAGTATGCCGATAAAGGCAGTGCAGCAGTTTATGCTGGGAACGGTGATGAACAGTGAAAAGCAGGCGGCGGATACAATGCGGCAGATGCGGGCTGCGGGTTATGACGGGATTGAGCTGTGCGGTTTTATGATCCACCCGAGCGGTTTTCTGGTGAAGCTGATGACAAAGGCGGCGGGAATGCCGGTCGGAAACGGCGGGAAGCTGGACTGGCAGCGGCTTGTGAAAGAGAGCGGGCTGCAGGTGGTGTCGATTCATCAGGATCTCGGAAGCATTGAGCGCGACGCGTCCGCAGCCGCGGACGAGGCGAAGCGGTTCGGGACGAACAAAATCGTTATCACCGGAATGTACCGTTTTCCGTACGGGGAGGAGCAGGCTGTCCGGGCGCTTGCAGAGCGGCTGAATGCGGCCGGAAAGGCGCTCTCTGCAGAGGGGATTTCTCTGCTTTACCACAATCATAACTGCGAGTTTCTGCGTGTGGCGCCGGGGAAAACCGCTTATCAGCTTCTGTGCGAGGAGACGGACCCTGCGGCGGTTAATTTTGAGTTTGACAGCTACTGGTGCGCGGACTGCGGGCAGAACCCGCTTGCGGTCATGGAGACGCTCGGCCCGCGGATGAAGCTCTGGCATATCAACGACAGGGGAACGAGGCAGGAAGGCCCCTGCATGACGCCGATTTTAAAAAGCGACAGTATGGAACTGGGGTACGGCGCCATGCCGCTTGAGGAGCTCTCGGCGAAAGCGAAAGAGCTTGGCGTTGCGGCAGTGATTCTCGAAAGTCACCGGAACTGGATTGACAAGAGCCCGGTGAAGAGCTTTGCGCGCAGCGCGGAATTTTTAAACAGACATTTTTGAGGAGAGGGGGCAGGCGCATTTGATTTGAAATGCCGGAAAATAAATTTTACCTGTTGACTCTGACGTTACGTGATAGTGTACAATCTGTTTTGGAAAGACAAAAACAGGAGGTGTGGATTAAAATGCGGACGGTAAATGAGGTCAGCAGACTTACGGGTGTCAGTGTCCGCGCACTTCACCACTATGACGCGATCGGGCTGCTCAAGCCGACGGAAATCACGGAGGCGGGATACCGCCAATATGACGATGCGGCGCTTGCGCGGCTGCAGAGTATACTGCTGTTCCGCGAACTGCAGTTTCCGTTAAAAGAAATCGGGACAATTCTTGACAGTCCGGATTTTGATGCGGGGGAGGCGCTTGCACAGCAGATCCGGCTCCTGGAGCTGCGGCGAAAGCATCTGGATGAACTGATTGCGTTTGCACGCGAGATTGAAAGAGGAGGAATTGACAAAATGAGTTTTCAGGCATTTCAAAAAGACGAGATAGACCAGTATGAAAAAGAGGTCCGGGAGAGGTGGGGCACTACCCGGGCATACGAAGAATACCGGCAGAAGACAGCGGGAAAGACAAAGGAGGAGCTTGGCGCGTCGGGAGAGAGACTGCTTGCGCTGCTTGCCGAGATCGGCGGACTCCGCCCGTCTTTGCCCGACGAAACCGCGGTGCAGGAAAAAGTCCGGGAGCTGCAGGCTTTTATCACGGAGCATTATTACACCTGCACGGATGAGATTTTTATGGGATTGGGTGAGATGTACGCAGGCGACGGGCGCATGAAGCGGAACATCGACGGCGCGGGCGGCGAGGGGACGGCGGAATTTGTGCGGCAGGCCGTTTCGGTGTACTGTAAGGTAAAAGCCTTAAACGGTAAAAGCCCCTGCGAATAATAAAGATAGTAAAACAAAATATTTTATGCTATACTCCTTTTGAAACAGGTTTCATAAGGAGTATTTAATTTATGGCAAGTATCAGGGATGTGGCAAAAGAAGCCGGGGTCGCAAGCTGTACGGTTTCCAGAGTTTTGAACGGGACCGCAAAAGTGGCTCCGGAGACTCAGAAGAAAATAGAAGATGCGATGAAAAAACTGGACTATGTGCCAAACGAACTGGCGCGTGGTATGTTTAAGGGAAAATCGAATACGATCGCCATGCTGGTACCGAATATTCAGCATCCATGGTTTTCCTCTCTTGCAGCTGCAATTGAGAAAATTTTATACAAACAGGGGTATAAACTCATGCTGTTTAGCACAGATGATAAAGCAGAGAGGGAGAGAGACTGTTTTCAAATTTTGAAGTCCAATATTGTCGACGGAATCATCTGCGGAACGTCAACGATGGCTGCAGCAGAATATCGAAAGGTGGAAAAGCCAATGGTTATGCTGGACTATAAGGTCGGCAAAAAATTTCCGGTTATTGTGTCGGATCATGCTATGGGCGCGGAATTTGCAGCACAGGAATTTATAAACAGTAAATGTCGATACGTGATTCATATATCAGGAAACCGCAGTGATAAGAATATTGTATCTTTTCAAAGTCATGAAGTATTGGACAGAAAGTTAAAAGAGGCAGAAATAAAATCCAGAAGAGTTGAAATTTGCTGGAATGATTTTGATTTCGAAGGTTATTTTGAATTGGCAAAATGTATTCTGGAGGAATATCCGGATGTTGACGGAATTATGGCAGCGGATCTTCCGGCGACGGCATTTTTGAAAGCGGCGTTTGCGATCGGGAGAAAACTTCCTGAAGAATTGGCGATTGTGGCATATGACGGAACATTTGTAACGAAAACCGGTACGACGCAGATGACTACGATCTGTCAGCCGTATAAAGAGATTGCCGGGAAAGCAGTCGAGTGCCTGATGAAAATAATTCATCAGCAAGTGCCGCCGGAGCAGCTGCCGGGTGAAATTATATTACCGGTAAGGCTGGAAAAAGGAACAACGACAAGATAGAGAAAGAAAAACTTTCTGAACTGTAAGAGATAAACGCTGTCAAAAGGTTTACGGTATTTACAGATCAGGAAGTTTTTTTATGAAAACCTCTTGACGAAACATGTTTCATATGATATTTTGGAAACAACATGAAACATGTTTCATTCGAGTGAGATAAAAAAGAGATACTCGAAAAACAAGGAGGATATAATGAAGAAAAAATTTTTAAGCGCAGTATTGGTTTCGAGCTTGGCAATGGGGTTGTTAGCGGGCTGCGGTTCCGACAGCGGAACTGACACAGCCAAGGGAAATGAGACAGAAAATACCAAAACAGAAGGTGCGGGGACAGAAGGCGCCAAAACGGGAAGTGGGGACAAGACAAAAATCCGTGTTTATATCGGTGGAGATAATGCGGATTTGAACGCACAGCTTGTAGCAGATTTCAATGCCCAGAGCACAGACGCGGAGGCGGAGATCGTTACTTTGACAGACGGACAGAGCGGGTATCAGATGCTTACGGTTATGTACAATTCCAACAGTGCGCCGAATGTATTTTTCTTAGAGTCGGGAGATATAAAGAACTTACAGGATAAGCTGGCGGATGTGTCCGATATGGATTGTATCGGGTATGCGTCGGAGGGAACACTGGATGATGTTACATATGACGGTAAGATTTTGGGTGTTCCGGTAAAAACACAGGCATATGGCATCATTTATAACAAAACGGCGGTAGAGGATTTGCTCGGAGCGGATTTTGATGTGAACAGCATTCGGTCTCTTACCGATTTTACGGCGGTATGCGAAGAACTGGAGGGAAAAGGCGTTGCTCCGACCGTGATCAGCCCGTATAACTGGTCTCTTGGAAATCACTATTTTAACATGGTGTATTCCGGACAGGATGATCCGGATGCGTTTGTGGCTTCACTGAAAGAAGGTACGGCGGATCTGGCTAATAACAATGTGTTCAACAGCTATATGGATACCTTTGACCTTTTAATGAAATACAATTATTACAAGGAGAATCCGCTTGAGGATGTCGCGGATGAGGCAGTGAAACAGTCGCAGACATTATATACGGGGGAATCCGTATTCTGGTTCCAGGGAAGCTGGGAGTCAAGCGTGATCCGTCAGTTAGACACGGAGAATGAATATGGATTTATTCCGGTTCCGCTTGCATCGGAGAATGAGAATAATTATGGTAAAATCTGTTCGCTTGTCCCGGGTTATTTCTGTGTGGATACGGCGTGTTCTACAGAGGAACAGCAGGCTGCCGCAAAAGAGTTTATTGAATTTGCTGTGCAGTCTGAATACGGACAGCAGTATGTGATCGACGACGGCAATATCCCGGCATATTCCAATAATGAGAAAGAAATAACCGAGAGCCTCGTTCAGTCTGCATATGAATATGTATCGGACGGAGCAACATTCTCAATGTACACCAAATATCCTGCGGATCATTATGAGAAAGTAGGAAACCTGATGCAGCAGTATTTATCGGGAGACATTGACCGTGCAGGGCTTGCCTCCGGAATCGAAGAATATTGGAAAGGTCAGGAATAGACGTTCAGAAACTGAAAACAGGCTGTGCAAAGTCAGATCACTGGTCATGCCAGCCTGTTTTTTCTGTAAAAAAGAGGTTATTTATGAAAAATAAAAAAGCAAGAAATATAAAGAATTCGTGTTAGTCAATAACTGTGTTGGTTTCGGATTGAGTCCGTTTTATGGGGCTCAAAAAGTTATAGCATATGATTATCCAATGAAATGCGAGGCGATAATCACATGAAAAATAAAATTGCGACCCTGTTTGACTGCATCAAAACCCTTTGTGAATCTGATATCGAAAGGATCATCAGCTTTGTGCTGGGTATCGTTTCTGCTAACCAGCAGCCGGACAGGCCGGCATGTCCTCATTGCGGGCACGCACATGTTATCAAATATGGCCATACCAAAGAAAAACAGCGTTTCTTCTGCCATGGCTGTAGGCAGACTTTCCTGTATTCCACCGGCACGCTGGCATATCATTCCCATTTCAGCCGTTCCATATGGGCGGACTTTATCCGCGACACGCTGGACGGCAAAACCCTGGATGATTCAGCGGAAGGACTGGGCTTCTCGCACCAGACCGCATTCAATATGCGGCATAAGGTCCTCATGGCCTTCCAGGATATGCTGGAAAAGGAACCAGCCATCCTTTCCGGTATCGCAGAGCTCGATGAAACTTTTGTGCTTGACTGCTATAAGGGGAAACAGCTTCCTGAGGAGGTCAGCCGCGCCGCACGCAGACATGGAGCAAAAGCCGCAAAGCGCGGAATCTCAAGTGAATATGTCGCAATCTGCACCGGCATCCAGCGTGACGGGAAGGCTGTGGCTGAAACGGTAAACCGCGCAAAACCCTCAGGTAAGGAACTGTGCGGAATATTCAGCACTCATATAGCAGAAGAGACCCTTGTCCTGACGGACGGGCTCCGCAGCTATAAAAGCCTGGAAGCATCCACCGGCTGCACCGTTGTAAACGTGAATACCCAAAAGGGCAAAAAGGTCTTCAACCTAAATGTGGTGAACAGCCTGCATTCTTATATAAAAGAGATGTACGTCCATTACCGTGGGGTAGCCACAAAATACATTAACCGTTACAACGCATTATTCTCGATTGCATTCCGGTGTGCAAACAGCCTGGCAGACTCTCTGTTCCATTCTCTGTGTAACATTGGAAACGGCTGCTTTTGGCATGGTGTATACGATATTCACAACTACAACTTAGTAGTGCTGTGAAGCAATACCAACATATTTATTGACTAACACCAAAGAATTTTATTTGTTTTGCCGGACCGGCGCTCTTCTTTTTCTTTACAATTATAGGCGCAGCATTTATAGGCGGTGTGCAGCTGAGTTTTACAGACTGGAACGGTTTATCTGATTCCTATCAATATGTTGGATTCCGAAATTATATCAATGCGTTTAAGGATACGGAATTTATTACTTCCTTATTAAAAACATTTGAATATGTTTTCTTTGTAGTAGTGCTCACGAATATGACTGCATTTTTTATCGCGTACGGCCTCACAAGAGGAATCAAAGCCCAGGGTATTTACCGTGTCGGTTTTTTTACACCGAATCTTATCGGCGGCGTTGTATTAGGACTTATCTGGAAATTTGTTTTTTCTACCGCGCTTCCGACGATCGGAGAATTGCCGCATGTAGAATTTTTACAAAAAAATCTGCTGAGTCAGCCGAAAACAGCATTTGCATCTTTAGTCGTTGTTGCAGTATGGCAGTTAGCCGGTTATCTGATGTTAATTTATATGGCGGGAATTGTCGGACTGCCAAAGGACGTATTGGAGGCGGCAAAACTTGACGGCGTAACGGGATTGAAAGAATTGAGATATATTATTTTACCGTTAATTATGCCGTCGATTACAATTTGCGGATTTATGTCGATCAAATCGGCATTTATGGCATACGATGTGAATATGTCGCTGACCAACGGCGGACCGTTTGCATCGACAAAGCTTGTGGCAATGCAGGTGTATGAGAGGGCGTTCACTTCGCAGCAATATGGTGTGGGGCAGGCGGAAGCGCTGATTTTATTTGTAATTGTCGCAATTATTACTCTGGTGCAGGTTGGTTTGTCAAAGAGTAAGGAGGTTGAAGCGTAATGAAAAAAGATGTGAAGAAGAATAACGTCGGACAGGTATTCACCTATGCATTGTTTACCATACTCCTGATACTTTTTCTTGTCCCGTTTTTCCTTGTATTGTTAAACAGTTTCAAGGAAAATAAGGAAATAATTTTGGATCCCCTGGCATTGCCGGAAAAAATAAATCTTACCGGTTATGTAAAAGCATTTACGGCGATGAATTACCTGGAGACATTTAAAAACTCATTGACCATCACGATATTGAGTATTGTACTGATTATTTTATTTGCAGTGATGTGCGCTTATTTCTTTGCGCGCAATAATTGGAAAATTAATAAGATCCTGTTCATGATCATGGTAGCATCTATGATTATTCCGTTCCAGACGATCATGATTCCTATTGTAAAGAATTTTTCGGCAATTAATGCGGTCGATAATATTTTTATGGTTGTCGTATTTTATATAGGCGCGCATATTTCCATGGCAGTATTTATGTTTCAGGGGTTTATAAAGAATATTCCGGCAGAATTAGATGAGGCGGCCACAATTGATGGATGTAATAATTTTCAGATTTTATTTAAGGTGATTTTTCCGTTATTAAAACCCATCATTTCAACCGTGGCTATTCTGGATATTTTAGCGATATGGAATGATTTCCTGCTTCCGTATATTTTACTGCAGAGCAACCGATTAAAGACATTACCGCTCATGACATATTCGTTTTTTGGACAGTATTCTGTAGACTATTCACTGGTATGTTCGGGACTGATTATGTCGATTCTTCCGGTCATTATTATTTATGCATTTTTACAGAAGCAGATAATTGACGGAGTGGTAGCGGGAGCAATTAAATAAGCAGAGAGGTATAATGTTATGAAGGAAAAATGGTGGAAAAATGCGATCGTATATCAGATTTATCCAAAGAGCTTTCAGGATACAAACGGCGATGGAATCGGAGACCTTCGCGGGATTATAAATAGGCTTGATTATATTAAGAATCTTGGAGCGGACACGATCTGGTTATGTCCGATTAATGTGTCGCCGATGATGGATAATGGTTATGACATTGCGGATTATTATAATGTAGATCCGGATTTCGGAACCAATGAAGATCTGGAAGAATTGGTTGAAGCGGCGAAAAAGCGCGGAATAAAAGTCTTGATGGACCTTGTTGTGAATCATTGCTCGAGTGAGCACGCGTGGTTTAAAGAGGCAGTGAGAGACCCGAAAAGCAAATATGCTTCTTACTTTATAATAGAAGAAACGGATGGAAAAGAGCCGAATAATATGCGTTGTTATGCTGCTGCGAGCGCCTGGGAGCGTATCGGGGACAGCAACCGTTTTTATTTCCATTCTTTCTCCAGGGAGCAGCCGGATTTAAACTGGGAAAATCCAGAGCTTCGTAAAGAAATCATTGAAATGATGAAATTCTGGCAGAAAAAAGGAATCGCCGGATTCCGTATTGACGCAATCGGCAATATCAAAAAGTCAAAGGAAGCATTGGAACAGAAGCCGATTCCGACAGATAGCTCTGACGGTATGGCGTCTATGGAGAAGCATGTGTTAATGCAGAACGGAATTGAAGAATATCTTCGGGAGTTAAAAGAAGAAGTATTTGATAAATATGATATGATGACGGTTGCTGAGGTTGATGTGCCGGAAGAGAAAATGGAACGTTTTATTGGAAAAGACGGCCTGTTTTCCATGGTATTCGATTTTTCATATACAGATATAGATATTGAGAAACGCAACGGCAAAGAATGGAAAAGGGACTGGTCCATAAAGGAATTAAAAGAAAAAATATTTAAAAGTCAGAATGCCATTCAGAAATATGGCTGGGGAAGTCCGTATCTGGAAAACCATGATCAGCCGAGGTCCATTGATAAATATGTATCCAAAGAAGAGATAGGCTACGAAAGCAAGACTGCACTCGGAGCCCTATATTTCTTCCTGAGAGGAACACCGTTCATCTATCAGGGGCAGGAAATTGGTATGGAGAATTATCCGTTTAAAGATGCTGATGAACTTCGGGATCCGTTTGCGGTTGAACGTTATGAGCAAAGCGTAAAAAATGGTGAGAATGCGGAAGCAGATATGGAATATTTCCGTGCAAGAGGCAGAGATAACAGCAGAACGCCGATGCAGTGGGATGACGGTGCATATGCCGGATTCTCAGATACGGAGCCGTGGATTCCTGTAAATCCGAATTACAAAACGATGAATGCGAAATCTCAGATGGAGGAAACGCACAGCGTTTATCATTTTTATCAGAAGATGATTTGCCTGCGAAAAAGTCCGGAATACGGAAAAACGCTTACATATGGCGATTTTGAGGGAATTGAGACGGAAAAGGACGCATTGATCGGTTATAAAAGAGCAGATGAAAAGTATGAGATAAGCGTTTGGGTGAACTTTGGCAATGAGACAGTTGATTTGCCGGAGAAGCTTGAGCAGAATAGCATATTGCTGAATAACAGGACAGAGGCGCCGGAAAGTAAATTGCTGCCGTATCAGACAATTTTGGCAGTAAAGGAAAAATAGATGAGGTGAACAGACATGGGACAGAGTAAAAACTGGCAGCCGCCGGAAATTCCGGCACGGATTGCACATGGCGATATGCCGGGTGACAAAGTTGAGATTGGAAAGGATCATATTGAAAAGGCGAATACAATATTTCCGGAGTTACTGGACGAGGTAGAGGAGACCGCGAAGAATCATTCCTCCGACCGGGTAGTTGTGGCCGTATGCGGAGGTTCCGGTGTCGGAAAATCGGAGATCGCGTCTCTGCTGTCTTTTTACTTAAGCCAGGCGGGAATCGGAAGCTACACGTTATCCGGGGACAACTATCCGCACAGAATACCGAAATATAATGACGCGGAGCGCCTGCATGTATTCCGGGAAGGCGCATTAAAGGGAATGCTGGGAGACGGCGTGTATACAAAAGAGCGTTTTGATGTGATTCATGAACTGCAGATGAAGGGGGATGATGCGAATCCTGTTCATGCGAAGGAATATGACTGGTATGATTCGTACCTGAAAAACGGGCGGAGGGCATTGGAAAGCTATCTTGGAACACCGAACGAGATTGGATTTGACGAAATAGAGGCTGTTTTGAAGCAGTTTAAGTCCGGCGTGCCCAAAATCTGGCTGAAGCGAATGGGCAGGGAAGACACGGAGTTATGGTATGAAGAAGTTGATTTTTCAGACGTGAAGGTTCTTGTAATCGAATGGACACATGGAAACAGTGATTACTGCAGCGGAGCGGATATTCCGATTTTACTAAACAGTACGCCGGAAGAAACATTAGCGCACAGACGGGCAAGAAACCGTGACGGTGCAGCCGACAGCCCATTTACAGCGACAGTCCTTGAGATTGAACAGGAAATGCTGAAAAAACAGGCTCACAAAGCGAAAATAATCGTTGCTAAAAACGGTGAGAAGCTGAGTTATCAGGAATACTGCAGGTTCATGGGAATAGAAGAGTGAGGGGATTGGAAATGAATGGAAATGATAACGGACCAATGCTGAATGCATATCCGGACAGCCTTGGAGGAACGCTTGCCGATATTACATCTTTTCTTGGCAGACCGGAATTAAAAGAGGTATTTTCATCTTTTTACATACTTCCCAGTTTGTTTCATACAGATTTGGACAGAGGGTTTTCTGTAATTGATTATTCATTAAACGAACTTGTGGCAGCAAAAGAGGATTTAGAGGAGTTAGGGAATCTTGAGATTGATCTGAAACTCGATTTTATCTTAAATCATGCATCCGTATTATCAGAACAGTTTCAGGATATTCTCAAAAACGGAGATCAGTCAGAATACAGAGATTTTTTTATTGACTGGAATAAATTCTGGGAAGGATATGGAGAACTGACAGAGGACGGGTATATACAGCCGTACCCGGATGTGATAAAGGATATGTTTTTCCGCAAGCCGGGACTTCCAATCTTAATGGTTCGATTCCCGGACGGAAAAGAAGTTCCGTATTGGAATACGTTTTATCAGGAAGTGAAGTATCCGACTTTAGATGCGCAGGACATCCGAAGCACAGTGGGAGCGCAGTATGCAGCTGCGGACAGAATAGCGGACAAATTGAATAGCGGATTGAAAGAGGGAAAAAGACCGGCGGAAATTATGAGAGAACAGGATTTTTGCATGGACAGACTTTCGGCAGAACAAAAAGAAAAACTGTGTGATATGTTAGAATCAGGACGAAAATATCTTGGACAGATGGATTTGAATATCAAGTCTCCGCTTGTATGGGAATTTTATGATAATACGTTAAAAACGCTGTCAGAATATGGTGCGAAAATTGTACGGCTGGATGCGTTTGCCTACGCGCCCAAAGAACCGGGGGAGAAAAACTTTCTCAATGAGCCCGGAACATGGGAGGTATTAGAGAAAGTAAGAAAATTAGCCGATAAATACCGGTTGAAACTGCTGCCGGAAATTCATGCAGGCTATGCAGAGAAAAATTATGAAAGAATCGCAGAGAAAGGATATATGATATATGATTTCTTTCTCCCGGGACTTATCATTGATGCATTTGAACAGCATTCCGGTGATGTTTTGAAAAAATGGGCAGATGAACTTGCGGAGAAGAAAATACAGGCTGTTAATATGCTTGGATGCCATGACGGGATTCCGCTTTTGGATTTAAAAGGACTGATACCGGAAGAACGAATCCGGACTGTGATTGATGCCGTTGTTGCAAGAGGCGGATGTGTAAAGGATCTGCATGGACAGAAAAATGTTTATTATCAGGTCAATGCAACTTATTATAGTGCGCTGGGAGAAGATGACAACAAAATGCTTCTCGCAAGGGCGATTCAGATTTTTATGCCCGGAAAACCGCAGGTCTGGTATCTCGATCTTTTTGCAGGGAAAAATGATTACAAAGCAGCGGAACATGCCGGGGCGGGCGGACATAAAGAAATTAACCGTACGAATCTTACGAAGGAAGAGATGGAAGCGGGGCTGCAGAAGGAGATTGTGAGGAAACAGTTAGAAATGCTGCGGTTTCGCTCCGCATTTCCGGCATTTTCATTTGAAAGCGAATTTACAATGAGGAGTTCCGGAACTAAAATTTTCATGGAATGGAAGAGAGGCGATTGTGTGGCGACTCTGGATGCGGATCTTGGCGACTTTTCATTTGAAATAAGCGGAAGAACAGAAGGAAAGAAGGGCTAACATAACAGGCGGCAGCATTCTAACAAAGAAAAGCGGCTGCCTGTTGTTTTTACTTTGAATAAACAGTGTCATTTCTTGAAAGAAGATACACACAATACTGATTCATACTGATGTCTTCCCTTTTGGAATGTTCTGCAAATAAGCGATGCAAACTACGGGGTAATCTCAATTTAAACTGACCGGAATAATCTTCCAAGTTGTCCGGTTCATTAATCTTAATCCCCTCTTCCAGTGCGGCTTCAATCCATTCCCTCTTAGCATCCGATGCATTTGCCACCGCTTTTTCTATTGTTTCACCACAAGTAATACATCCCGGCAGATCAGGGTAAGAAACCACAAAACCACCCTCATCCTTATCCTCCAGAATCTCCATCCGATAAGACATTGCCATATAGTCATTCGGCGTTTTCATCGTTTCTTTCCTCTATAAAAAGTTGTCTTAACAGTAATAGAAATAGGAGTGTAACAAAGGACAATCAAAAAGGGAATAAACCATTTCTGATTTATTCCCTCATCGTTCAAAATCCTTTAAAGTCCGGCGTTCTGATTAGCCGAAGTATCTCTTTAACAGACCCTCAAGCGCCTTGCCGTGTCTTGCCTCGTCACGGGCCATCTCATGCACGGTGTCATGGATTGCATCGAGGTTGTTCTTCTTTGCGCATTTTGCGAGGTCAAACTTGCCGGAGGTAGCGCCGAACTCGCAGTCTACACGCCATGCGAGGTTCTTCTTTGTGGAATCGGTCATGTTGGACTCCAGCTCGGAACCTAACAGCTCTGCAAATTTTGCAGCATGCTCAGCCTCTTCAAAAGCTGCCTTCTCCCAGTAGAGACCGATCTCCGGATAACCCTCGCGGTGAGCAACGCGTGCCATGCACAGGTACATACCAACCTCGGCACACTCGCCGTCGAAGTTTGCTTTTAACTGATCGAAGATGAACTTCTTGTCCTCGTCGCTGATCTCGGAATTATTCTTAACCGTAGCGGCATAAACGCCGAACTCATGCTCTGCTGCAAGGGTAAGCTCGCCCTCTACCTTTTTAAACTTGTCCGCACCTACGTGACATACCGGACACTCTGCCGGAGCTGCATCTCCCTCGTAAACATAACCACATACAGTACATACATACTTTGCCATAATGGAATCTCCTTTTCTTTTATAAAATTAATTTGCATTTCACATAATCAGTAACCGTTACTAATATTAATCCATTTTGTCCACGCTGTCAACTGTTTTTTTTCAAATCACGAATGACTGCAATTCGGACATTTTCCGTAAAAATGAACCTGATGTCCCTCGATCTCGCCGTCAAAATCCTGACCGGCAAGAATGTTGATGTGGTCGAGCCCCCCCACCTCCAAATCCAGTACACTGCCGCAGGCGTTGCAGATAAAATGATAATGCGGGTCTGTGTTTCCGTCAAAACGATCCGGCCCTATCCCGGTGGAAAGCTTCTGTATCTCGCCGATCTCGGCCAGCAATGACAGATTGCGGTAAACGGTGCCGAGACTGATATTCGGAAAATCCTCCTTAAGATTCGTATAGACCGTCTCGGCGGTAGGGTGATCAAAGCGGTGAAGAAGGAAATTTTTGATTGCCTCACGCTGTCTGCTATATTTTAACATAGCTGCCTTCTTTCTAATAGTAGGAACTGTTACTGAAATCAGTATAAAATACAAAAAGAAGTTTGTCAATAAAAAAATTAAAACTGTCATATCCTGCATTGCGCAGGCATATATATAAAAGGAAACGAATTATTGCTTGGAGTTCAGATGGCAGGAATGAAACGGTTTGTTACCTATATCTATTCGTATGAGGATGAGAAAAAAGGGAACAATGTCGGGTTTGCAAAAATAGAAATCCGCGGGGAGGAGTGCCGGATTGAGATACATCTGCGGGAAGTGTACATAGGGGCTGCGGGCTGCATGGTATATCTGTTCCGCAGAGAGAACGGAGAAATGGAAGGAGTTCCTCTGGGAAAAATGCAGCTTGCGCGCGGAGCGGGAGATTTCGGAGTCCGCTTCCGGGAAGCGAAAATCGGAAACAGTCCCTACGGCGTCAGCCAGATGGAAGGAATTTTTCTGCTGGGAGAGGACGGAAGTATCTTTATGAGCCGGTGGACGGAAGGACCGGCTCTGACCGTGAGCGAGAAGCATTTCAGAGAGTGGCAGCCGAGGGCCGAAGAGCCGGAGAACCGGCAGTCGGAGTCCGCACAGAGTGACAGCGCGGCATCGGCAGATCAGACAGCGGAGAGGACGGCACAGGCGGCAGGTCAGACACCGGGAGAGAAAGTACCGGAGCCGATGGGGGCAGGCGCGGCTGCGGCAGAGATATGGCAAGAGAGCGAAGCCCCCGCGGTAGATGCGCTGCCGCGGGAGCCGGCGGCGGAAGCGAAGCCAGGGGAAGCCGCGGCGGAAACACCCATCATAGCTACGGAGCTTGGGGCGATGAAAATTCCGGCGCGGAACGTATTCCCGGACTATTACTGGCCGCAGATCTGGGATCACATGCTGCAGAAGCATGAGGCCGGAACGCCGTTTGTGAATAAGGAAGTCCGGTGTATGCAGCTGGAGCTGAAAGAGCTGCGGGATCTGCCCAGGCGGTATTGGTATCTGGGAAACAACAGTTTTCTTCTGCACGGATATTTCAATTATCAGTATCTGATACTCGGAAAGACGGAGGGAGCCGAACCGCGGTGGATGCTCGGAGTTCCGGGAATCTATCAGAGGCAGGAACGGGTGATGGCGGCAATTTTCGGATTTCCGGATTTCCTTGCAGCGGACAGCGGTGAGGAAGAGATCGACAAAAATGCGGAACCGATCAACCGATTCGGCTGCTGGGTTCGATACATTGAAGAGTAATTGAACGTCAGAATGGACAGATTCGGCCGAAGCGCAGGTGATCTGTCCATTTTCCCTGAATCAGAATGCAGTCCCGCTCGAGACCTTCCTCGGTGAAGGACAAGTCCGAGAGCAGACGAACGGAAGCAAGGTTGTCGGGAATTACCCGGGCGAATACGCGGTGAAGCATAAGGTCGCGGAAAGCGATCGTTACCGCGGCGTCCACGGCTTCGCGCGCGTAGCCCATATGGTGATAGGCATGGTCGAATTTATAACCGATCTCGCAGCAGAAATAGGGCATGCGCACAATATCGCGCAGACAGACGGTTCCGATAATCGGGAGGGGATTTTCCTTTAAGAAGACATAAAAACGAACGGTGGAGAGACTGAGCGCCAGCTTCTGCTCACATTTGAGAATGGCCTGCTGATGTGCCAGCGTATAAAAATTGTCGGGGCGTGTCGGCTCATAGCGCTCAAAGAGCTCCCTGTTGCGCAGCTGAAAATCAAGAACCGGACGCATGGCATCGGGGCCGAGGATTTTGAGGACAAGCCGGTTGGTTTCATAAACGGTTTTCATAGATGTCTCCTGTTTCCTTTCGCTTTGCCGGTATGAGACGCAAGCATGACATCGACAAAAGGAAAGTATTGCGATAAAATAGCTTTAGATTATAGTATAACATTTTGGAGAAACTGTCCATGACACAGGAAGAAAAATATATGCGGGCTGCCGTGCGCGAGGCAAAGAAGGCGTACGCGCTCGGGGAGGTTCCGATCGGCTGCGTGATCGTGCAGAACGACAGGATCATTGCCCGGGGATACAACAGAAGGAATACCGAGGGGAATACCCTCGCACATGCGGAGCTTGCGGCGATCCGCAAGGCGAGCAAAAAGACGGGCGACTGGCGGCTGGAGGACTGCACGATGTATGTGACGTTAGAGCCCTGCCAGATGTGCGCCGGGGCCATTGTGCAGAGCCGCATGAAAAAAGTAGTCATTGCGAGCATGAATCCGAAGGCGGGATGTGCGGGTTCCGTGCTCAATCTTTTGCAGATGGCGGAATT
The DNA here is from genome assembly GCA_910577925.1 of uncultured Roseburia sp. Taxonomy (GTDB): domain Bacteria; phylum Bacillota; class Clostridia; order Lachnospirales; family Lachnospiraceae; genus Roseburia. Next base: position 60,558 of record CAJTOI010000011.1, read on the forward strand.
TAATCATCAGGTAGAGATTGAGCGGGGAGTGCTGGAGGCGGAGTGCTCGGACATGCTGTCATCGTTTTTCCGCGAGCTGCGGGAGGCAAAAAAGCAAAAGCCGAAATGCGTCCCGACGGCTTGACAAGCGCCGGGCAGATAAGCTATACTTAAGACTCCGAGCAGCCGGGGTGGCAGCGGTACCCTGCACCAACAATCCGCTATAGTTGGGGTGATGCCGAACGGAGGGTCTTAAGCTGTAGAGCTGCCCGTTATAAGTGGCGTTGAAGCTTGGGTCTTGCGCAACAGGAATCTATGAACCGGGTCAGGTCAGGAATGGAGCAGCCCTAAGTAGAAGCTCTTGTGTGCCGCAAGGGTGCCTGGGCTGAGTTAACTGTAACGGTAACGTCTGGGGCTGTGATTCGAAGGGAGGCGCTCGGATTTTTATTTTTTGAAGCGTATCGGGAGGTTTGGAAACGACAGTCTGCGGAGGATATGTATGTGGGATAAAGTGAGAAAGGCATTGTATAATGTCTGTGAATGGCTGGAAATCGTCATGGCCGGGGCCGTTTTGATCGGACTGGTGATCGCGGCGGCGGCGCTCTGGCCGGAGCTGGTTTACCTGTGGAAGCATATGATGGAGCCGGGTGTGTTCCTGGAATATCTGGACAAAGTGTTCGGTGTGGTTATCGGCATCGAGTTTATGAAAATGCTCTGCCGGCCGAATTCCGCAAATATTATCGAGGCTTTGATTTTTTTGATTGCGCGGCATATGATCGTCCAGGCGACGACGCCGGCAGAGGATCTGCTTGCGGTGATCAGCATCGGAATTCTGTTTTTCTTCCGGAGATATATGATGGCGACGAAACCGGATAAGAACAATCACGTGCCGCCGCTTCTCGGGGCAATCAGGGCATCGCGCAGACAGCGGGAGGAAGACGCAGACGGATACGAAGACGATATGGAAGACGGCGGTGAGTACGAGGACGAATGAGAAAACCGGGAGCGGATAAAAGGGCGGGGGTGCACTGCGCTTAAAAAGAGAAATTGTATGCATTTATTTGAATACATCCTTGAATTTCGCGGAATCTATTATATAATAAAAGTAGCTCGTAAGCGCGTCAACCCCGCACGGAATCGGTGAGTAAGCGCTTACATAACCAACCGGGAGGACGCCGCGCTGCGCGCACCCGAAATTCAGAATAAAGTGAGGAAGTATCATGTTTGGATTTGGTCAGTTGATCGGTATTTTGAAGAAGGATCCGAAGAAAATCGTTTTTACGGAAGGAAATGACCCGCGTGTCTTAGAGGCCGCATCCCGGCTGCTTGCAGGTACGTTCCTGCATCCGATTTTAGTCGGCAATGTGGAAGAGATTCTGGCTTCCGCAGAGGATTGCGGATTTAATATCCGCGGAGCGGAGATTATCGACCCGGCGGATTATGACAGAATGGATGAGATGGTAGAGCTTTTCTGTGAGCTCCGCAAGAGCAAGGGCGTTACGCCGGAGCAGGCGCGCAAGACGCTTTCCCAGGCAAACTATTTCGGGACGATGCTGGTTAAGATGGGGGTTGCCGATTCGCTTCTCGGCGGCGCAACGTATTCCACCGCAGATACGGTTCGTCCGGCTCTGCAGCTGATCAAGACGAAGCCGGGCAATTCCATTGTATCTTCGTGCTTTATTCTGGTTCGTCCGTCGGCAACCGGTGAGAGAGAAGTGCTCGCGATGGGAGACTGTGCGATTAATATTAATCCGACCGAGGACGAGCTTGTCGAGATTGCAGGCGAGACCGCAGAGTGTGCGAAGATTTTCGGAATCGACCCGAAGGTTGCGTTTTTAAGCTACTCTACGTTCGGCTCCGCAAAGGGCGAGGAAGTAGATAAGATGAGCAATGCGGCGAAGAAAGCGATGGAGAAGTATCCGTCTATTCCGATTGCAGGAGAGCTGCAGTTTGACGCGGCCGTTTCTCCGCGTGTCGCACGTACGAAATGTCCGGGCAATGAGGTTGCCGGACATGCAAATACCTTTATTTTCCCGGATATCAATGCGGGAAATATCGGTTATAAGATTGCGCAGCGCCTCGGTAATTTCGAGGCATACGGCCCGATTCTTCTGGGACTGAATGCGCCGATTAACGATTTGTCCCGGGGATGCAACGCCTCCGAGGTATACTCCATGGCAATCATTACCGCAGCGCTTGCATAGATACGGACAGCCGGACAGTCAGATATCGTATGACAGATTTTCGTGGCATAGCAGAACGCTATGCCACATTTTTCGTGGATAAGTTTGTGGATAACGTGGATAAAAGCAGTGAATATGGTGACACTACCTATAGTTTTCAAACAATTTTGCACAATTGCTTTAATAATTAAAAAATGACGCCGAAAGCCGCGCAAAATCTGCGGTTTTCATTTGCCGGGGAATATGGTATAATGCTCTCGCATTGTACCGGCCCCATGCAACGCGGAAACGACTGACGTCAAGATTACGGAGATTCAGAAGAAAATGTTTAAAAATCGAGGAAGGATTCAGAGAATCCTGGAGGAATATGTGATACTGACAGCGGCAACCTTAATTTTGGTGGCGGGAGTATACGTGTTTAAATTTCCGAACAATTTTTCGTTCGGGGGTGTCACGGGTATTGCCGTGGTACTCAGTGCAATTCTGCCGGCGACACCGGCGAGCATCACGTTTGTCATCAATATGGCGCTGCTGTTTTTGGGATTTATTTTCCTGGGGACCGGTTTTGGATTAAAGACGGTGTATGTCAGTGTTCTGATGTCGGTCGGTTTGAGTGCTGCGGAGGTGCTTTTTCCGATGGAGCATGCGCTGACGGGAGAGCCGGTGCTGGAATTAATCTACGCAATCGTGCTGCCGGCATTCAGCGCTGCGATTATGTTCAATATCGGCGCTTCGGGCGGCGGAACGGATATCATAGCGATGATTTTGAAACAGCACACGAAACTGAACATCGGGGCTGCGCTGTTTGTCGTCGATTTGAGTATTGTTTTGGCCTCCTGCCTGATTTTTGATGCGCAGACCGGCCTGTTTTCGATGTGCGGCCTTCTGGCAAAGTCACTTGTGGTAGATAATGTGATTGAAAGTATCAACTTGTGCAAATACTTTACTATTATCTGTACGGACCCGGAGCCGATCTGCGCGTTTATTATGAACAAATTAAACCGCAGTGCGACGGTTTATAAGGCGGAGGGGGCCTACGAACACAATCAGAAGACGATTATTATCACGATTTTAAAGAGGAGCCAGGCGGTGGAGCTGCGCAACTACATCCGCGTACATCAGCCGACAGCGTTTATTGCGATTACGAACAGCAGTGAGATTATCGGCAAGGGCTTCCGGGGGTTTAATTAAAAAGAGAGAGGGAATTATGCTAATCAGTTTGTTGGTCACACTTGTTTTCGGAGCGATTTATTTTTATGTACAGCTGCCGGCGCTCAACATACACGCAGCGGATTTTTATACGTTTGTGTTTCTGCTGTGCGCGGTCTACTGTATCTGCAATATTTTTATCACGGGTTTCCGCGCGGCGGGGATTCGGGATTATCTGAACCATCTGATAAAAAAATGCACGATTCCCGTCATCATTGCGGCTGTGCTTATGGCTGCGGGCGTGCTGGGGACCCTCGCGGGAAGCGTGTTTCTGCGTGCCAAGGCATATGCGAAACTGTTGCCGCTTGAGGCCGGGGACTTTGCGCAGGAGGTTGAGGAGGTAACCTGGGATCAGATTCCGAAGCTGGACGAGAACTCGGCCAATACGCTGGCGAACAAGAAAATGGGAGAGCTTTCCGATCTGGTTTCACAGTTTGAGGTGAATCCGGAATCGGTGCAGATTAATTATCAGGACCGGCCGGTGCGGGCGGCGTATCTTGATTATGGCGGCGCGATTAAGTGGTGGAACAACCGTAAAAACGGAATACCCGCCTACCTTCTGATTGATATGGTCACGCAGGAGGTCTCGGTGCAGCGGCTTGAGCAGGGGATGAAATATTCGCCCTCCGAGATATTCAATCGGAATATATACCGTCATCTGCGGTTCCGTTATCCGACGAAAATGTTTTATGACGTATATTTTGAGGTGGCGGACGACGGAACGCCGTACTGGTGTGCGACGACCGTCACAAAGACCATCGGGCTTTTCGGTGGAACTGATGTGACCGGAGCCGTGCTGGTAAATGCCGTGACCGGCGAGGGGGAGTTCTATGAGATCGGCTCCGTGCCTTCGTGGGTAGACCGGGTGTGCAGTGCGCGGCTGATTATGGAGCAGTATGATTACTACGGACTGTATCAGGGCGGTTTTTGGAATTCGATTCTCGGGCAGAGCGGCTGTACGAAAACGACTTCCGGGTACAACTACATTGCGATGGATGACGATGTATGGGTGTACACCGGTGTCACTTCGGTGGGCGGCGACGAGAGCAATCTCGGGTTTATTCTGGTAAATCAGCGCACGAAGGAGTCGCGCTATTATTCCTGTGCCGGTGCGAACGAAAACGCGGGTATGAACTCGGCGGAGGGAGCCGTTCAGCAGTATTCCTACCGGGCGACGTTCCCGATTCTTCTGAATATCGGCGGCGAGCCGACCTATTTTATGGCGTTAAAAGACGCGTCGCAGCTGGTCAAGATGTACGCGATGGTAAATGTCAGCCAGTATCAGATTGTGGCGACGGGCTCCACGGTGGAGGAGTGCCAGGAAAGCTATGCGGCGCTGATGCAGAAAAACGGTATTGCGGAAGTTCCGCCCGTGCCGGAGAAAGAGTCGGGCGAGATTACCGGCAGAGTCGCCGAGATTCGCTCCAGCGTCATGGACGGAGACACGTATTATTTTATCCGTCTGCAGGAGGGACCGGAGTACTATCTGATCAACGGGAAGGAGTACCCGGTGGCGACGATACTGAATGTGGAAGATAAAGTCACGATTACCTATTATATGGATGACACGGAAGAAGACGGGGCAGAAGAAATCCGCACGGGCGTGTCGCTGAATCGGAAATAAAAGAAGCAGGGCAGAGACAGAAACAGAAACAACGGAACGGATAAATGAGGCAGCGCAGTCCGGCGCTGTCTGTGGAGGAGGAATTACAAAATGGAAATTTGGGAAGACGAAAAGCAGATTTATATCCGCGCCGCAATGGAGGCAAACACACCGGAGGAAAATGAGGCTTTAAAAGAAGCGCTCCGGGCTGTGGACTGGTCTGTGTTAGAGCATATCAGCCGCAGAGAGACCGTCAATGAGCGCGGGGTGTTCGCCCCGCTTGCGGCGGTGGAAGTCAGTGAGATAGAGGCGCGCCGGGATGAATTTAAGGAGCTTGGGCAGAAGGCGGTCCGCGGCGGAAAGGTGGGCGCGGTGCTTTTGGCCGGCGGGCAGGGGACAAGGCTTGGGCTTGACCGTCCGAAAGGAACGATGAAGATCGGAGTAAACCGCGAACTGTTTCTGTTTGAACAGCTGATGCGCAACCTGATGGATGTGACGGATGAGGCGGGGGCGTACGTGCCGCTCTATGTGATGACGAGCAATATCAACCGCGACGATACAGAAGCCTTTTTTAAGGAACACGGATTCTTCGGTTATCCGGAGGAATATGTGAAATTTTTCGTACAGGAGATGAATCCGGCCTGCGACTATGAGGGAAGGGTTTACATGGAGTCAAATACGAAAGCTGCGATGTCCCCCAACGGGAACGGAGGCTGGTTCGGTTCGATGGTGCGGGCGGGACTGCTTGCGGATCTTCATGACAGAGGGATTGAATGGCTCAATGTGTTTGCCGTGGATAACTGCTTACAGCGTATCGCGGATCCGCTGTTTGTGGGGGCGACGATTGCCTGCGGCTGCGAGAGCGGAGCGAAGGTCGTGCGCAAGGCGGCGCCGGACGAGCGGGTCGGCGTGCTCTGCACGGAGGACGGTAGACCGTCCATCGCGGAGTATTACGAGATGACGGAGGAGATGGCGACGGCCCGCAGGGAAAACGGCGATTTGCTCTACGGATTCGGCGTTATCTTAAATTATCTGTTTTCCGAGAAAAAACTCGAAGAGATTGCCGATGCCCGCATGCCGATTCACGTGGTGGAAAAGAAGATTCCCTATCGGGATACGGACGGCAGCATCGTGACGCCGGAAACGCCGAACGGATACAAGTTTGAGACACTGGTGCTCGATATGGTGCATATGATGGAGGATTGTGTCCCGTATGAGGTGGTGCGGGAGAGAGAGTTCGCGCCGATTAAGAATCTGCACGGCGTGGATTCATTAGATTCGGCCAGAGAGCTGATGAAGGGCTGCGGCATAGAATTATAAATACTAGTGTATTTGAGGGAAAACCTCATTTCTGTCAGATTTAATAAATATTTTATAGGGATTTAACTTAGGATTCATGTTTATCTGCTATGATATATTTATCCTTCCCGGGGGAGGTGGAAATAATTTCCAAATCATATACAGAAGTGAGGTTTTTACATAGAATGGGACGAAAAAAGACAGTAAAGGCGGCGACGGCACAGCGGGAGAGAGTTTACAGAAAGGAAGTCTATGCAAGTGAGCGATATGAGGTAGAGACTGCGGAAGAATGCAGCGGTCTCTGCATGTATGAAATCGTACCTTTCCGGGGGCGCAAGGCCGACAGCATGGAACATATAGCGGACATTACGGAGGAGTTTTCTCAGAGCATGGACCCGATTCTTCGGATGTACAGCGCGGCCATGAGCGCGGCGACGGCGCGTCTGGAGATTATCGAGGACGAATTTCGTTATCGGAAACGGCGCTGCCCGATCCACCATATTGACACCCGGCTGAAATCGGCGGCCAGCATTCTCGGAAAGCTGAACAAAAAAGATCTGGATCTCACGCTGTCGGCGGCCTGCAACAATATCTATGACATTGCGGGAATCCGTGTTGTGTGTTCCTATATCAAAGATGTGTACCTGATCCGCGACCGCCTGCTGGCGCAGGACGATATCTATATCATGGATATCAAGGATTATATCGAAAGCCCGAAGAAAAACGGCTACCGCAGCCTGCACATGATTATCCGCGTTCCGGTGTACTTTATGGATAAGAAACAGATGGTGCCGGTGGAACTGCAGATACGCACGCTGGCGATGGATTTGTGGGCGAGCCTTGAGCACGATATCAAATATAAGTCGCTGTATCAGATCAGGGCGGAGGCGCTCGATATGGACTTTGACAGAGAGTTAAAGGAGTGCAGCAGGCTTATCTACGAGGCGGAGGAAAAGATGGAGCGCATGAATCGAATGCTCGAGCTGTAAGCGGGAGGACGCATGTATGCAGAACAAATATTTGGAGCAGGAATGGCGGCAGATGCGGAAGGAGGAACAGCGCTTTCTGAACGAAAATCGGATTCCGAGGAAGCCGGGCTGGCAGCAGCGGGTGGAGAAATATGTTCCGGATAAGCTGGAAGGAACACTGAATACAGTGTTTTGCAAAGCATTTGAAGTTATTTTTGAGAAGGGAACCGGAGCGATTGAGAAGACCTGCGGCAAAGAGAAGAAGCAGCACAGCTATCAGGTCCACGAGTATGCCGCTCGGATTCGGGGAAACCGGAAATCGCTGCAGGCGTTCGGGAGGGAGGCAAACACGGGAAAGCTGATCAATACGGCCGTATCCGCGGTGGAGGGTGTCGGCATGGGGGTGCTTGGCATGGGAATCCCGGACATCCCTGTATTTCTTGCCGTTCTGCTCAAAAGTATCTATGAGATCGCGCTCAGCTACGGATTCTCATATGACACGGAGGAGGAGCGGATTTTTATTCTGCGCCTGATAGAGACGGCTCTCTCCCATGAGGAAGCGCTTACGGCGCGCGATGCCGAATTAAATTGCTGGATAGAGCGCATAGCGCGGCAGCCGCAGGAAACCGCGGACGCTCCGGATGCATGCGGGGAACTTCCGGTTCCGTCTTTTAAAGCGCAGATACGCCGCACGTCGGATGCGCTCGCGGCGGAACTGCTCTATCTGAAATTTGTCCAGGGGATCCCGATCATAGGTGTTGCAGGCGGATGGTCCGATGTGGTGTATCAGAAGAAAATCAGCGATTATGCGGCGGTCAAATACAAACGCCGCTTTCTGGAAGAAAAGCGGCGCGGCAGCAGTTAGAAGAATTTGACGCCTAAGACGGCGATTCCGAGCACCAGAAGAACGATACCGGTGGCGCGGTTTAAGGTGACGGCGCTGGCCTTGTTTGCGAAGCGGGCGGCGATCCGCGCCCACAGCAGTGTGGAGAGCACGCAGAAAACGAGGCACGGGATATTCGGCATACCGCCGATAGCAAAGTGGCTGACCGAACCGGTCAGCGCGGTAAAGGCCATGATAAAAACGCTGGTTCCCACGGCGGTTTTCAGCTCGTAGCCGAGCACGCTCGTGAGAATCAGGAGCATCATCATGCCGCCGCCGGCGCCGATAAAGCCGCAGATAAAACCGATGGCCATACCGCAGAGGACGGACTGGACGAAACGCTTTTTCGGGCTGACGCCGCCCATGGCTTCCTTTGTGGTCATGACCGGTTTTACGATAAATTTGATGCCAAGCAGCATCGTCATAAAGACGGAAAAGCTTCCCATCGCATTGCTCGGCACAAGGCTTGACACCCAGCTTCCGATAAGCGTAAATAAAAGTACCGCGATCATCATGACCAGGCCGTTTCGAATATCCAGATTTTTATTTTTGCCGTAGGTATAAGCGCTTACGGCACTGGCCAGCACGTCGCTTGCGAGAGCGATACCCACGGCCTCGTAGGCGGGTATGCCGAGGAATGTGATAAGCATCGGGCTGATGACGGCCGCGGCGCTCATGCCGGCAAAACCGGTGCCCAAGCCCGCGCCGATGCCTGCGAGAAAGCAGATGATAAATGTAAAAAACATGGAATCCTCCTTGTGAACTGTTTGGCTGCCGAAATGAAAATCGGTGTAAAGATAGGACTATTCTAAAAAAGAAGCAGAAAAATGTCAAGAAAAAGGGCTTTTCAAATCAGAGAAATGTGGTATAATAGATAAGCACGTATGAGTATGGGCACAAAACGGAGTATGGCGTAGCTTGGTAGCGCGCTCGGCTGGGGGCCGAGAGGTCGCAGGTTCAAATCCTGTTACTCCGACTAAGACAAATAAGCCGCAAACTCTTGATTTCGCTGTTGAAATCAGGAGTTTGCGGCTTTTCATATGCCTTTTATAAATGGAAGCAAAGGGGCTCGAACCCTTGACCTCCCGCTAGTCAGGCGAGCGCTCATCCCAGCTGAGCTATGCTTCCGTGAAATTTATTGTAACATAAAAATCCTGATTTGAAAAGGACAATTCAAAAATGGGATGCCGGAAAATTTATAATGATTTAGCTTGTTAAATCGGAATGGGACATAGTTTTTTCTAAAACACACTTGTTTTTTCTAACAAATGGCTTTTATTTTTGCTATAATTGAAAAAAAGGTACGATAGAATGGCGGATTTCACTTTGAAAAAGGAGAAGTTATGTTTATATATGATTCCTGCATATCCGCAATACAGTCCTGTCTGGAGACAAAGACGTTTGCTGTTGCCTGGATGTATAATGATGAAAAAACCATGAGTATTCATATTCATGACTGCTACGAGATTTATTTTTCCATTTCGGGCGGAAAGCAGTTCCTGATCGACAATCGGATATACGAGTTCGAACCGGGAAATATTTTTTTTATCAATCAGTTTGAGAGTCATTATCTCGCGCAGATTGATCAGACGACCCACGAAAGAATTGTGATTTCCATTCACCCCGAGTATTTAAAACAGCTTTCCACGCCGCAGACGGACTTATACACCTGCTTTACTTGCAGAGAGACTCCGTTTGGACACAAAATCATGCTCTCCGAGGAGGAGCAGAAGCGGTTTATTTACTATATCCACAAGCTGTCCGCAGATAAGAACTTCGGACAGGATATCATTGATCAGGCGGTCTTTGTGGAGCTGATGGCTTACCTGAACGGGATTTTTATCTCCCGCTGCAGCGAAAAGAAGACGGTAAGCGCGATACAGCGGGAGGCGGCAGGTTCTCACCATGGACAGATTGACGAGATTTTGTCTTATATTAATCAACATCTGGCGGAAGAATTGACGATTCCTGCTCTGGCGGACCAGTTCCACTTCAGCAGCTCTTATCTGCGCAAGATATTCAAGGACGCTACGGGGACCACGATGAACCGCTACATCACTGCCAAGCGGATTTCCCGTGCAAAAACCCTGCTGGCGGAGGGACACTCCGTGGCGGAAACCGTCAATCTGTGCGGGTTCCGGGACTACAGTAATTTCCTCAAGGCATTTACGAAAGTCGTGGGAGTATCTCCGAAGAAATATGCATCCTACGAGCATTGAGCGGATGACGGGAATGGCCGGAACATTTTTAAATACGCTCGATTGGGAAAAAGAAAAGCAGATTTGCAACATTTACAGATAAATATGACGGGAAATTGAGAAAACACTTTGCTATAATATATATATTCCGCAATGAGAAGGCGCACCGTGGAATTGTGTATGTCAAAAGAGTACAGTGAGGAGGTATGTATATGGGAGAGACAAAAACGGGGCAGACAAATCAGGAATGGCTGGATGAGGTGTATGACAAGCTGCTGCTTAAGATGAAAGCGGAGTGCGATCGGCTCGGGACGCTGATTCCTTACACGCCGAAGGACGGAAAGTATGTCGATATGGGCGGTGACGATTCGCTCTACGGCATCGGCAACTGGACTAACGGCTTCTGGCCGGGGATGCTGTGGCAGATGTATGAGGCGACCGGTGACGAGGCATACCGGACCGCCGCAAAGGGGGTGGAGGACCGGTTGGCCGTTATCCTGGAGGATTCCGATGAGGTGGATCACGATCTCGGTTTCCTGTTCCTGCCCTCCGCCGTGGCGAATTACCGCAAGACCGGGGATAAGGATGGGCGCCGCAGGGGACTTCTCGCGGCAAATCTGCTGGCGGGACGCTACAACCTGGAAGGCGGTTTTATCCGCGCGTGGCCGGACCGGATGGGGGAAATAGCCGGCAAGGTTATGGGCAGCGGCAAGTGCGATATCCGCGGCTGGATGATCGTTGACTGTATGATGAACATTCCGCTGCTGTACTGGGCGTCGGAGGAGACGGGGGACCCCCGGTTTCGGCATATCGCAGTAAATCATGCCAAAACGGCGCAGCAGTATGTCACGCGCCCGGACGGAAGCTGCAATCACATTGTGGGTCTTGACCCCGAGACCGGTGAATTTATCCACGCTCCCGGCGGACAGGGCTACGGGGAGGGTTCCTCGTGGAGCAGAGGCCAGTCCTGGGCGGTGTATGGCTTTGCGCTGAGCTATCGCCACACCGGGGACGTATCATTTTTGGACACCGCCAAACGGTGTGCGCATTACTGCATCGCCAATATGGCGGTCAACGACTGGCTGCCGCTTGTCGATTACCGCGCGCCAAAGGAGCCGGTGAAGTACGATACCACCGCGGCGATGATTACCGCCTGCGGTCTGCTGGAAATCGCAGAGCATGTGACCGAAAATGAAAAACGGTTTTATATCGAGGCGGCTTACCGCATGCTCAGAGCCTGCGACGAGAAGTTCTGCAATTGGGTTCCGGAGGAGGACTCTATCGTGGACGGCGGAACCTATTTCTACAACGATCCCACCGGGGAAAACACCGAAGTGCCGATCATTTACGCGGACTACTATCTGATTGAGGCAGTGCTGCGGCTGAAAGGGAAAGATATGTTTATCTGGTAATCGGGAACGGGAATCGGATTACATGGGTCATGGTTTGGACAAAGTATAGAGTATAAGGAGGGAATTAAAAAATGGCAGATTTTAGTTTGAAGGGCAAAACGGCGTTGGTCACCGGCGCATCTTACGGCATTGGCTTTGCCATTGCAAATGCATTGGCAGAGGCCGGGGCGACGATCGTTTTCAACGATATCAAGCAGGAGCTCGTGGACAAGGGGCTGGCTGCATACGCGGAGAACGGCATCACCGCGCACGGCTATGTGTGTGATGTGACAGACGAGGAGGCGGTGCAGGCCATGGTGGCTCAGATTGAGTCCGAGGTAGGCGTTATCGACATTCTGGTAAACAATGCGGGCATCATCAAGCGGATTCCGATGCTTGAGATGAGTGCAAAGGATTTCCGTCAGGTCATCGATGTGGACCTGAATGCGCCGTTTATCGTGTCAAAGGCCGTGATCCCAAGTATGATTAAAAAGGGCGGCGGCAAGATTATCAATATCTGCTCGATGATGAGCGAACTGGGACGTGAGACCGTATCCGCATACGCGGCGGCCAAGGGCGGACTGAAAATGCTGACGAAGAACATTGCGAGCGAGTACGGACAGTACAATATCCAGTGCAACGGCATCGGACCCGGCTATATTGCAACGCCGCAGACCGCGCCTCTGCGGGAGGTTCAGCCCGACGGTTCGAAGCATCCGTTTGATCAGTTCATTCTTGCCAAGACACCGGCGAACCGCTGGGGAGAGGCTGCGGATCTGGGTGGTCCGGCAGTGTTCCTTGCCTCTGCGGCTTCGGACTTTGTAAACGGGCACATTCTGTATGTGGACGGCGGTATTTTAGCATATATCGGCAAACAGCCGTAAGAGAGAAATATGATAATTTCAGGAGGAAAAACAATGAGAATCGCATTAATCAATGAGAACAGCCAGGCAGCGAAAAACGCCACGATCCTGGCGGCGCTGAAAAAAGTCGTGGAGCCTATGGGCCATACCGTGGATAATTACGGAATGTATGCCGCGGACGACGCGAGCCAGCTCACTTATGTACAGTGCGGGATTTTGGGAGCAATCCTTTTGAACAGCGGTGCGGCGGACTTTGTGATCACCGGCTGCGGCACCGGCGAGGGAGCCATGCTGGCGATGAACAGCTTCCCCGGCGTGATCTGCGGCCATGTGGAAGATCCGGTGGACGCCTATACCTTTGCCCATGTCAATGACGGTAATGCCGTGGCAATGCCGTTTGCCAAAGGCTTTGGCTGGGGCGGCGAGCTGAATCTGGAGTATGTGTTTGAGAAGCTGTTCGGCTTCGGTCACGGCCAGGGTTATCCGCCCGAGCGCGTGGAGCCGGAGATGCGGAACAAGCGCATTCTGGACGAAGTGCGTGCAAAGACGCTGCGGCCGCTGATTGACGGTCTGAAAGACATCGATCAGGAGCTGCTGAAGGGTGCCGTAGCGGGGGAGCATTTTAAAGAGCTGTTTTTTGCAAACTGCAAAAACGCAGAGATCGAGGAGTATGTAAAGGGACTGCTGTAAGCAGCCGGACCCGGACTGCCGGCGCCAGGAGGCGCCGGGATCCGGGTATTTTTGAATCGAGTATGAAAGGGGTATGGCATGGCAAAACTGAGTATTGATTTACAAAACGGCTCGGGTGACAGGAAATGTCACGCAGAAGGAGAAGACAATATCTGGATGGTGCACCAGGGGGAATACGATCCCGGTGACAAGCTGATTTTTTCCACGGACGAGTTTCCGGCATTCTATGTGATAAGGGTGGACGGAGCGATGGATGAAGCCTACGTGTATCTCACCCGGGCCGAGGTGGAGTATACCATTCCGTTCGAAAAGGAGAATCCGTTTGGGATGCCCAGAATCTCCTATTGTCCCGGCAGTTTCATCGGGGAACGGCATTACGTCACGATGCGCAGAGTAAAAGAACCGGAAAACGCGAATTACCGCAACCTGGCTAAAAATGTGATGGATCAAAAGGACAGCGAGGGCTGCTATCCGCATGTTCACGCGAATGTGGCGACAAAAGGCCCGATTGAGGCGTTGTTTGCCGCCCGCAACGTGATAGACGGCGTGCTTGCAAATACCTGTCATTATCCCTGGCCGTTCCAGTCATGGGGGATAGACCAGCGGGAGGACGCCGAGATTACGGTGGAGTTCGGCCGACCCGTGGATATGGATGAGCTGCGGCTGACCACGCGTGCGGATTTCCCGCACGACAGCTGGTGGGAGGAGGCTACGGTATCGTTTTCCGACGGAAGCTCCGAGATCCTTAAAATGGAAAAAAGCGTGGCTCCCCATGTATTTCCGATCCGGCGTACCGGGATTACCTGGCTGAAACTAAGCAGCCTGATCCGCGCGGATGATCCGTCCCCGTTCCCGGCGCTGACGCAGATTGAGGTATTTGGCCGTAATTCGCAGTGACAGAGAGGATGCCTGCACAGACGGCAGCTGAGGCGGACATGCCGCCTTACATCAAAGAATCTTCTGCCGCTTAATCGGGTACGAAAACATCAGGTTCATGGCTCCGGCCCTCCGGTATGATTTTGTCGAATCAATTCATTTGGTCAGTTCAAGTACGGCGACTGCAGGTTCAAAAAGAACGACATAATTGTCAACGGTCGTGTAGGCGCCGTATTTGCCTTTGTAATAAGATATGGCATCTCTTAAAAAGTCTTCGGTTACATTGAGGTATTCGGCGGTTTCGGAAAAGCTCTGACAGTGATGCCGGTAGGCGTTCAGAATCCCGTGTAAGCCGACGAGCCGGTCGTATGCGTGAATGCGGCCGCGCATCTCCTGCCTGCGGTTAGCCGCGGAAGACTGCAGAACGATATCTCCGACCGCGGTATAGTGGTGACCGAGTTCCTCCGCCAGAATGCAGGCTTTTTCGGCGTCTGTTTCCATGTTTTTACCCAGAGCAACCACACCGTCACAATAAAGGCCCTTTAAACGCTTGCTTTCGAGGGGATAATTTTCGATGACGGTTATATTATTTTTTTCTGCATGGTCCAAAAGTTTTTCGTATTCTGTCAAATTTATTACTCCATAATAATTGTTCGGATTTTCATCGCTGCCGTGAAGGTACCTTCCTAAATAATATCACAGATGATGTCCAATAAATGAGACTACTGCCGTCTGGATTTGACAAATTCGGCAAATTTTTTGATTTCGTCCAGTTCCGCTTCGGTGTATTCGTCGCCGTCAAAGTGGGCGGCGATGGTCCGGGGCTCATTTTCCCCGCTGCCGTCTGCAAATAAATAGGAAGTGGAAGTATTCAGCGCTTTTGCAAAAGCGGATATTTTACTTTGCGGCAGGTCTACCTTCCCCGCTTCGACTTTTGCAATGGCTGTCTTATCCTTATATCCGACTAATTCGGCGAGTGCGGACTGAGATAACTTTTTTTCTTCCCGCAGAGCTTTGATTCTTAATCCCATCGATTCCTGTGCCGTCATGCTGTTCACCAACCTTTCCTATAGTTATCATACCATGAAAAAGAATTTTATTCAACTTTTTTCGAAAAACAGTTGACAAAAATTCAACCGTGGTGTAATATGATCGCAGGTTGAACAATATTCAACAAAAAAGCAGAAAAATGTTTGATTTGACAAAATCAAGGCCTCATAATATTTTTTTACAAAAGAAGTTGAATATAAATCAACCGAGAAAGAAGGTGAGGAGCGATAAATACGATAATCGATGCGGTCGGAATCGCGCTGAATGAGGAATTTGGCGATAATTACACAATCCAGACGGAAGAGACCGGGCAGAACGAGGAGAACGCTTGCTTTTTTGTTTCCTGCATCAGCCAGACAAACAGCCGGATATCCGGGAACCGGTATTTTTGGGCAAATCAATTCCGCATTCGATATTTCCCGCAGACCGGTGAAAAACAGAAGGAATGCAACGATATTGCGGCAAGATTGCAGCAGTGCCTGGAATATATCACGATTCGCGGAGAGGACAGGCCGGCCCGGGGGACGAAGATGAAATGCGAGATAACGGACGGTGTCTTGAATTTCTTTGTAAATTACGACTGCTTCGTGATCCGGGTGAAACAGAAGGAATGTATGGAGCAGTTGGAAGGAAAGACCGGTGTGAAAGGAGGCGAGTGATTTTGGCGGCAGTGAAAAAGCGGGAAACCGGTGCACAGGCAGAAAGCAGGATGGCGGAAGCGCTGTTCAATAAAGAGCAGATTGCGGCATCAGGGCGATATCGCAGTCAAAGGGATCTGGTGGAGGCCCTTCTTACAGAGGGGAAAACGTACACCATCGCAGCAGTTGACAACATGATTGAGAAATACAGGAAAGGAAAGGTGAACTAATATGGCTTTAGGCGGCGGTAATTTTACCACACAGAATAAGGAATTACCCGGCACATACATCAACTTCGTGTCGGCGGCTTCCGCTTCGGCGGCATTATCCGGACGGGGGATTGCAACGATGCCTCTCGAGCTGGACTGGGGAAAAGAGGGAGAAGTTTTTGAGGTGACAAACGAGGAGTTCCAGAAAAACAGCATGAAGATTTTCGGATATGCGTTTGACGATCCGAAAATGAAGGGGATTCGTGATCTGTTTTTGGGAGCAAAAACTTTATACGCATACCGCTTAAACGGCGGCGGGGAAAAAGCGTCAAATACATATGCGTCGGCTCTGTACGGCGGAACCCGCGGGAATGATCTGAAAATTGTGATTCAGGCGAACGCGGACGATGAGGCAAAGTTTGATGTGGCAACCTACCTCGGAACGGCAAAGGTGGACACACAGACGGTTGCGGCGGCATCCGAACTTACCGCAAATGACTATGTGACTTTTAAAGCGGACGCAGAGCTCGCCGTTACGGCATCCATGCCGCTTGCAGGCGGGACAGACGGAACGGTCGACGGCACGGCGCACCAGAACTATCTCGATAAAATCGAGTCGTACACCTATAACACGATGGGTGCGGCGGTGACGGACGAGACGACAAAGAAGCTGTATGCGGCGTTTAACAGGCGCCTCCGGGATGAGATGGGAGTGAAATTCCAGCTGGTGCTTTACCGGATGAACGCAGACTTCCCCGGTGTGATCAGCGTGAAGAATAAGGTCACGGATGCCGGATGGAGTGAGGCTGCGCTTGTATACTGGGTGACCGGCGCCGAGAGCGGCTGCGCAGTCAATAAATCCTGTCAGAATAAGGTCTATGACGGCTCCTTTACGGTTGATGCGGATTTCACACAGAACGAGCTGCGTCAGGCCATGAAAGACGGAGAGTTTGTGCTGCACCGGGTAAATACGGATATCCGCGTCCTGGAAGACATCAATACGATGGTTACGGTGACGGATACGCAGGGGGAAGTTTTTAAGGACAATCAGACCATCCGTGTCATTGACCAGATCGGAAATGACATTGCGGTACTGTTTGCGACAAAGTATCTGGGTGTTGTCCCGAATGATGCGGCAGGCAGAGTCTCTCTGTGGTCCGATATCGTGGCGCATCACCGGGAACTGGAAAGAATCCGTGCAATCGAGGATTTTTCCGACAGCGATGTGACCGTGGAGCAGGGGACATCAAAGAAATCCGTGGTTGTCACCGATCTTGTGACGGTCGTAAATGCGATGAGCAAACTGTATATGACCTGCATGATATCTTAAGGAAGGAGTGAAGAAAAATGAGCCAGAATGTGATTATGAATGCCAAGGACGCCGTGTACGGCAGTCTTGCAGAGTGTTTCATTACAATTGAGAACAGGCGTTACAATTTCATGAGCCTGACAGATTTTGAGAGTAAATGGGAGGTAAATATCACGGATGTTCCGATTCTGGGAAAAGTCGGAATGGGACATAAAGCGGCAGGCGGAAAAGGTACATGGAGCGGCACGGCACATTACAACCAGTCCGTTTTCCGGGAAATGGCAAACCATTACCAGAAAACCGGCGAAATGCCGTATTTTGAAATCCAGGTGAGCAATGAGGACCCTGTCAGCGCGGCGGGCAGACAGACCATCGTGCACAGAGACTGCCTGTGCGACACGTTTGTGCTTGCGAAATTCCAGGCCGGTGAGGAGATTTTGGACGAGGAGCTCTCCGGAACTTTTGAGAGCTGGGACATGCCGGAGAAATTTAACGAGATAGACGGTTTTGTCGCGAACTAACAGAAAGGGGACAAGTATTTATGTCAAAATTCAGCCGTTTTATGCGGACAAATAAAATCACAGAACCAAATGTGAAGTATGCACCTACCCATACGCTTCTGGACGAAAACGGGAAGCCGCTGGAATGGGAATTTAAGCAGATATCTTCGAAAGAAAACGAGGAGCTGCGGGATTCCTGCACGATCGAGGTTCCGATCAAAGGAAAGCCGAACCTCTACAGGCCGAAGGTAAAGACTGCCGAATATCTCGCAAAGATGATTGTGGCATCGACGGTATATCCGGACCTGTATGACAAGGAGCTGCAGGACTCCTACGGGGTTATGACACCGGAAGAATTGCTCTATGCAATGGTGGATAATGCCGGAGAATATCAGGAATTTGCCGCCTGGATGCAGAAATTCCAGGGGTTTGCGAAGGGGCTTGACGATAAGGTAGACGAGGCAAAAAACTGATTGAGGGAGGGGATGGTGAGGCGAATTTCGCCTACTATGCCCTCCATAAACTTCACATCCGGCCTTCTGTATTTCTTGAAATGGAGGAGCAGGAAAAGGCGTTTGTGATTGCCGCGATTAAAATCCGGCTGGAAAACGATAAAAAAGAAAGACAGAAA
The DNA here is from genome assembly GCA_910577925.1 of uncultured Roseburia sp. GTDB lineage: Bacteria > Bacillota > Clostridia > Lachnospirales > Lachnospiraceae > Roseburia. The sequence goes on from CAJTOI010000011.1 coordinate 79,037, forward strand.
GCGGCAGACAAAGCGAAGCGAAGAAGAAAGTAATAGAAAAGGCAGGTGGGCAGGATGTCAGGTATTCAGGCACAAATTGAGCTGAATGATCATTTCAGCAGTGTTTTAAACTATATTGTAAACGCCGTCAATCTTGCGGCTGCGGCGGAACCGGTTGAAGTTCCGGTTCACTGGGAGGTGAATGAAGTTCCGGTTTTTACCGGCACGGGAGCAGACCGCTTCCGGCAGGAAGTGCAGAGCGCGGACACCATGTTGGAACAGCTGTGCAATACACAGAATGCGATTGCGAAGCAGGCATACGAAACCATGCTGTTTCCGCCGGAAGCATTTCAGAATCTGAACACATTAGCGGTCAGAATTGATACGGTGCGGGAACGCATCCGGCAGATTGAGAGTAATCCGGTAAACATCGGAACCGACACTGCTAATGCGGAACTGGAACGTCTGCGCGGCAGCCTTGGCCAAATGGTGCAGGAACAGGCGGAACTGAACAGCGCCATGCAGAACAAGGACGTTTCAGCCGCAAATGACGCTTATCTGCGCCTGTCTCAGACGGTCGGCGGGACAGAGCGTTATATCCGGGACAACGTGGACGAACAGGGGCGGTTTAATCAGGAGATACAAGCCGGGGCACAGCAGACAAACGGGCTGACCAACATGATAAAAAAAGTGGCGGGCGCATATATCAACGTGCAGAATGCCGGGAAAGTGCTGGATATATCGGATGAGCTGACGCAGGCGACGATGCGGCTTGATTTGATGAATGACGGTCTGCAGAGTACGCCCGAGCTTGTCAATATGGTGTATGCGGCGGCGAGAAGTACACACGCCCCGTTTCTGGAAACGGCAGATGCCATCGCTAAAATGGGGAATGAAGCAGGCGGTGCCTTTGGATCCAATGCGGAATTAATCGCATTTATGGATCAGGCAAATAAACAGTTTGCAATCGGCGGCGCAGGCGCGGAGGATCAAGCGGCCGCAATGGAGCAATTGCGTCAGGCGATGGCGGCGGGAACGTTTAGCGGGAACGAATTAAATTCCGTTTTGGCCGCGGCCCCGCAAATTGCAGGGGCAATCGAACAAAGCATGGGTTGGGCAGAAGGCTCTATCATGTCGTATGCACAGGAAGGCGCCGTCACCGCGGAGGTGGTCAAGAACGCACTGCTTTCTGTGGCAGATGAGACAAACGCGGCTTATGAAAATGTGCCGGTCACATTTTCTCAGATGATGACAGACTTAAAGAGCGGTGCGCTCAAAGCGTTTCAGCCGCTCCTGCAGGGAATCAATGACATCGTAAACAGCGAGATCTTTCAGAGTTTTGCAGACGGTGCGGTTGAAGCGTTGGGGATACTTGCCGGGATGGCGACAGATGTGTTTGATATGATGATGGCGGCAGGCGGATTTATCGCGGACAATTGGTCGATTATCGAACCGCTTATTCTGGGGGTGGCTGCGGCGCTGATTGTGTACAATGCGACGATGGGTATTGCATGGCTTACGACACTGCAAGAGACAGCAGCAAAGATAGCAGGTGTTGCAGCCAGTGGGGCGCAGGCCGTAGCTACTTTTGCGGCGACGGTTGCGCAGCAAGGATTAAACGCTGCTCTTGCGGCATGCCCGCTTTCATGGATTATTATAGCGATTATTGCTTTGATTGCGATTATCTATGCGGCCGTGGCGGCATTTAATAAATTTACCGGAGAATCCGTCTCGGCGACGGGGCTCATCATGGGTGCGTTTGCCGTACTTGCAGCGCATATCCTGAATACGTTTGTGATTCCGGTTATTAACGGGTTTGCAATGTTTGCAAACTTTATCGGAAATGTATTTCACAATCCGATTGCGGCGATTAAAGTGCTTTTTTATGACATGTGCCTGAATGTCATCGGCTATATTCAGAATCTGGCGCACGGAATAGAGACGCTGCTCAACAAGATACCGGGCGTGACGGTGAATATCACGAGCGGGCTGGACAGCCTTTATGCAGAGTTAGCGGAGGCGCAGCAGGCGGTAAAAGACGAGTCCGGGTGGATTGAGTATGTAGGAAAGATAGACTATATCGACGATACAGGCGCAATGAATGCAGGGTATGAGTTCGGCGCCGGCATTGAGGAGACAGTCAGCAATTTCAATCTGTCCGATATCTTCGGCAGCGGGGGATTACCAGGCTCGCAGGAGAGCCCGTTAAAGGACTTAGTATCGCAATTTGCCGGTGTAATAGGGAATCCGGGGACGGATGATAGTTTCGGCGGCAATATGGAAGGGATGAGTGACAATCTCGGCAGTATTGCCGGGGACACCGGCGCGATTAAGGATTCCATGGACATCACGCAGGAAGACCTGAAGTATCTGCGGGATATTGCGGAGCAGGAAGCGATTAACAGATTTACAACGGCAGAGATTCATGTGGATATGTCAGGTATGAGCAACACGGTCAACAGCGGTGACGATCTTGACGGATTCATGTCAAAACTGACGGATTCGGTGTATGAAGCGGTTGACAATATGACAGAGGGGGTACATGCGTAATGGCAGACAGCGGTTATGAATTTTACTTAGACAAATGCTTATTGCCTGTGACTCCGTCGAAGCTGGAGTTAAAGATTAACAATGCAAATAAGACGGTAACGCTCATCAATGAGGGTGAGATAAACATTTTAAAACGGGCAAAGCTGACGGATATCGAGTTTACCTGCGAGATTCCGCAGATGAAGTACCCGCATGCCGTCTATAAAGATGGTTTTAAGGGAGCGGATTACTTCCTGGACTATTTTGAGTCGCTGAAAAACAGCGGCAAACCGTTTCCGTTTATCGTGTGCCGGGCGCTCAGTGACAAAAAGCTGTTCGGCACAAACATGAAGGTAACGCTGGAGGATTACAAGCTGACCGAGGATGCCGGAAACGGCGTTGATCTTGAGGTAAAGATAGCGCTTAAGCAGTGGCGGGATTACGGCACAAAAACGGTACATGTAACCGTGACGGCCCAGAAACCGCAGATGTCGGCGGGACCGCAGCGGGAGGGAGCACCGGCACAGCCAGGTACCTATACGGTGGTAAAGGGGGACTGTCTCTGGAATATCGCCAAACGATTTTACGGGAACGGTTCCATGTATACCGTTATCTACAATGCAAACAAAGGCGTGATCGGCGGGAATCCGAATCTGATTTATCCGGGACAGGTGCTGACAATTCCGGCCGTATAAGGAGAATTTATGGACATTGAACTTTTAATCGGGGACGAGACGGGGACAAAAGCGTATCTTCCCGCGGTGGAAGAAGGGATTGAGTGGACGACGGAACGGCGGGGCACACCGGGAAAACTGACGTTTCAGGTATTAAAGGACGACGCTCTCGACTTTTCGGAGGGGAGCGCCGTCAGGCTCAAAGCAGACGGACATGAGATTTTCTTCGGCTTCGTATTTAAGCAGCGGCGGGAAAAAGACCGGATTATCACGGTCACGGCATATGATCAGCTGCGGTATTTAAAGAATAAAGACACGATTGTCTATGAGAACAAAACCGCTGCGCAGTTTATTCGGATGATCGCAGCGGACTATTCCATGAATCCGGGGCAGATCGATGACACCCTGTTTGTGATTGAATCGCGGGTAGAAGAAAACACGTCTCTGTTTGAAATGATAGAGAACGCCTTAGACCTCGAGCTGACGAACACGGGGGAGCTGTATGTGCTGTACGATGATTTCGGCCGGTTGAGTTTGAAGCACTTATCGGAAATGTATGTGGGGGATAATGTAAACGGATACCTGATGATAGATGAGGAAACCGGAGAAAATTTCGAATACACATCCTCCATCGACGACAACACGTTCAACCGGATAAAACTGACTTATGACAACGAGGAAACCGGACGGCGGGACGTGTACATCACGCAGGACGGGAGCAATATCAACCGGTGGGGGATTCTGCAGTACTTCGACACGCTGTCGAAAGGCGAAAACGGGCAGGCAAAGGCGGATGCGCTGTTAAAGCTGTATAACAAAAAGACGCGCAGCTTACGGCTCACAAACGCAATCGGGGATAACCGGGTGCGGGCAGGGTCGATGGTGATCATCTGTCTCGATCTCGGAGATATGAAGTTAAACAATTTTATGCTGGTGGAGACCTGCAAACACACATATCGGCAGGGGGAACACCGGATGGATCTGACATTGAGGGGAGGCGAATTTGTTGGCTGATGCAAACGAGCTGGTTGCGGCGATGAAGAAGGCTGCGACCGAGGCGGTGGAAGCCGGAAAACCGGTCAATGTATTTTTCGGGAAGGTGAAAGCGGTAAAACCGCTCAATATTGACGTAGAGCAAAAGCTGCTGCTGGGTGAAAAGCAGCTGATACTTTCGCGGAGTGTGACGGATTACAAGATAACGATTACCGGAGGGAATACGAAGGATTATTATTACACCGGTTCGACAGCGGAATCCGGTACGGCGGCAGTCTCCCCGCCGCATATACATGCCATCGGAAAAACAGAAATCACCGTGCACAATGGGCTGGATGTCGGAGACGAAGTACTATTGATAAGGCAGCAGGAAGGACAGAAGTTTTTCGTGATAGAGCGAATAGGAGGTGCGGGATGATTCCGTCGACAACCGGATTTTTAAAGCAGGATATTGAAATCAAAGAGCAGCCGGGCAAAACCTATGGGATGGACTTAAACGGCGATTCCGTCCGCGGGTATGCGGACGGGCGGGAAGCCGTACAGCAGGCGGTTTTCCGCATATTGAACACGGAGCGGTATCGGTATCTGATCTACCCGTGGTGGTATGGGATTGAAACAACGGATTTATACGGGGAGCCGCTAAACTGGGTATGCGCGGAGCTGGAGCGCAGAATCGCGGAAGCGCTTCTTACGGATTCCAGAATCAAAAGTGTGACGGATTTTGAACATGACATCCGCAAAAAAGGAACGGTCCACACGACTTTTACCGTAAATACGATATATGGAGATGTGCGGGGGGAGAGAGAGGTGAGCATATAGATGTATGAAAAAATGACAGATGATTTTCTGCGGGAACGGATGCTGGCGCGGGTATCGGATAAGCTGGATAAACGGCCGAGCGCCCTGATATATGACACGCACGAGGCGACGGCAAACGAACTCGCAATCTTATACATTGAACTTGAATATCTGGTTAAAAACTCATACGGCGATACGGCGGCCCGGGAATTTCTGACTTTACTGTGCAGGGACCGCGGAATTACGCCGGAACCGGCGAGCCGCGCCGTATTAAAAGGGGTATTCGAGCCGGACAACATTGATGTGACCGGGAAGCGGTTTAACATCGGGGATATCAATTATACGGTCATGGAGCAGATTGCGCCCGGACAGTATCGGGTGGAATGTGAGTCGGAGGGCGTTATCGGAAACCGATATCTGGGACAGATGATACCGATGGACTACATACGGGGGCTGAACACGGCGGAGCTTGTGGAACTCTTAATTCCCGGGGAGGACGAGGAGGATACCGAAGCGCTGCGGAAGCGTTATTTTGACAGCTTTAACGAGCAGGCGTTCGGCGGAAACAGGACAGACTATGCCGCGAAAGTAAAGCGCATACCGGGCATCGGGGCTGTGAAGGTTACCCGCGTGTGGAACGGGGATATCCGTCCGGCCGAGCTGATTCCGACGAGTGCGGTCACGGCGTGGTATGAGTCCGTGATAGGCGGCCTTGACAAAGAGACGGCCGATTGGCTGTCTGCGGTCTATCTGGCAGCGCTGCAGAAGAAATTGACGGTGGGAGGGACAGTGCTGGTTACGGTCGCAAATGCCGATGATTTCGGGGAGGCCGGCGACGTGCTGCTGAATGAAGTGCAGTCCGTGCTTGATCCGGAAGAACATGCGGGTGAGGGGTACGGGCTTGCGCCGATCGGACATGTCGTAACGGTGAAAAGTGCAGAACCCGTCGAGATAAACGTCAGTACAACGTTGACGTTTGAGGACGGGTACGGCTGGAATAACCTGGAAGCATCGATTACAGGTGCGGTGGATGACTATCTGCTGGAGCTTCGGAGCAAATGGGCGGACAGCAATGATACAGTCGTCAGAATCAGTCAGATTGAATCCCGGATTCTGTCGGTGCAGGGAGTGGCGGATATTAAGGATACAAAACTGAACGGAAACGCCGAAAACGTAATATTGGGCGCGTATGAAATTCCGGTAACGGGAGGTGTTGGCGCATGATTCGAGAAGTCGACCTTGTTTCCTACTTACCGCCGTTTATGGCCAAGTACAGAGAACCGGCTGCGGCACTTGAGGCCGAAAATCCCGAGTTTCTGCTTGCGTGGAGCGCTGCGGACCGGATTTTAAACAACCGGTTTCTGTCGACCGCGGACGAGTACGGAATTTCAAGATTTGAAAAAATGCTGAAGATTTATCCGGACAAAGCAGACGACATAGAAACGCGGAGAACGCGGGTGCTGCTGCGCTGGAACAACCGCGTGCCGTATACGCTGCGCAGCCTGACGGCGAAGCTGAATGAGGTTTTAAAAGGCGGGCATAACTTTGTGCTCGAGCTGAAGGAGTATGAGCTTGTTTTGACGGTATACGGGTTAGACGACAGTCAAAATGCGGAATTAGAGTATGTGCTGTCCGTAATGGTTCCGCTGAATATAACGACAGACATCATATATGAAAGCCCGCTTGCGGGGAGTGTGTTTTTCGGCGGAATTATGCAGGAAGCAGATCTGATCGAACTGAGAGAAAGGTAGGGAAAAGAGATGGCATGGACAGGATTAACGCTGACGGTAGACGGAAGAAATGCGCTGAACCAGGCACAGATGAACAACAGATTGTGCTTTAAGGCGATTGTGATAGGGGACGGAAATCCTCCGGGAAATTTTGGGACGCAAAAGAGTCTGGTACATCCGTTATATGAGCTGACCGACTTGAAAGTCGACATGACGGACGAAGGCTGTGCTTTGACAGCGGACTTTCCTGCAGTCGACGCCGATTATTATTTTCGTGAAATCGGTGTGATCGTCGCCACGGAAGACGGCGATAAGCTGTATGTGTATGATAATTGCGGGGACGATGCACAGTACATTGTGTCCACGACGGGGGCGGAGCGGACACAGAAGAGGATACGGCTTTATCTGACAATCAGTGATGTTGCGGATGTCGCGGTGTCTGCGCCCGCCATCCTGTATGTCGATTATGACGAGTATGAAAAGGATATCGAAGAATTGAACCAGAAGATCGATGTACTGGGTACAAATGATATCTCAGGTATTGGGGATGGGAGTGTGACGGGGGCCCTTACTGCACTGAAAGAATCAACGTCAAATAATGAAGATGCCTTGATAGCATTGGAACAGGTGATGGGTACAAAAGCAGGACAGGCAGAGACGGAGTCCGCCCTTGCCCGAAAGCTTGATAAAACCGGGGATGCGAAAGACACCACAGTGACATTTGCGAGTGCCGATGTGGCGGACGGAGGCGCAGGTGCGTGGACGAGTGTTGGGAAACTGTCAACAGGTGAAAAACTTGGCAGTGCATTTAATAAGGTATCAATGATGTTTAAAAATATCCGATATCTGTATAAAATGCTCGGGACGACAAATATATCAGCGATTGGTGGAGGGACGGTGACGGGGGCAATCAGTAAGTTAAACACCGATTTGGGTGGGAAACAAAACGCTGCGACCGCTATAAATACTTCTAATATTGGTAGCCAGAGAGTAAATTATGCTACATCCTCTGGGACTGCAACGAAAGCCACACAGGACGGAAACGGACGCAATATCGTAAATACCTATCTGCCCAAAAGTGATACTGGGGTTTATTACGGAGCGTCATTAACGACTGCAAAATCAATTCCAAATGATGTTGAAATAGAAATATTAACCGTTACAGCGGCCGTAACGGGTATTTACATGATTTTAGGCCAGGTCAATTTTGTGAGCAATAAAACAGGTCTGCGATATATATTGTTTAAAAATAATGCCGCAGACGGGTCGTTTGGAGGGGTCCAAGTCGGCGCCTCACAGAGCGGTAAAACACAGGTGCAGGCATTTGGGGTAGGCGCATACGCGATTGGCGCCGGGGAGAAAGTCCGTTTATACGCAAAGCAAAACAGCGGCGCAGCGTTAAATGTATCGACCGCATACATGTCTCTCGTACGCCTAAAATAATTATATCTTAGATATTGTCATGAGCTGGTATATACCCATTAATTCACAGGTTTTATCAGATCTCAGTGTCATATTGCCAGTCGCGGAGTTGTACACATAATCTATGGTAATTGTGCCATCGGTGATGCGTCCTCTGGTATTAGTAATACCAATTAATGTATAAAATTTGGCATCGAAATTGATGTAAAATAATATCAAAAAACCTCTTAATGATATAGAAAATTCTTTTGGCGTATCCTTTCCCAGGTGACCGCCTCTATTCGTTAGGCCATATGTTAAGCTGTTACTCAAATCGGTGTTTAATTAAAATCGTCTAACCATGCTGCATCCGCTGGAACTGCCACCAAAGCGACACAGGACGGGAATGGACGTAATATCGTAACTATTTATTTAACGAAAAGTGATCGGCGTATATTTCATACACGGCCAGGCGAACTTTGCAAGTAATAAGACCGGATTGCGTCGGTTGGAATTGAAAAATAATAATGTAAATGGTTTGTTTGGAGGAACCCAGGCAGGGGCTTCAGGGAGCGGAAAAACGGATGTGCAGGTTGTCGGTATCAGCGGATCGACATTTGCAGCTAGAGAAAAAGGGAACAAATCATTTCTGATTTATTCCCCCAACAAAATTGCGGTACTGCTTTAAAATGGAACCGGTGCGTATATGTGCGCCATTCGTTTAAAATAAGTCTAATGTAACATTTCCGGCGAGTCATTAAAACGCCTGGATTTGTGGCGACATTTGACAAGAGATGTCCATACATAAAGAATATTATGTAGTAAATGATATGAATAAAAACGGAGAGAGCAGACACTTGGATTTTTGGGGAACGTCGTTGGAAACTTCATAAATTAGGCGAATGCAAGAAGAGCTGCGGAAAAATAGTGAATCGAAATCATATGAGATTTAAAAATTTTCATTAGTGACAGGTTATGGTTATTGTCTGGTATGGTATAAGAACCCACATATAAAGTGCGGGTTCTTATACTTATTTTTCCTATGAAAAGGTGAATATTTTCTTGGCCTGTTTGATTAAAAAACAGACATATGAAAAAGTGTTACAGGCAATACAGGCTTCCGGCTTCGATAGAATCCCAATTTATTCGGTAGATTGCTCGGCATTTCCTATATCAGAAGAATCTGCAGAGTTTATAATCTCTCCGGAATCAGCATTTATAAAATCTACATGAACATTGTCTACTGGTGTTCCGTTGAAAATATTATACATTCCGCCATACATATAATAGGCAATAACGGAGAGCGATTCGTTCAAACCTAATTCGACGGAAGTGGTGGTTATCTTAAATTCTGTAAAATTATCATTTGCAACGATCTCCGTAAAATTTGGATAGTCCTCTGAACCAACCATATCAGACAGGCTGCTGTTAATATTGTTTGCCAAATCCTCCATCATTTCCTGATGCTGTATTTTACTCATGACATATGTGGCACTGCCGTCATCATTTAAGGTAATTGATTTATAGCCCTTTTCTTTTGCGATAGCATTTAAACCCTCTTGCGTGGTTTCACCCAAATAGTCAGCAGGAATTGTAAGTTCGACAGTAAGAAGATTTTTGTCAACGTCAACCTCGCCAATGACGTCTGGTTCGGAGGTACCTTCCTCGATGACAGATTTAGCAGTTTCATTGGAAGTATCGGCAGGGCTGTCGGTGTTTCCGCATGCAGAGAGTGTAAGCATGCAGACGAATAGTGATGTAATAATTTTCTTTTTCATAAGTATTTGACCTCTTAATTTCGTGATATTCTTTAGTTATAATTCTTAATGGGTAATAGAACAATCCATTTTTTAATAATAGGAAGACCGGCGTATTACGCACAAACCCCTGTAAACGCAGGGTATGCAAGCGCTTACAGGGGTTTTCCGAGCGGAGACGGAGGGATTCGAACCCTCGTGCCCCGGAGGGCAAACGCATTTCGAGTGCGCCCCGTTATGACCACTTCGATACGTCTCCAAGTATATCAAATACTTGATTAGTATATCATATTTTTGTCAATTTGCAAGAGAAAGATATACGGATTTCTGTGAGAATAATATTTTGGGCAGTATTTTGTCCGCTGTCCGGCTCTCGGCAGAAAGAAGCGGTTGTGATTCTCTGCAAAACATACTATACTTAGTGGGACAGAAAACAGAATAAAAATATATGAGGTGACGGGAAATGAGCGTATTATTTGTGGAATATCCGAAATGCAGTACGTGCCGGAAGGCAAAGGGCTGGCTGGATGCGCACGGCGTGGATTATGAGGAGAGGAATATTAAAGAGCAGAATCCTACGGCAGAAGAGCTCGCGGCATGGCATGAGAAGAGCGGACTCGATATCAAACGTTTTTTCAATACGAGCGGGCTTGTCTATAAAGAAATGCATTTAAAAGACCGGCTGCCGGAAATGACGCTGCAGGAAAAGTATGAGCTTCTGGCAGGCGACGGTATGCTTGTGAAGCGTCCGATTCTGGTGTCGGAGGAAACGGTTCTTTTGGGATTTAAGGAGGAGGACTGGGACAAAGCGATTGCAAAATACGGAAAAAAAGGGTAATATTTTAGATACACAGGAAGTTTGTTATGGAACAGGAGGGTATGCAGGATGAAGAGAATTGGTATGTTGACGAGCGGCGGAGACTGTCAGGCGCTGAATGCCGCGATGCGCGGAGTGGTAAAGGGGCTTTCCGGAAATGTGGACGGGCTTGAGGTTTACGGGTTTCTGAACGGTTACAAAGGTCTGATCTACGGAGATTACCGGCTTTTGACTTCGGCGGATTTTTCCGGGATTCTCACGAAGGGCGGAACGATTCTTGGCTCATCAAGACAGCCGTTTAAACAGATGCGCGTGCCGGACGAAAACGGTCTTGACAAGGTGGAGGCGATGAAGCACACCTACTATAAACTGAATCTGAACTGCCTGGTGATTCTCGGCGGAAACGGAACCCAGAAGACCGCGAACCTTCTGCGGGAGGAAGGGTTAAATATCATTCATCTGCCGAAGACGATCGACAATGATATCTACGGAACCGATGTGACTTTTGGATTCCAGAGCGCCATTAATATCGCGACCGATGCGATCGACTGCATCCACACGACGGCCGCATCCCACAACCGTGTATTTATCGTGGAGGTCATGGGACATAAAGTGGGATGGCTGACGCTGTATGCGGGCATTGCAGGCGGCGCCGACATTATTCTGCTGCCGGAGATTCCCTATGATATAGAAAGCATTATTGCGGCGATTAACCAGAGGGCAAAGGCCGGAAAAGGATTTACGATACTGGCGGTTGCCGAGGGCGCGATTTCCAAAGAGGATGCGACGCTTTCCAAGAAGGAATACAAAGAGAAGCTCGCAAAGCGCAAATATCCGTCCGTGTCCTACGAGCTTGCAGACCAGATTTACAAGGCAAACGGGATGGAAGTGCGCGTCACGGTACCGGGACACACCCAGCGCGGCGGAAGCCCCTGCCCGTACGACAGAGTGCTCTGCACCAGACTCGGATCGGCTGCGGCGAAAGCCATCATGGATGACGACTACGGTTATATGATCGGTATGGTAAACGGCAAGACAAAGCGGATCTCACTCGGAGAAGTGGCCGGTAAGCTTAAGACCGTAGACCCGGAGAGCCAGATGATCAAAGAAGCAAAGAGAACAGGAATCAGTTTCGGAGACTGATGTCTTTATATAATGAGGTAACAGAGTGGCTTATCAGGCATTGTACCGAAAGTTCCGGCCGCAGGAATTTTCGGATGTAAAAGGGCAAGACCATATCGTCACGACCCTGAGAAATCAGATTAAGGCGGACCGCATCGGCCACGCCTATCTGTTTTGCGGTACAAGAGGAACGGGAAAGACTACCATTGCCAAGATTTTTGCGAAGGCAGTGAACTGTGAGAGCCCGGCAGACGGCAGTCCCTGCGGGGAGTGCCCGACCTGCCGGGCAATTGCGTCGGGAGCGTCGATGAATGTGATCGAGATTGACGCCGCATCAAACAACGGTGTGGATAATATCCGGCAGATTCGCGAGGAGGTGGAATACCGCCCGACCGAGGGAAAGTATAAAGTCTATATTATCGACGAGGTTCATATGCTTTCGATAGGAGCTTTTAACGCGCTGTTAAAGACGCTCGAGGAGCCGCCGTCTTATGTGATCTTTATTTTGGCGACGACGGAAGCGCACAAGATTCCGATCACGATTCTCTCGCGCTGCCAGCGCTATGACTTCCGGCGGATTTCCATTGACACCATCGCGGCGAGACTGTCCGATCTGATGGAGCAGGAGCAGGTCGCGGTGGAAGAAAAAGCCATCCGCTATGTGGCGAAGGCGGGGGACGGATCGATGAGAGATGCGTTAAGTCTGCTCGACCAGTGCATTGCGTTTTATCTGGGACAGGAGCTGACCTACGATAAAGTGCTTGAGACGCTGGGAGCCGTAGATACCGAGGTGTTCAGCAAGCTTCTGCGCCGGATACTCGACAAAAATATCACGGGCGCGATTTCCACCGTGGATGATCTGGTGGTGGAGGGCCGCGAGCTGGGACAGTTTGTCAACGACTTCACCTGGTATCTGCGCAACTTGATGCTGGTGCAGAGCTCCGACGACATGGAAGATGTGCTCGATATCTCGACCGAGAATCTTGCCCTTCTGAAAGAGGAGGCCGGGATGGTGGACGCGGAAGTTCTGATGCGCTATATCCGCATTTTCTCGGAGCTTGCCAGCCAGATAAAATATGCGGCGCAGAAGCGCATTCTGATCGAGATAGCGGTGATTAAGTTATGTAAACCTGAAATGGAAAAGGATTACACCTCGCTGATCGACCGGATTGACAGCCTTGAGAAGAAACTGGAAAAAGGAGCCGCGGTGATTGCGCAGCCGTCGACGGCGCCAAACGCCGCAGCCGCTTCGAGTGGTGCGGGCGGCGCTGCTTCAGTGAGGAAAACGGAACTGCCGAAGGCGATTCCGGAGGATATAAAGCAGGTGATCGCAAGCTGGAACGGGATCATTTCCGGTCTTACGGGTCTGACAAAGACATATCTGAAAAAAGCGATTAAGTCACTGGGACCGGACGATTCCCTGCTTTTGGTGTTTGACGATGCGAACGCATTCAGCTACGTTGACGAGAACCGCTCGGGCTGCAGGGATGCTTTAAAGGCAGCCGTCGCGGAACGGCTTGAAAAAGAGATCGAGATTCAGGTAAAGTTAAACGACACCGGGCAGCCGGGGGAAGAGATTTATCCGGACCTGGGACAGCTCATTCAGATGGATATAGAAGAGGAGGATTTCTAAAATGGCAAAAAGAGGAGGATTTCCGGGCGGTATGCCGGGGAACATGAATAACCTGATGAAGCAGGCGCAGAAGATGCAGCGCCAGATGGAAGAGGCGCAGAAGGAGCTCGAGGAGAAAGAGGTGACGGCCTCTGCGGGAGGAGGAGCCGTGGAGGTGACGGTATCCGGAAAGCATGAAGTGACAAAGGTAAAGCTCTCGGAGGAGGTTGTGGACCCCGAAGACATCGAGATGCTCGAAGATCTGATCATGGCGGCGACCAACGAAGCGTTCCGTCAACTCGACGAGATTTCGGCGGATTCCATGTCGAAGATTACCGGAGGCATGAGCGGACTCGGCGGACTGCCGTTTTAGGACACATAAAAAAGTGCCGCATTGCGGCGCTTTTTTACAGTTTCGCCTTAAACACTTCATCCGCCGGATATCCGCCGGCGCACTTCTGCATCGCGCGCTGAATGCTGTCCGCCGAATTTCCCCAATCCTTGTCTTTGTTTCGGTAATCGTTTTTTTCTACAAACCAGGAGACTTCCTCCTGCAGCCGGGACAGATTGTCCCGCATCATTGAAAATGCGTTCGGATAAAAAGATTTTTTCTCTTCATCGGTAAGCTTATCTTCCGCAACTTCAATCAAATCTCCGAAATGAGGCAGGCAAAAGCCCTTACTCTGCTCAAAAAGACTCCGAAATTCTTCATTTTTCTTATACAGATCAAAAAACGTGTCGAGGTAGCGGCCGTATATCTGACGGAAATGGTCGCAGACATAACAGTCGGCGGTCTTTTTTGCAATCCATGCGCCGAGCGGTGTTTTCGGAGCCGAGTCTTTCGCGGCGTCGGTGTGCCGCATGCGTTTGAGAAGGCTGGACTTGCCGGGGGCAAAAGCGTTCAGTTCCTCTCCGAGTTCCTGATTTAATTTGCGCAGATGCGTGGACAAAATCAGAGCGTTACCGAGGCGGTTGCCGTAGTCGTACATCATTTTATAGTGATGGCGGCAGAAGCCGATGGCGTCGGTTTTCTCGCGGATATCATCTTCCATATAGGCGGAGCCCAGAATAAATGAGACGGCGTGCTGCTCGGCTTCCCGCTCCAGATAGCAGAAAGGACACTCGTCTTTGGCGTGAAGGGCGTTCATCAGCGGAATTGTAGCAATATTTTCTTTCATGGCTGTCCTCCGTTTTCGGTATTTGCGGTTATAATAAAAGTATAGCACGGGGATGCTCGGAACGCAAAAAAAGAAAACTGCCTTGTAAAAACCTGCGTTATCAAGTAATATAGTAACGGCAGGAAAACAACAGCGGCGATAAGTCGTTTGTCGTCTCAAAATCAGCTGCGGCATGGAGGCAGAACATGGAATACTACAGCAGGCAGATCAGCAAATTAATACAGGAACTGTCATCGCTTCCGGGCATCGGGACGAAATCCGCCCAGCGCCTGGCCTTTCATATTCTGAATATGCCGACAGAGCAGGTGGAGGCGCTCTCGGCTGCGATTGTCGATGCGAAGCGAAATGTCTGTTACTGCAGGGAGTGTTTTACGCTGACGGACGAGGAACTCTGCCCCATCTGCAGGGACGCATCCAGAAACCACAGGCTGATTATGGTAGTCGAGAACACCAGAGATCTGGCCGCCTACGAGAAGACGGCAAAGTATGAGGGTGTTTACCATGTGCTGCACGGAGCGATATCGCCGATGCTTGGGATCGGGCCGAACGATATCCGGCTCAAAGAATTGATGCAGCGGCTGCAGCAGGAGGTGGAAGAGGTTATTATCGCCACAAATTCCAGCCTCGAAGGTGAGACTACGGCGATGTATATCAGCAAATTAATCAAACCCACAGGGATAAAGGTGACGCGGATTGCCAGCGGAGTGCCTGTGGGCGGCGATTTGGAATATATTGATGAGGTTACGCTGCTGCGTGCGCTGGAGGGACGCACGGAATTGTAATCAGGGGGCTGCTGCGGCAGAAGATAAAAGAAAGGAAACCAATATGACGAATCTGGAACTTCAGAAAACGGCAAATGAAATCAGGAAAAGCATTGTGACTGCGGTTCACAGTGCAAAGGCGGGACATCCGGGAGGTTCGCTTTCGGCCGCGGACATTTTTACTTATCTGTACTTTGAGGAGATGAATGTGGATCCCGGGAATCCCCGGATGGCGGATCGGGATCGCTTTGTACTGTCAAAAGGGCATACGGCGCCGGGACTTTATGCGGCGCTGGCCGAGAGAGGTTTTTTCCCGAAAGAGGACCTTGTGACACTGCGCCATACCGGCTCGTATTTGCAGGGGCATCCGGATATGAAGCAGATACCGGGGGTTGACATGTCGTCCGGTTCCCTGGGACAGGGGCTGTCCGCGGCAGTCGGAATGGCTGCGGCAGG
The DNA here is from genome assembly GCA_910577925.1 of uncultured Roseburia sp. Lineage (GTDB taxonomy): Bacteria > Bacillota > Clostridia > Lachnospirales > Lachnospiraceae > Roseburia. The sequence continues at coordinate 94,844 of CAJTOI010000011.1, forward strand.
CAAGTTTGACAAGAAGGATTACCGCGTATACGCACTCTGCGGGGACGGGGAGATTCAGGAAGGACAGATTTGGGAAGCCGCGATGTGGGCCGGTTTCAAAAAGCTGGACAATCTCGCGGTGATTGTGGACAACAACAATCTCCAGATTGACGGCTGCGTGGACGAAGTGTGCTCGCCCTACCCGATTGACAAAAAGTTCGAGGCGTTCGGTTTTCATGCGATAACGATTGACGGAAATAATTTCGATGAAATCCGGAAAGCTTTTCGGGAGGCCAGAGAGACAAAGGGAATGCCGACGGCGATTATCGCGAAAACGGTAAAGGGACTGGGCGTTTCCTTTATGGAAAATGCGGTCGGCTGGCACGGAAAAGCGCCGAACGACGCGGAGTATGCGGTTGCGATGGAAGATTTGAAGAAAGCGGGGGAAGCGTTATGTCAGAAATAAAAGGCGATACGACTGTAAAGATTGCAACCAGGGAGAGCTACGGATATACGCTGGCGGAGCTCGGAAGGGAGCATGAGGAGCTGATTGTGCTGGATGCGGACCTTGCGGGAGCCACGAAGACCGATATTTTTAAGAAAGCGTTCCCGGAGCGGCACTGGGATATCGGGATTGCGGAGGCAAATATGACGGGGATCGCTGCGGGTCTCGCAGCCTGCGGAAAAGTGCCGTTTATCAGTTCTTTTGCGATGTTTGTATCGGGAAGAAATTACGAGCAGATAAGAAATTCCATCGGTTATCCCCATCTGAACGTAAAAATCGGAGCCACGCATGCCGGAATCTCGGTCGGCGAGGACGGGGCATCGCATCAGTGTCTTGAGGATATCGCGCTGATGCGCACGATTCCGGGAATGACGGTGATCAACCCGGCGGATGACATTGAGGCGCGCGCCGCAGTCAGAGCGGCATACGACCATGTGGGGCCGGTGTACCTGCGTTTCGGAAGGCTGGCGGTTCCGGTATTTAACGATCCGGCAGAATATCGGTTTGAACTCGGACGCGGCATTGTGCTCAAAGAGGGGAAAGACGTTTCGATTTTTGCCACGGGTCTCTGCGTAAATGAGGCCAGGCAGGCGGAGCGGCTTCTCGCGGCGGACGGGATTGACGCGGAGCTGATCAATATCCATACCATAAAGCCGTTAGACGAGGAGCTTGTGACGGCCTCCGCCGTAAAGACGGGGCGGGTAGTCACGGTGGAGGAACATTCGGTCATCGGCGGTCTCGGAAGTGCGGTTTGCGATGTGCTGTCAGAAAAGGCGCCGACAAGGGTGATGAAAATCGGAATCAACGATACCTTCGGGGAGTCCGGTCCGGCGTGGGAATTGATCGCAAAATACGGTCTGGATGCGGAGAGTATTTACCGGCGTGTCAAAGCGTTTGTAAAACAAAACTGAAAATCGGCGTGTGGGAAACATGGCTGCGGCGGGGCGGAACAGAAAGACCCCGCCCTTTTTTGTCGAAATGTTTTTTTGAAACGGTACACAATCCACCAAAAAATTTCACGGTGCTGTGCTACTATCCTCTCTGAGACAAGCAATGCAGGAAAAATGCCTGCGCGGCCGGAAAGGAGCAGGGAGGAATATGATAGAAATCATTCGGGAAGAAAATTCGGACGGTACAAAGGATCAGAGAGGATTGCCGAAAGATATCAAACAGATAGGAAAACCGGATATCGGAGAACGCATATATGTGGAGAATCAGGTGTATCAGTATATGCATCCCTACCACGGCTATGAGGAGGCGGCATATGTGCTGCTCGGAAGGTTTGAGAATTATGCGGGCAAGCAGTGCGTGTTTGTCGAGGCGGCAATTCGTTTGGAGGAGATCGCGTTTGAGGGAGAAGTCCCCGTCTGGAATGATCAGACATGGGCCTACATATATAAACAGCTGAAACACGAATATGACAGTATGGTGATTGTGGGATGGGCGCTGGATATCAAAGGACAGCTGCCGAATATGACGGCAAAAATCGAGACACTGCATCAGAATAATTTCGGAGGGCCCCATCAGGTACTGTTTCTGATGGACAGCCTGGAGCGGGAAGAGACTTTCTACTGCACCCGCAACGGCCACCTGTACCGGAGAGACGGGTTTTATGTATACTACCGCAAATCCGGCGAATGGATCACGGATGAGGAGGGAGTATCCGTGCGGGAAAAAGCCGCGGAGCGGATGGCAATGACTGCGGAAGAACCCGGGGAAGGAGCCGAAAAAGAGGCGGAGCCTGTCGATACGTCCGCAAAATCCGAGGAGGAATCCATGGGATTTGCGGAGCGTTTTCTGCGGTTCGGAGAGGACACGAGTGACCAGACATCATCCGGCGGCGGATTTTTCAGAGGAAAGGGAAGCTATAGGGAACAGCTGAAAGAGAAACAGCAGAAGGGATGGAATCTGTCGTATGCGTACACGGGGCTTATGGTGGCCATTGTGTGTGCGCTCGGGGCGACCGTGTACCAGAATTATCAGAAACTCGGGGATATGGAAGCCGCTATTGCGGAGATGAATAAAGACGAAAAGAAAGAAGCGGAAGCGTCCGCGATAACCGTGGAGACAGTGGCCGGGAACGTGGAGAAACAGCAGACGCAGCCGACCGGGACGGATGCGGCGGCATCGACCGGGACGGACGAAACGGACACGCCGTCCGGAACGGAAATTTCTTCGACCGGGACGGAGACGGCAGAGACCGCGGAAACGACCGGCGCCAAACAGGAAGAGGCCCAGACAGGCATGGCCGAAACGGACGCACCAACCGAAACGGACGCACCGTCCGGGACGGAAACGCAGGCGGCAGAGGAAGACGCAGGGAATACGGAGCAGACTGCGGACACAAAAGCGGAGGAGGGCGCGGAGACGGAAGCGATGACGGAAGCCCAGACGTATTTGAAGCAAGGCTACTATATCGTACAAAAAGGGGACAGCCTGGTCGGAATTTGCCGGAAAATATATCAGACCACGGCGATGATGGAAAAGCTCTGTGAGGCAAACAATATCGAGGATATGGACGCGATTTATGCGGGACAATATCTGACATTGCCAAATTGAGGCATTTCAAATATAATAGCAGACAGAAGAATAAGCGCCGGATGCGGAAAAGAAGCTGCGGCACGGAAGAACGAGGTTTTATGGCAGGAAAAAATAAAAACGGCTTTCGGACGGTTGGAGAGGCGGAGGCGGAGGAATATAGAATTAAAATCAGAGAACATCGCCTGAAAATTTTAAAACGGACCGCGATTGCGCTGTTGATTTTGCTGCTGGCGGTGATGGGGGGCGCGCTGTTTATGGCGTTTCGTCAATACAGCGGCTATGATGTTCTGTCATCCGTACAGCGGTCCGATACAATGGCAACGAAATTCGATGAATTTCAGGGAAATATCATAAAATACAGCAATGACGGAGCATTTTATCTCGATACGGAAAACGAGTTGATCTGGAATCAGACCTATGAGATGTCAAATCCGAAACTTGACATGTGCGAGCAGTATCTTGTGATCTATGACAAAAAGGGAACGCAGATCTACATTCTGACAAAGGACGGATTGCAGGGAAGTATCGAGACGATCATGCCGATTCGCCAGGTATGCGTGGCGGCGCAGGGGACGGTGGCAGTCCTTATGGAGAACAGCAGAGGCGCCTTTCTGGCCCTGTACGGCCGGGACGGGAGCAATCTGGTCAGCGGTGAGATACACGGGGAGCAGGGCGGCTATCCGGTGGCAATCGCGCTGTCTCGCGATGCAATCAAACTCGCGGTATCGATGCTGAACGTCAATGACGGAACGGTCAAAAGCACAGTTGCATTCTACAATTACAGCTCAATCGGGCAGAATGAAATCGACAACTGCGTAGGGGTCGTTTCCTTTGCGGGTATGGTGATTCCGGAACTGAGATATACCGCAGGCGACAAGATGACGGCGTTTGGGGATTCGAAGATCGCTGTTTTTGACGGAGCGAAGAAACCGCAGCTTATAACGGAAATACCGATTGAGAAAGAAGCACAGAGTATTTTTTATAACGAAAACTATATGGGACTGGTTTATGACAATGAAGATGAAGCCGTGACAAAACATCTGGTTGTCTGCGATATCGAGGGAAAGATTGTCATGGAGAAAGACTTTTCTATGGACTACACGGATATCGAGTTTCTCTCAAATGATGAAGTGTGTATCCGCAGCGAAACCGTCTGCGATATTTATACGCTGCGCGGAGTGCATAAATTTCATTATGAGTTTGATCGGACGCTGCACCGGGTCATTCCCGGAGGGTCCGACTTAAATTATACTTTCGTCCTGAGTGACGTAACAGAAAAAGTGAGGCTGAAATAAGGGGATACATATGAATTGGTTAGCGGTAATTGTTTTGACGGTAATTGCTCTCGGCGTACTGCGCGGCTATCAAAGAGGCTTGCTGCGCATGATTTATTCCATGGTTTCATGGATTGTGGTGTTTGCGATTGTGGCGTGGACAACGCCATATATTGAAAGATATCTTTTAGAGCGGACAACTGTTTACGAGCAGGTGGCAACGCACTGTGAGAATGTGCTGCAGCAGTCTGTCGAGGACAAAATCCTGCGCCCGGATTCTTCCGGGGAACCGCAGGGAGAATCCGGCGAATCAGAAAGCACACTGCCGGGGCTCTCCGCGGAGACGCAGGAAGAGCTCGGCAAGCTGGGAATAAAGCTGCCGGAAAATGTTCTTGCGGATCTTGCGGCAAAATCGGCGGACTCGGCGAACGATTTTCTGCAATCCAGCGGCCTTTACAGTGAGCTGGCGGACAGTATGGCAAGGTTTATCATACAGGGGATTTCTTCTCTGACGGCGCTGGTGCTTGCCGGAATTGCGGTGCAGATCATATCCGGCTTGCTCGGAATTGTGTCGCACATCCCGATTATAAAGGGGGCGAACCGAATTGCGGGACTGTTTGCCGGAGGACTCTACGGCGTCATTATTGTGTGGGTTGCGTTCTATGTCATTGCCCTGTGCAGCACCGGCGAAACGGGAAGCGCGCTTGTTTCTTATATATATGCAAGTCCGTTTCTGACACTGCTGTATGAAAACAATCCGGTGGTCTCTTTGATGCTTCACTTTTTCGGCTAAAGAGAAGCAGAAGAATATCTTAAAAATTCGGAAACCGGCGCTTTGAATGAGTTTTGAAAATATTTTTTTATCACAAAATAATAGCTGAAATAAATAGATATAGGGGGTGCTCGGAAACGCACCCCCTATATCTATTTATTTGGAATAATTGCAGAAAAAGAAAGAGAAAAAAGTGGAAAAATATGTGTTGACATTCCGAAACAGAGATGCTAATATATACAAGCTGACTCGTGAGCGACAC
>CAJTOI010000012.1 GCA_910577925.1 uncultured Roseburia sp.
CCTGATGTTCCAAAAGAAGACGGGAACAAAGGGACGCTGACACTGGATGCGACCTGTGCGCCGGTCAACATCCGTTACCCGCAGGATATCTCCCTTCTGAACGAGGCGAGGGAAAAGCTGGAGGCCATCATATACCGTTTTTGTAAATCCTACGATCTGGTGTTGCCAAGACGGTACAGGAGGCGTGCCAGAAAAGACTACCTTGCCTACGCCAAAAGCAGAAAGCACAGCGCAGAGAAGATCCGGAAGGCGCTCCGTAAGCAGCTCGGTTACGTTGGAAGGGATATCCGGTATCTGGATGAGTTTATGAGCCGTGGATATGCCATGACAGATAAAGAGATCGGCCTGTACCTGACGATCCTCATGCTGTATGGACAGCAGAAATATATGTATGATAACAAAGTACATTCCGTAGAACACCGTATTGTGAGCATCACGCAGCCATGGATCCGGCCGGTCGTGAGGGGAAAGGCCAGAGCGGCTGTTGAATTCGGAGCAAAGTTTGACCTGAGCCTTGACAGTGAAGGCTACGGACACATCGAAAAGATATCGTTTGAAGCATACAATGAAAGCACCTGCCTGATAGAAGCGGTGGAACGGTTCAAAGCGCGTACCGGCCATTATCCGGAACGTGTACTGGCAGACCAGATCTACCGTACAAGGGCAAACCGGAACTATTGCAAAGACCATGGTATCCGCATATCCGGTCCGAAGCTTGGCAGGCCGGGCGTAAATACAAAAACGGATAAAAAACAGGAGTATCAGGATAACAGGGACAGGATCGAAGTGGAGCGTAGCTTTAGTTTAAGCAAACGCTGTTACGGCATGGGCTGTATTGTAACAAAACTGGAAGAAACGCAGTTGACCTCCATCGCATTATCCGTATTCGTGACGAATCTGTTCAAGATTCACAAGCGGATACTTTACGCTCTTTTATATTTGTTCCAATATGGGAATGGATACAAACGTTGGAGTATGCAGATATTCGCTTAATCAGCAGACATTAAGTGGAAATAGGGAACGGTGTGGTAACCGTACTCTATTTTTTTATTTGTACCGCGGCTAAAACATCCCCCACGGGGGCTTGTGAGGGCATCCGAACTCTGTTACTCTGTTAAAAGATTTACAGAGGGAGGAAAACGATTATGCATATGGCGGATGCGTTGGTCGCGCCGGCGGTGGCGGCCACAATGTATGTCTGCTCCGTGGCGGCGGGCGGATATTCGGTGCACAGAGTGCGCCTGGAAAACGATGCGAAAAAAATACCCGTGATGGGGGTGATGGGGGCGTTTGTATTTGCCGCGCAGATGATTAATTTTACAATCCCGGGAACGGGTTCCTCGGGGCATCTGTGCGGGGGGATGCTGCTTTCGGCGCTGCTTGGGCCGTACGCGGGATTTCTTGCGATGATAGGGGTGCTGCTGATACAGTGTCTGCTGTTCGCGGACGGCGGACTTCTGGCGCTTGGCTGCAACGTCTGGAATATGGCGTTTTACGGATGCTTTGTCGGTGCATTGATTTGGAGGCCGATCATGAGAAGCGGAGCCACAAAGGTGAAGATTGCCGCGGCGTCGATTGCCGGCTGCGTGCTGACACTGCAATTTGGCGCATTTTCGGTTGTGCTTGAGACGTTCGCGTCCGGGGTCACGGAGCTTCCGTTCGGAGCCTTTGTGACCGTGATGCAGCCGATACATCTCGCGATCGGAACCGTGGAGGGACTGATTACGGCGGCGGTGCTGGTGTTTGTCTATGAGGCGCGCCCGGAGCTGCTGTGGGGTGTCGGCCCGTCCGTGGACGCGCGCGGGGGAAGGCTTACATTCCGAAAGACCGTTGCGGTGCTGGCGATTGCGGCCGCGTTTATTGGCGGCGTGGTGTCGCTGTTTGCCTCCGCATTTCCGGACGGGCTCGAGTGGTCGATGGAAAAGGTGGCCGGAACGGCAGAGCTTGCGGCCGCGGGCGGCGTGTACGATATTGCGGCCGGAGTGCAGGAGGCGACGGCGCTGTTTCCGGATTACGCCTTTCGGACGTCGGAGAGCGCGGCGGGCACGGCATTTTCCGGTATCGTGGGAGGTGCTGTGGTAGTTGCGCTGTGCGTGGGCGCCTGCAGCCTGTTTAAACTATTTAAAAAGAAGGCGGAATCCGTATAAATGAGCAAAATCAATCAGGCAGTCCGTGAGATCCGCACGATGGATTCCATGGCGGCAGGAGACGGGTGGCTGAACCGCATCCACCCGCTGGTAAAATTGGTTCTGACAATTTTTTATATTGCGGCGGTGGTATCTTCTGACGGGTATGACGTGCCGGGCCTGCTCGGGATGGCGGTATATCCGCTGCTCCTGTTTGAGCTGGGGGAGGTGCCGTTCGGGGACGCAATCCGCAGGCTGCGCTTTGTGCTGCCGCTTGTCTGCGCGGTAGGGATTTTTAATCCGTTTTTTGACAGACGCGCTGCGGGTGATTTCGCAGGCATTGCGGTGACAGGCGGGATGCTGTCAATGTTTACGCTGATGCTCAAGGGCATTTTTACCGTGCTGATGTCGTATCTTCTGATCGCGACTACGACGATTGAAAAAATATGCTATTCCCTGCGCCTGCTTCACCTGCCGAAGCTGTTTGTGACACAGGTGCTGCTGAGTTACCGCTACATCACCGTGCTTTTGGCGGAGGCGGACCGTATGACGCAGGCCTATGCACTGCGGGCGCCGGGACAGCGCGGCATCCACTGCAGAGTCTGGGGCTCTCTGGCGGGACAGCTTTTGCTGCGGGCGGTGGACCGGGCGGGAGAGCTGTATGAGAGCATGTGCCTGCGGGGGTATCAGGGAGAATTTTATTACGGAAGCGCACAGAAGCTGCGGGCGGCAGACGCGGTATTTTTTGCGGCGGGGGCGGGGGTGATTTCGGTGTTTCGGATCGTTCCCGTTTTCGTGCTCGTCGGGGAGCTGTTTGTGCGATAAATGGAGGAAGTTATGAGCCGTATTCATATCGACGTGGAAGATGTGTCGTTTTCCTATGACGGGGGAACGCCGACTTTGGACCGCATCTCGTTTGCGGCGGGAGAGGGGGAGTCCGTCGGCATCATCGGTGCAAACGGTGTGGGGAAATCCACGCTGCTGAAGCTTCTTGTGGGATTGCAGATGAACTTTACGGGGCGTATCCGCGTAGGGGAGATTCCGCTGGAGAAGGGGACGCTGGGAATGGTGCGGGAGAAAATCGGTTATGTGTTTCAGGATTCCGACAGCCAGCTGTTTATGTCGAGTGTCTATGAGGATGTGGCGTTTGCGCCGCGCAATTACGGTCTGCCGGAGGAGGAAGTGAGACGCCGCGCAGAGCAGGCGCTTGCGGCGGTGCATATAGAGAATCTGCGGGACAGGCAGATCTATAAGCTGTCGGGAGGCCAAAAGAAGCTGGCGTCTGTCGCGACAATCCTGTCTATGACGCCGGATATCATTCTGATGGACGAGCCGTCCGCGGCGCTTGACCCGGGGAACCGCAGAAATCTGATCGGGATTTTAAACGGATTCCGGCATCTGAAAATCATTGCGTCGCATGATCTGGATTTTATCTGGGATACCTGTGAGCGCACGATCCTGATGGCGGGCGGGAGAATTGTCCTCGACGGCGCGGCAAAAGAAATTTTAAGCGACGAAGCGCTGCTTGCGGCAAACGGTCTGGAACTCCCGCTGTCGCTGCAGCGCCGGTGAGGCGGCGCTAGTGCAGCATCGTGGCGGCCCAGTCGTCTTTTCTGGCGGCCCACTGCTCATTGAGCCAGTCGACAACCTGCCGTCTGCCCTCCTCGGTAAAAGGGAAATCGGCGGAGCGCTTCACATCGTCTGCGGCTGCGGCAAACGCATAGGGGCCCGGCCAGACCCAGACGCGGAAGCAGTCTGTTTCTGCGGGCGTATCGACGGTCTCTCTGCAAATCCGGTAGCGCATGCCGAGCATGCTGCCGGTAAAGGCTTCTTTTCGATAAAAATTCATATTTAAAATGTCTTCGGATGTAATCATCATAATACCTTCTATTAATAATGGAAGCGCCTGATAAATTCTGGAAGTACTTGCAGTTTTGGGCAGGCGCAACAGAAATTCCCGTAAAAAGTATAGCAGAAAACGAAAAAAAAGAACAGAGTAAAGCGCTAAAAGAGCCCATGAGACTTGACAAATTACAAATAGCATGTATAATTAACAGTACGTTGTGCGTGTGCAGCACACAACTGTATTTTCAAAGTGCAGCGGACAATGGGGTCCGGTGGCACTTTTTTTCGTTGTCGAAAAGTGTTTTAATGTGATAACGCGGCGCAGCGATGGCAAATCAACGATATGAACGGCAAAAACCGTTTATATAAAACATTTTACAAGGAGGAACTAATATGAAAAAGAGAATGATTTCCCTTCTCTTGGTCGGCGTGATGGCTTTTGGTATGGCAGCCTGCGGCGGCAAAGACGACGGGGGGGCGGTACAGGACTCTACCGAAAGCGGCGGCAGTTCTGACGCGGCAGCCGGTACAGACGGTACGGGCGGTACTTACGATACACTCGTAATCGGTAGCCAGAGCTTAGAGGGTGTATTCAGCCCGTTTTTCTACAGCAGCGCATATGATTCCTATGCCGGCATCGACCCGGTATTTGCAAATGTGTGCAGACTGGACCCGAACGGAGAGCTCGTGGATGCGGCGGGACACGTAGAGGTGGAGGAAGTGACCGCCGAGGACGGAAGCACAAAGTATGTGTATACCGTGAGCATCCAGGAGGGAATGGTATTTTCCGACGGGGAGCCGGTTACGATTGACGATGTAATGTTCTACTATTATGTGTGCGCAGACCCGAGCTACGACGGCATGAGCACATTCGGAACGCTTGATATCGAGGGTCTGGCGGAGTACAAGAATTCCGCGGCGCCGCTTTGGAAAGTAATATATGAGGCAGGAGCGGATAACACTGATTTCACGAACTGGACCGAGGAGCAGCAGAAGGCATTCTTCGAGACTGACCTGCCGGCAGCAGGCGCGCAGTTTGCACAGGAGATCGTGGATTACGGCGTAGAGTCCGGTGCGGCGACAGACGCGAACGATGTAAAGGGCGGAGCTGCAAACTGGGGCTTTGAAGTTGCGGACGGCGCGACGATCAACGATTTCTTTGATACGATGGTTGAGCAGTACGGCGGAGACTTAAAGACTCTGTCCGATACGGAGTCTGCGGGAACGTCCCTGTTTGATTTTATGGATGAGAGCTACAAGGAGGTTGTTGAGCTTGCGGATGTCGATACCATTTCCGGTATTCAGAAGGTAGATGACTATACCTGTACCGTAACCTTTAACTCCCCGAACATCTCTGCCGACAAGCAGGTTGCATGGGTGCCGATCACACCGAAGCACTACTATGATCCGGACTTTACAAAGGGCGACGTTTCCAAGGTGAAAGAGAAAAACGCTGCACCGCTCGGCTCCGGCCCGTATGTGTTCCAGAGCTTTGACAACAACATCGTGACTCTGACGGCAAACGACAAATATTTCAAGGGATGCCCGAAGATTCCGAACCTGAAGTTCCAGGTAGTTGACGAGAACACCAAAGTTGACCTTGTATTAAACAGCGAAGTTGATATCACGGATCCTTCCGCATCGCTTGAGATTATCGCGCAGTTAGACGAGAATGCCGATAAGGCTTCCTATTCGCTGGTTGATAACCCCGGTTACGGCTACATCGGCATCAACGCGGAGCGCGTGCCGGATGTCAATGTCCGCAAAGGTCTGATGTGCCTGATGAACAGAGAGCCGGCAATCCAGTCTTACTACGGTGAGTTAGGCGCAGTGATCGAGCGTCCGATGACCCCGACCTTAGCGGAGTACCCGGACGACGCCGAGCCGTACTATACTTATGACCCGGCGAAAGCGCTGGAGTATTTCCAGGCTGCAGGTTACGAGCAGGTTGACGGCAAGCTTGTAAAAGACGGCGAGCAGTTAGTGATTCATGTAGGTATCGGTGAGGCGTCGACCCATCCGTCCACCCCGATCCTGACCCAGATGGCGAACGATATGGCTGACATGGGCGCAGAGCTTGTGGTAGAAGACGTGCAGTTCTCCGTACTTTCCCCGAAGGTACAGGGCGGCGAGTTCGATATGTGGGTAATGGCATGGGGCAATGCCACCGACTGTGACCTGACCCAGATTTTCGGCAGCGAGGGCGGTTCGAACTACCAGCGCTACTATGACCCGAAGATTGATGCGCTTCAGGCTGAGATCTTAAAGACGATTGACTTTGACGAGAGATGCAAGCTTGTTGCGGAGGAACTGGATCTGATCATGGAAGCGGCGGTTTATATGCCGATCTATCAGAGAAAGAACATGGAGATTTACAACGAGACGACACTCAACACCGACACTCTGCCGGAGGAGACAACCACTTACTACAACTACACCGCAGAGTATGAGACGCTTGAGATGAGATAAGTTTTGTATGAAGTGATACCGGTAAAACGCTGCTCCGGGTATCCGGGGCGGCGTTTGCTGCTAATATAAACTGGTTAGAAAAGAGGCAAAGATGAAACAATATATTTTTAAACGTATATTAATCAGTTTCCTTGTTCTTTTTGGCGTGTCAATCCTGCTGTATGGAATCGCGAGAAGCGTGCCGGGAGATTATGTTTCCAACATTACGGCGGGAAATCAGAACATCACGCCGGAGATGGAACAGAAAATGAGAGAATTATACGGTCTTGACAAGGGGATTATAGAAGGATATATTTCCTGGCTCGGCGATGCGCTTCACGGGGATTTCGGCACTTCGTTTAAATTCCAGCAGCCGGTGGTCGAGGTAATTAAGAAAAATATGGCGCCGACGCTGGCGCTTGCAGGCATTTCAATGATTTTGGAGATATTGCTTGCGATACCGTTCGGTATTATCGCGGCGCGCAGACAATACTCCGTGACGGATTACACGATCGTTGCGATCGCGCTGATGGGGATCTCGCTGCCGTCGTTCTTTTTCGCGTCGGTGCTCCGGAGCATTTTCAGCGTGAAGCTCGGATGGCTGCCGGTCTCCGGTATGCTGACGGCCCGCATGAATTACCAGGGCTGGGATTTGTTTGTGGACTATGCAAAGCATTTTACGCTGCCTATTATTGTGTTTGTCATTACGGGCGTCGGCGGTCTGCTGCGTTATACCCGTACGAACATGCTTGAGGTCTTGAGTGCGGATTATGTGCGCACGGCCCGTGCAAAGGGTCTGCCGGAGGTGAAAGTCATCGGCAAGCATGCGTTTCGTAATACGCTGATTCCGATTGTGACGATGGTCGGGGGCATGATTCCCGGACTGTTTTCGGGAGCGGTTATCACGGAGGGTATTTTCTCTCTGGAGGGACTGGGGAATATTGCCTTAAAGGCGGTATACAGCGGTGATATCCCATATCTGATGGGATTTAATATGTTTATTGCGGTATTGACACTGATTGGAACGTTGGTTTCGGATATTCTGTATGCAGTTGTCGACCCACGCGTGCGTTACTAGGGAGGTGGCTCGTATGGAAGAAAACAAAGACTTAAAACAGAGAAATCAGCAGGAACAGGATGAATTCGAAAAAAATCAGGTGATTATGACTCCGGGGCAGCTGGTCGCAAAGCGGTTTTTCCGCAACAAGCTGGCCTGTGTGGGACTGGCTATCATCATCGTGATGGCATTGTTCTGTATTATCGGACCGATGTTCAGTCCTTACGGAGAGTATGAAATCTTTTATATAAATAGCAAGACCGGCGAGGAGGTCCGCATGGCGGACGCATCCGGGAACCCGGATCTGGGCGTCAACGTCAAAGCGCCGATGTCGTCTGCGCATCTGCTCGGTACGGATGCGGACGGGCGCGACGTGTTCACGCGTCTGATGTACGGCGGAAGAATTTCGATGACCGTCGGTTTTGTGGTGGTTGCGATCGAGCTGATTATCGGTATTATCATGGGAGGTATCGCCGGGTACTACGGCGGCAAGGTCGACATGCTCATCATGCGTCTGGTGGAGATCTTTTACTCTCTGCCGTTTGTGCCGATGATGCTGATTATATCGTCGCTGTTTGTCGGCTACGGACTTTCTCCGCGGTACAAGATTTACTTTATTATGATTGTCATGGGTATTCTCTACTGGGCAGGCGTGGCCAGGAATGTCCGCGCGCAGATTCTGTCGCTGCGCGAGATGGAGTATATGCAGGCGGCGGAGGCGACCGGCATCCGGACCTGGAGAAAGATTTTCAAACACCTGATCCCGAACACCATCCCGATTATCATTCTGATTGCGACGATGGACGTCGGCGGGGTGATCCTGACCGAGTCGGTGTTAAGCTACCTCGGCGTGGGTATCGCATGGCCGTATGCTTCGTGGGGAAATATGGCGAATGCCGTTACGGATTCCGTCATCATGAAAAACTATCCGAATATCTGGGCGCCGCCGGGAATCCTGATCCTTCTGACGGTACTGGCATTTAACTTTATCGGCGACGGTATGCGCGACGCATTCGACCCGAAAATGAAAAGGTAGGTGAGAAGCTTTGACGAACAATGAACAGAAAGCCCGCATGAAGGAAATTAAAAAGTTTAATGCGGCGAGATATAAAGAGTACAACAAAAAGATAAAGAAAAAGAAGGTTCCGGAGTCAGAGTATGTCACCAAAATGAAAAATCCGGACAATATTCTTGAGTTCGATAATTTAAAGACGTATTTTTACACGGACACCGGCACGGTAAAGGCCGTGGACGGCGTCACGTTTGAGATTCCGCGGGGCTCTACGATCGGCGTCGTGGGGGAGTCCGGCTGCGGGAAGTCCGTGACCAGCCTTTCCGTGATGGGACTGCTTCAGGGCCCGACGGGACAGATTGCGGACGGCGAGATACGCTACAATCAGGTCAGCAGGGAGCGGGCGGTGGATCTGGCAAAAATCTCCAGAAAGGAGATGGAAAAGATTCGCGGAAACGAGATCTCGATGATTTTCCAGGAGCCGATGACCACCTTAAATCCGGTCTTTACGATCGGAAATCAGCTGTGCGAGTGTATCACGCTTCACAATCCGGACATGAAAAAGGCGGATGTGGAGGCGCGTGCGCTTGAGACGTTGGAACTCGTGGGGATTAAGCGCGAGGGTATCTTAAACAATTACCCGCACGAGCTGTCCGGCGGTATGCGTCAGCGTGTCGTGATCGCGATGGCATTGGCCTGCAATCCGCAGCTGATTATCGCGGATGAGCCGACGACGGCGCTCGACGTGACGATTCAGGCGCAGATTCTCGATCTGCTGCGCGACTTAAAGGACAAGATTAACGCGTCGATCATGCTGATCACGCACGACCTCGGCGTTGTCGCCGAGATGGCGGATTATGTGGTCGTTATGTATGCGGGGCGTGTCGTGGAACAGGGAACGGCGGACGATATTTTCCATCATCCGGCGCACCCGTATACGATCGGTCTGATGAAGTCAAAACCGATGCTCAACGAGAAGGTGGACCGCCTCTACTCGATTCCGGGTAATGTGCCGAATCCGATTAACCTTCCGGAGCACTGCTATTTTAAGAACCGCTGCGAGTCCTGCACGGAGACGTGCGAGGGCGCCTATCCGGAGCTGGTGAGCATCACGGACACACACAAGGTAAGCTGTCACTTGTGTGCGGCCCAGAAAGGGGGAAATGAAGCGTAATGGCAAACAGTGAAGTAGTAATCGAAGTGGAAAACCTCAAAAAATATTTCCCTGTCAAGTCCGGTCTCTTACAGCGCACCGTCGGACATGTCCGCGCGGTGGACGGTGTGAGTTTTCAGATAAAGAAAGGTCAGACGTTCGGCCTTGTAGGCGAGTCCGGCTGCGGCAAGTCCACGCTTGGACGCACGCTGCTCCGCCTGATCGAGCCGACGGAAGGCAAGGTAAAAATCAACGGGACGGATATGTCTTCGCTAAAGAGAAGCGAGCTTCGCCCGCTGCGTCCGACGATGCAGATGATTTTCCAGGACCCGTTTTCCTCGCTTGACCCGCGTATGCCGGTCGGGGAGATTATCGGGGAGGCGGTCAGAGAGCATGAGATCGTTCCGAAGGAGCAGTACAGGGACTATGTCTTAAAGGTCATGGAGGACTGCGGTCTGCGGCCCTATTACATTGACCGTTATCCGCATGAGTTTTCCGGCGGACAGAGACAGCGTATCTGTATTGCCAGAGCGCTTGCCTTAAACCCGTCTTTTATCGTCTGCGACGAGCCGGTGTCGGCGCTTGACGTATCGATTCAGGCGCAGATTATCAACCTGATGAAGGATCTGCAGGACGAAAGAGAGCTCACATACCTGTTTATCTCACACGACCTCTCGGTGGTGGAGCATATCTCCGATGTCATCGGCGTCATGTATCTCGGAACGATGGTCGAGATGGGGACAAAGGAAGATATATTCCGCGAGCCGCTGCACCCGTATACGCAGGCGCTGTTTTCTGCGGTTCCGGTTGCGGACCCGGATGTGAAGATGAACCGTATTCTGCTCGAGGGAGACATCCCGTCTCCGGCGAATCCGCCGAAGGGCTGTAAATTCCACACCCGCTGTTCACACTGCATGGGAATCTGTAAGGAACAGGAGCCTGCGGAGAAGGATATGGGGAACGGGCATATTGTGAAATGTCATCTGTATGACAAGTAAGGCAGTACAGGATTCGGATTTGATGTATTCGGAGGAAACGGGAAGGGTATGCTTTTTGACAGATCGGGCAAGGCGAAACGGCGCAGGGAACTGAAAAATGAGCTCAAAGAGCTGCAGAGAGCGTTTACGGCAGCCGGGTGCGGAAAAGCGGAGGCTGCAGGCCGCTGTAAGGAGCTGGGTGAGACCATAGAGCTGGGCGAGACGCTGTGTGACGGTTACCGGGATGCCAGAGGGCATCTTTCGGGGGCGCGGGATGCCATTCCCAAGCTCCTCGACTGCATGGGTGAGAGCCCGGTAGACGAGGTGGAAAAGAGCTTACAGAGCCTGATGGCTCATTTGGAGCAGGTCTATCACGATTGTTCGGTCCGGGAGGACGATACGGATTTTGCGTCCACGGTTCACAGCTTAAAAAAGCTGGCGGGGCAGTATGCGGGGAGTGTCGCGCAGGCCAAGACGGAGGCCGGGCGCGTTTTTCCCGGAATCATGCTGCGCAGCGAGCTTGAGAATGTAAAAGCGGTGCTCGACGATGCCGCCGGGTGGACTGCGCCGGATTTTCTGGCGCTGGCCTACTTTTTCCTCCATGAGGACCGGACCTCTTTAAAGGAGATGGAGAACGAGCAGCGCAACAGTTATGTGAGTGGCTACTGGGAAGAACATTTTGTCAGGGATTTTGCCGCGATGGAGCAGCGGGCGGACAGAGCGGGCGCACTTCGGACACTGTCGGAGAAGTATCTCTCACAAAAGGATGTGCCGTAAATGCGCTGTTCGGTCGGTTTATAGCCGGACAGAATAAAGGCCATAACCGCGAGTTATGAAGACTGACATGTTGCATAATTGTGTACCGCAATACAACGTTAAATTAGTGAAATCTGAATATTGAGGAATCGGCAAAAATTTGCTATGATTTCAGAAAGAATAAAGGCGTTCCGGACAGGGCGCTTTTGTTGTTATCAGGGAGGGATTTAGGATGAAAAAAGCATTGAGTGTAGTATTGACAGCGGCAATGGCGGTAAGTCTTGCTGCGTGCGGAAACGACGGCGGCAATGCCGCAGGGACAACAGACGCGGCAGCGGGCGGCGCAGCAGCGGAATCGACCGAGAGCGGCGCGGCAGGCGCAGGGAATGAAGCGGCTGTGGGAAACAGTGCAGATGCGGGAAGCGGAGCGGCAGCCGGTGAAGCGTTTAAAATCGGCGGCATCGGACCGACAACCGGAGGCGCGGCGCTTTACGGCAACGCGGTTATGAATGCGGCGCAGATCGCGGTGGATGAGATTAATGCGGCGGGCGGTGTCAACGGTTATCCGATTGAGTTTAAATTCGAGGACGATCAGCATGACGCGGAGAAATCCGTAAACGCGTACAATTCTCTCAAGGATTGGGGAATGCAGGTGCTGATGGGAACCGTGACGACGACCCCGTGTGTGGCGGTGGCCGATATGACCGCGGCCGACGGAATGTTCCAGCTGACACCGTCTGCGTCTTCGACCGACGTAATCGAAAATGACAATGTGTTCCAGATCTGCTTTACCGACCCGAATCAGGGAGCCAAATCGGCACAGTACATAGCGGAGAACGGGCTTGCGAGCAAGGTTGCCGTGATCTATAACAGTTCGGACGTGTACTCTTCGGGGATTGAGGAGACATTTATCGCAGAGGCAGAGGCGCAGGGCCTTGAGGTTGTGGCGGACGAGGCGTTCACCGACGATTCCAAAACCGATTTTTCCACGCAGCTTCAGGCGGCACAGAGCGCGGGCGCAGAGCTTGTGTTCCTGCCTTTCTACTATACCGAAGCCTCTATCGTGTTAAAGCAGGCGGACGGCATGGGCTATGAGCCGACCTTCTTCGGGGTGGACGGCATGGACGGTATTCTCGGCGTCGAGAACTTTGACACCTCTCTGGCAGAGGGCGTTATGCTTCTGACCCCGTTTGCGGCAGATGCGGACGACGAGGCGACAAAGGCGTTTGTGGCGAAATATGAGGCTGCATACGGCAGCACGCCGATCCAGTTTGCGGCGGATGCTTACGATGCGATCTACGCGATCAAGCTTGCGATGGAGACGGCAGGGGTGACGCCGGATATGAGCGTTTCCGATATGGGCGCCGCGCTGTCCGAGGCGATGCCGAATATCACGCTGGACGGACTGACCGGTGAGGGCATGTCCTGGGAGGCAACCGGCGAGGTCAGCAAGGCGCCGATGGCAGTCGTGATCAAAGACGGTGCGTATACTGCGATGTAAAGAAAGTTCAGATAAGCCAATAAAGGAGTTGGCGCGTTGGCGGATAGACGTTGGCGTGCCGACTCTTTTTCACTTATGGGAAAGACAGGGGTATTTTTATGAATTTTTTAACCTATTTGATAAACGGAATCAGTCTGGGCAGCGTCTATGCGATTATCGCATTGGGCTACACAATGGTTTACGGGATTGCAAAGATGCTGAATTTTGCGCACGGGGATGTCATTATGATCGGATGCTATGCGGTATTCCTTGCGATGAGCCGCTCGGGACTTTCCCCGCTTCCGTCGGTCGCGCTCGCAGTAATCGCGTGCACGCTGCTCGGGATCACGATTGAAAAGATCGCATATAAGCCGCTTCGGCGGGCGACTCCTCTCGCGGTGCTCATTACGGCCATCGGCGTCAGTTATTTTCTTCAGAATATGGCGCTGCTGCTGTTTGGGGCCGACACGAAATCGTTTGGCTCTGTCGTGAATGTGCCGGCCTTAAAGCTGGCTGGCGGGGCGCTTACGATTTCCGGCACGACCATCGTGACCGTGGCGGCCTGTGTCGTGATCATGGTCGGCTTAAGCCTCTTTGTCAAAAGGACAAAGGCCGGTCAGGCGATGCTTGCGGTTTCGGAGGATAAGGACGCGGCACAGCTGATGGGCGTCAATGTCAATGCGACGATCTCTCTGACCTTTGCCATCGGCTCGGGGCTTGCGGCCGTGGCGGGCGTTCTGTTTTGCTCGGCTTATCCGACGCTGACGCCCTACACCGGTTCGATGCCGGGCATCAAGGCATTTACCGCGGCGGTATTCGGCGGGATCGGCTCGATCCCGGGCGCGCTCGTCGGCGGGATTCTGCTGGGGGTGATTGAGATTCTCGGACGCGCCTATATTTCTTCCCAGCTGTCGGACGCGATCGTGTTTGCGGTGCTGATCCTTGTGCTTTTGGTAAAGCCTACCGGTCTTTTGGGAAAACAGATACATGAGAAAGTTTAACAGATGGGGTGGAATATGAAGAAGAAAACAAAGGATCAGTTCATTACAATCGGAATTGTGGCGGCACTCTATGTTGCCGTGGAGCTGCTGATAAAGACGGGGCATATGTCATCCCTGATGCAGGGACTTCTCGTGCCGATGTGCACCTATTCGCTTGTGGCAATCGGCCTGAATCTCTGCGTGGGATATCTGGGAGAGCTCAGTATCGGACACGCCGGTTTTATGTGCGTGGGAGCCTTTGCGGGCGCGTTCTGCACGAAGGTGCTGCAGGGGACGATTGAAAACGGAATACTTCTGTTTGTGCTTGCGCTGCTTGCCGGAATCCTTACCGCGGCGCTGTTCGGATTCTTAATCGGTGTTCCGGTGCTGCGTCTGCGGGGGGATTACCTTGCGATCGTGACGCTGGCATTCGGCGAGATTATCAAGAATATTATCAATGTGCTCTACATTGCAAAAGACCAAAACGGCTGGCATTTTGCAATTTCCGATGCAAAAAGCATGTCTCTTGCAGAGGACAGTGTCTGGCTGATAAACGGCGCGAAAGGAATCGCAAAAGTTCCGCGCCTCTCGAGCTTTACGGCGGGGGTCATTTTGATTATTGTTGCGCTTCTTGCGGTCTATCATCTGGTAAATTCACGGAGCGGCCGGGCGATTATGGCAATCCGCGACAACCGCATCGCGGCGGAGTCGGTGGGAATCAATATCACAAAATATAAGCTGATGGCGTTTACGATTTCGGCGGCCATCGCAGGGGCGGGCGGCGTGCTCTACGCGCACAATTTGTCCACGGTCACGGCGAATCCGACGAACTTCGGTTATAATATGTCGATTATGATTCTGGTGTTTGTCGTGCTCGGCGGAATCGGGAGCTTCCGCGGTTCCATTATCGCGGCTGCCGTTTTGACGCTGCTGCCGGAGATGCTGCGCGGCCTCTCCGATTACCGTATGCTCATCTACTCTGTCGTGCTGATTCTAATGATGCTGTTTAACTGGGCGCCGAAATGTATTGTGTGGAGACAGAAGCTTGCGGCGCGCTTTCAGAAAAAAACGACAAAGGAGGCAGTGTAATATGGCATTACTTGAAGTAAAAAATCTCGGGATTTCCTTTGGCGGCCTTAGAGCGGTAGACGGATTTCATATCACGATAGAAAAGGGAATGCTGTATGGCTTGATCGGGCCGAACGGCGCGGGAAAAACGACGGTATTTAATATGCTCACCGGGGTCTATACGCCAGACGAGGGTGTGATTGCGCTGGACGGGACCGACATTACCGGGAAGAAAACCATCGATATCAACAGGGCGGGAATCGCCCGCACGTTTCAGAATATCAGGCTGTTTGCCGGGCAGACCGTGCTTGATAATGTAAAAATCGGCCTGCACAACCGCATGGAGTATTCCGCGCTGACAGGGATTCTGCGGCTTCCGAAATACCGCCGCGCGGAGCGTGAGATGGACGAGGCGGCGCTTTCCCTGCTGAACGTGTTTGACCTCGATGGGGAGGCGGATTACCTGGCATCTAATCTTCCCTACGGAAAGCAGAGAAAGCTTGAGATCGCGCGGGCGCTGGCCACGAATCCGAAGCTTCTGCTGCTGGATGAGCCGGCGGCCGGCATGAATCCGAATGAGACGAAAGAGCTGATGGACACGATTCATTTTGTGCGGGATAAGTTTGATATGACCATCCTTTTGATCGAGCATGATATGAAGCTGGTTTCGGGAATCTGCGAGAAGCTTACGGTGCTCAATTTCGGCCAGGTGCTGGCAGAGGGGGACACCGGGGAGGTTTTGAACAATCCGCAGGTAATCAAGGCATATCTTGGCGAGTAGAGCGCCGTCCGACGCAGAAGGAGAAAAAAACTATGGCAATGCTGGAAATAAAAGAATTAGAGGTGTATTATGGAGTTATACAGGCCATCAAGGGTATTTCGTTTACCGTAAACGAGGGGGAGGTCATTGCGCTGATCGGCGCGAACGGCGCCGGGAAGACGACGACGCTGCAGACGATCACCGGAATGATAACCCCGGCGGCGGGCGAGATTCTTTTTGAGGGGACGGATATCGCAAAGATACCGGGGCATAAGATTGTATCCATGGGAATGGCGCATGTGCCGGAAGGCCGGAGAGTGTTTGCCGAGCTGTCGGTATATGAGAATTTAAAGCTCGGGGCCTACACCAGAAAGGACAAAAACGAGATTGCGGAGACGCTCGAGCGCGTGTACCGGAGCTTTCCGAGGTTAAAGGAGCGCAAAAATCAGCTCGCGGGAACCTTAAGCGGCGGCGAGCAGCAGATGCTTGCAATGGGCCGTGCGCTGATGTCCAAGCCGAAAATCGTGCTGATGGATGAGCCGTCGATGGGGCTTTCCCCGATTCTGGTCGAGGAGATTTTCAATATTATCCGGGAGATTTCCGCGGGGGGAACCACGGTGCTTTTAGTCGAGCAGAACGCGAAAAAAGCGCTTGCGATCGCGGACCGCGCCTATGTGCTTGAGACCGGTAAGATTGTGCTTTCCGGGGATGCAGAGGAAATGTTAAATAACGATTCTATAAAGAAGGCATATCTTGGCGAGTAGCTGCGGGGAAGCCTGCAGCGGAAAGGGAAGAAGATGAAAAAGACAGTGATTACGATTGCGCGCGGCTACGGGAGCGGCGGGCGGACGCTTGGAAGACTGCTGTCGGAGAAGATGGGCATCAGCTGCTACGACAGGGAGATTATCCGGATGGCGTCGGACGAGAGCGGGATCAGCGAGGCGCTGTTCGGACAGGCGGACGAGAAATTAAAAAAGTCACGGCTCGCGGCGATCATCCGCAAAAATCCCTATCAGGGGAAGATTTTCGGGCCGGAGAGCGCGGAGTTTGTCTCGGACGACAATCTCTTTAATTATCAGGCGAAGGTCATCCGCGAGGTGGCCGAACAGGAGTCCTGTATTATTATCGGGCGCTGTGCGGACTATGTGCTGCGGGAGAATCCGGACGTGATACGGCTCTATTTTTATGCTCCGCGGCGGGACTGCATCGACCGCGTGATGAATCAGAACGGTCTGTCCGAGCGGGAGGCGGAGAAAAAGATTGAGAAGGTTGACAAGTACCGCGCCGACTACTACCGCTACTACACGGGGCATGACTGGAACGATGCGAGAAATTATGATTTTTGTCTGAATACGACTTCTATGAGCTATGACAAACTTGTGGAGGTCGTGGAGAGCAGTATTCGGATTCTGCAGGGATAGCGCAGCGGCACACAGAGGCTGCCACAGGAAAACGATCGTAATTATGGAGGGAAAATATGAACACGGAATGGTCATTGGAGGAGCTGTACAGCGGGCTTGACGATCCGGCCTACGAGGCGGATGCGGTGGCATTGGAACAGGAAATCAAAACGTTGGGAGAACTGGTGAAAGCGGGGCAGGGAGCGCCGGAGACGGACGAGGCGGTGCGCCTGCTTCTGTCGGAGGAGCATATCACGGAGCTTTTGGAAAAGCTGTTCGGCTATCTGATGCTGCGTCAGTCGGTGAATACGGAGGACGGCGGCGTGATGGCACAGCTGAACCGGATTCAGCGCATGGTGGCAAAGGCGGCGCCGACAGAGTCGGCCGCAAAAAAGCGTCTGGCAAAGATTGCGGATATTGACGCGATGGCAGAAGGCAGCGAGGTGATCGCGGCATACCGCTTTTTCTTAAAGGAGAATAAAAAAAGCGCCGCACATCTGCTCTCAGACGAAATGGAGGAGATGGTCTCCGCGATGAATCTGACGGCAGGCAGCGCGTGGGGCCAGCTGCAGTCCTACCTGACGTCAACGGTGAAGGTCGACTATGAGGGGGCGCAGGTCACGCTGTCCGAGATCCGCAATATGGCTTACAGCCCCGATGCGAAGGTGCGTCGGGCCGCGTATGAGGCGGAGCTTGCCGCGTATGAACGGATTGAGGATGCGGTGGCATTTTCCATAAACAATATCAAAAATCAGGTGACGATGCTCACGGAAAAGCGAGGCTATGAGTCGCCGCTTTCGATGACGCTTGAACAGGCGCATATGAGCAGGGAGACGCTCGATGCGATGATGGAGGCAATCGGCGAATACCTCCCGGTACTCCGGAAGTATCTGCGGAAGAAAGCCGAATTGCTGGGCTATGAAAACGGTCTGCCCTGGTATGAGCTGTTTGCGCCGCTGGGGAAGGCGGATAAAACTTATACGCCCGAGGAGGCGAAAGAATATCTGTGCGGTACGTTTTCGGCGTTTTCGCCGGAAATGGCCGATATGATGCGCGAGGCGTTTGACAACAGATGGATTGACTTTTATCCGCGCAAGGGCAAAGAGGGAGGCGCGTTCTGCGCCGGTCTGCCGAACCTAAAGCAGAGCCGCATTCTGACAAACTATGACGGGTATTTCGGCTCGATCGGCACGCTGGCCCACGAACTCGGCCACGCGTTCCACAACAGGCAGCTTGAGAATGAAAGACCGCTGAACCATGAATATCCGATGCCGGTGGCGGAGACGGCGTCGACATTTAATGAGGTGCATCTCGGAAGACATGCGTTAAAGACGGCGGAGGGCGACGAGCGCTTATATCTGCTCGAGAATGATCTGAAAGAGCAGACGCAGACCATTGTGGATATCTATTCGAGATACCTGTTTGAGACGGCAGTGTTTGAGCAGAGCCAAAGCAAATTTCTGATGGCGCAGGATTTAAAGGCGCTGATGACAGACGCGCAGCGGCAGGCTTACGGGGACGGACTCGACGAAAATTTCCTGCACCCGTATATGTGGGTGTGCAAGAGTCACTATTACAGTGAATCTTTAAGCTTCTACAATTTCCCGTACGCGTTCGGAAATCTGTTTGCACTCGGGCTCTACAGCATCTTCTTAAAGGAGGGCGAATCGTTTGTGCCGAAATACAAAGCGATGTTGAAGGCGACGCCGTGCTGCAGCATCGAAGAGTGCGGGGCGATGATGGGAATCGACCTGACAAAGAAGGAATTCTGGATTGAGAGCTTAAAGCAGATTGCGGCAAGCGTGGAGGAGTTCTGTAAATAAGATTCGGAGTGCCGCGGGCAGTCTGCGAAAACTGCCTGCGGTATTTTGTGCAAGCTTTTCTATAAACTGCATCGGGTATTTCCCTGTGCAGGCGCCTCGGCTGCTCTGTTTGCACAACTGCCGTGCAGAAATTCTAACCCGTGGGTTCTGCCGTCCGCGATTGCTTCTGTTCGTCTGACGGTTGGACATATCGACGCACCTGTTCGCAGGATGAAAGAACAGGCTTTTTGTTCGATTTCGTGCGGCACTTTGCGGCTATTCGAGCAAAACGGAAACCCGCAGAGACTTGTTTGAGCGGCACTGTTTTCTCCTGTGCGGCAGCACATAATATACAGTGCCGCGAGTTGTCGGAGCGGGTTTCCTATCGCGATTTTGCGAGGATAGCCGCTTAGTGCCGCCAGAAATTGAACCCAGCCTGTCTTTCGCCTGTGGACAGGTACGCCGATATGTGCAACGCGCAGACGTACAGAACCTTCTCCGGCAGAACCCATGGGCAGAATTGCTACACACGGCAGTTGATGTCTGCACAGAGTCAACCGAGGCGCCTGCACAGGGAGATTCGAATACATAGAACAGAAAACTTTTACACGAAATGCCGCGGGCAGTTTTGAAAGACTGCCCGCGGCGCATGAATGATAAAACAAAAGGAGGAGGCAGTCATGTCTGAATTGAGGGATGAAATTACAAAGAAACTGGGGTTTGGGTGTATGCGCCTGCCGGTTGTGGGCGGGGATACGGGCACGATTGACGACGCGGCGTTTTGCCGGATGATCGATACCTATCTCGAGCAGGGCTTTACCTATTTTGACACGGCGTACCCGTATCACAACGGCAAGTCGGAGGAGGCGGTCGGAAGATGCCTTGTCGACCGATATCCCAGAGAGCGCTTTCTGCTCGCGACGAAGATGCCGGTATGGCTCGTGAAGGAGTATGCGGATTATGAGCGGCTGTTTGCGGAGCAGCTTGAGCGCTGCAAGGTGTCCTATTTCGACTTTTACCTGCTCCACGCGTTAAATCGTGAGAGCGCGGCGGAAGAGGAACGGCGCGGAGGATTTGAGTTTATACGCCGCATGAAGGAGGAGGGGAAAATCCGTCATATCGGATTTTCGTTCCACGACAGCGCCGAAGCGCTTGAGGAGATTTTGAAAGCGCATCCAAAGATGGAGTTTGTACAGCTGCAGATCAATTATTACGACTGGGAATCCGAGAAGGTGCAGTCGCGGAAATGCTACGAGACGGCGGTAAAGTACGGTATTCCGGTGATTGTCATGGAGCCGGTCAAAGGCGGGACCCTGGCGAATATGACGGGGGAGGCGGCGCAGGTCTTAGACGCGCTTTCCCCGGGAAAAGAAGACGCAAAGCCGTCCTACGCGTCCTACGCCGTGCGGTATGCGGCATCCTTGGACAATGTCTTTCTGGTGCTCAGCGGCATGTCAAACGAAGCGCAGCTTCTTGACAATACCTCTTATATGCGGGAGTTTGAACCGCTTTCCGCGGAAGAGAAACAGGCCGTGGAGCGGGCGGTGGAGGAGCTTGCAAAGCTCCCTGTGATTCCCTGCACGAAGTGCCGCTACTGCGTGGACGACTGCCCGCAGAAGATTTTAATCCCGGAGCTGTTTGAGGATTATAACATGACGGTGCAGTTCGGCGCAAACGATGTAAACCGGAAGCGTTACGAGATGCACACCGCGGGACACGGAAGCGCGGCAGACTGCATCAAATGCGGAAAATGCGAAGGACACTGCCCGCAGCATCTTGGAGTGCGGGAATTGCTTGCGGCGGTGGCGGAAACATTTGGAGATATGCCCAAAAAGCCGGAATGAAAAACTGCGTTCCTGTGATATATCGCACAAAAGAAACAGGAAATAATTCGGCAAAAGATTAAAAATTTACTAACAATACAAAGATATTACGGTTTTCCGTAGACAAAATCTTCCCTATAATAAAATTACAAAGTTTCTTCGAAAGACGAAGACAAATTTTATTTAGGGAGGATTTTTTTATGAAGAAAAAAGTAATATCCGTATTGTTATGTATGGCAATGACGGCGTCGCTTGGCGCCTGCGGGTTAAAGGAGGCCGATACGCAGGGGTCTGACGCGGCAAAAGAGCCGGCGGCCGAGACGCAGACAGAGGAGCCGGCGGCTCCGGCAGACGATGCGGGGGACGCAGCGGCAGTGGAAATCGACGGCGAGCCGGTGACGCTCGTATATGCCGAGGTAAATCCGTTAGATACCATCGTCGGACAGACGGCGACCGCTTTTAAGGAGAAAGTGGAGGAGCTGTCCGGCGGAAATATTACGATTGACGTGCAGGCGAGCGGCGTGCTCGGCTCCGAGAATGACGTGCTTGACACGATGCTCGGCGGCGGCGGAACGATTCAGATGTCCCGTATCTCCGCATTTGCGCTGACCAGCTACGGCGGGGAGAAATCCATGCTGCTTTCCCTCCCCTACACATTTGTGGGGCGCGACCATTTCTGGACGTTTGCGACCTCGGATCTGGCAGAGGAGTTCCTGCTTGAGCCGCACGAGAACGGCAGCGGGGTCAGAGGTCTGTTTTACGGAGAAGAAGGTTTCCGCCATTTCTTTACGGTAAATGAAGTTGCAGGCATCGAAGATCTGGCCGGCATGAAGCTGCGTGTTTCCAATGACCCGGTTATGAACGGTCTGGTAGAGTCTCTCGGGGCATCTCCGACAGTCGTATCCTTCGGCGAGCTGTATTCCGCACTGCAGACCGGTGTTGTGGACGGCGCAGAACAGCCGATTGCAAACTATAAGTCCAACGCGTTCCAGGAGGTTGCGCCGAATCTGATTTTAGACGGCCATACGCTTGGCGCGATCCAGGTAATTATCACGGACGAGGCGTGGGATTCTCTGACAGAGGCTCAGCAGAATGTGCTGATTGAGGCAGGGGAATATGCGTCCGCCTTTAACCGTCAGATTTCCGAGGAAGCGGAGAATGAGGTTCTTGAGCAGCTGAAAGCGGACGGCATCAATGTGGTGGAAGTAGAGGATATCAAGCCGTGGCAGGATGCTGTGGCAGACGTGATTTCACAGAACATCGTCGGACAGGAAGACCTGTATCAGCAGATTCTTGATATGCAGTAGCAGGAGGAATGGTATGCCGGGTATATTTCAAACAATTGATAAACTAAAACCCGCCTATGACATTACATACAAAATCGTGCTCGTGATCTGCAAGCTGCTTCTGTTGGTTGATATTCTGATTACGACGATGAGCGTTATCGGGCGCTATGTGCCGTTTGTGCCGGACCCCGCCTGGAGCGAGGAAGTCGTGCTGACCTGCATGGCCTATATGGCGGTGCTCTCGGCGGCGCTTGCCATCCGCAGGAACGGGCATATCCGCATGACGGCGTTTGACCGCTATCTGCCGAGGGGGCTGATTCGCTTTCTCGATATTCTTGCGGATGTCTGCGTCTTTGTTCTGGCCGTTGTGATGCTGGTAGTGGGCTGGCAGTACGCCGCCGGAATCGGCGCGAAGGGAACCTACGTCAGCATGCCGTTTTTGTCGAGATTCTGGATGTATTTCCCGGTGCCTTTGGCGGGAGCTGCAATGATTGTATTTGAGCTTGAGGCTGTCTACAATCATATCAAGGCAATCTTTGTGAAGGAGGAAGAAAACGCATGAGCACACAGACACTTGCAATCATCGTGTTACTTGTCAGCTTTATCGTGATGATTTTTCTGCGGTTCCCCATCGCCTACGCGGTAGCGTTATCTTCTCTTTTCTGCCTGCTGTCCCAGGGGCTGCCGCTGACGACGATCTGTCAGCAGATGGTAAAGGGAATCAGCTCGTTCAGCCTAATGGCGGTGCCGTTTTTTATCACGATGGGTGTGCTGATGGGAAGCGGAGGAATCTCGGAAAAGCTGATTGCGCTGGCAAACGCCTGCGTCGGGTGGATGACCGGCGGCATGGCGATGGTAAATATCGTGGCGTCCTATTTCTTTGGAGGAATCTCCGGTTCCGCGTCCGCGGATACGGCGTCACTCGGGAGTATCTTAATTCCGATGATGGTGGATCAGGGCTACGACGATGATTTTTCGACGGCGGTCACAATCACGTCTTCGTGTGAGGGACTTCTCGTTCCGCCGAGCCATAACATGGTAATCTATGCGATGTCCGCCGGAGGCGTTTCGGTGGGAAGCCTGTTTCTCGCAGGCTACATACCGGGAGCAATGCTGGCCCTGTCGCTTATGGTGGGCTCCTACATTATCTCGAAGAGAAGGCATTACCCGAAAGGCGATAAATTCAGTTTCAAAAACCTCATAAAGCAGTTTGGCATCTCTGTCTGGGCTCTGGCGGCTGTCGTTATCGTGGTGGTCGGCGTAGTCGGCGGCTGGTTTACGGCAACAGAGTCCGCGGCGGTTGCGGTTATCTACAGTCTGATTGTCAGTGTGTTTATCTATAAGGGATTAGACTGGAAGGGTGTCTGGAAATGCCTGGAACAGTGCGTGGATACGCTGTCGATCGTGCTGATTCTGATTTCCACCTCGAGCATTTTCGGGTATTGTCTGACGACGCTGCATGTGCCGGATCTGGCCGCGAACGCGGTGATCGGCATGACGAGCAATCCGATTATCCTGGCGCTGCTGCTGAATCTGATCCTTCTGCTTCTCGGATGCATTATGGATATGGCGCCGATTATTCTGATCGCAACGCCGATTCTGCTGCCGATTGCACAGTCCATCGGAATCGATCCGATTCAGTTCGGTATCATGATGATATTAAACTGCGGTATCGGTCTTCTGACACCGCCGGTCGGCGCAGTGCTTTTTATCGGTTCCGCGGTCGGAAAGGTAAAGATGGAGCGCGTGGTAAAGGCGACGCTGCCGTTTTATCTGTGTATGGTCGTCGTGTTGCTGCTGCTGACGTTTATTCCGGAAATCAGTCTGCTGCTGCCGAATCTGCTGGCAAAATAAAAGGAAAAGAAGAAAGGATGCAGCGGTATGTCATACGAGTTTGAGAGTCGGGTAACGCCGTTTGATTTCTGGCGGCTGTCCATGAGCCGCACGTACCGTTCGACGGCGGGAATCTGCAATCTGGTATTTACCGTGTCCATGTTTCTCCTGGCGGCAAAGTTCTGGAACGGCGCCGGGGATGCCGCACAGCTGCTACTGTTTGTCGGCTGTATCCTGTTCCCTGTGCTCCAGCCCGTCGGCGTGTTTGTGCGGGCGAGAGCGCAGGCGGCACAAGCGCCGCCTGATATGCGCCTTGTGTTTGACGAGGAGGGTCTCCATGTGACCATAGGGGACCGGCATGAGGATATCCGCTGGAAAAATCTGACGGATATCGTCAGACAGGCGCATCTCGTGATCGTTTTTTCGGATACGAGGCACGGCTATCTGCTTCCGGACCGGGTGCTTGGCCGCCGGCGGGAAGAATTTTTTACCTTTGCAAAGTCAAAAATAGAACAGGAAAAATAACGGAGAAGCAAAGTCTGCGCAGGAAAACTGCGGCTTTGCTTTTTCCTGATGCAGGAATCGCGTATCATGTATATAGGGTAAAGGACGGAAGTAATTTTGAGAGAAAAGCTGAGACGTGCATGGCAGCAACTGACAATCAGGCGGAAAATAGCGGTGTTTGTGGGGGTGGTATTTTTTATCATACTGCTCTCCGTCTCGTTTGACAGCTGGATTGCAAAAATTTGCCTGATTGACTTTAACGACATTCTCGTAGACAATGGAATATGCAGTGAACTTTCGCAGGCGATAAAGGAAGAGAGCAGTCTGTTTGAAATCTATATCAAGAAATCCGGAAGCGAGACGAAACAGGCGCTTTCGGAAGCGATGGAGCGCACGCGGCGCGCGGTGGATGCACTGCCCCGCTCGTATGAAAAAATAGGTGAACTGCGCTATGCAAAGACCTGGACCGTGAGCAGCAGTTATGAGGTGTATTGTGAGAAGCGGGATGACGTGCTTGCGATGCGCAAAGGGCCGGACTATATCAGAAGCGTGTATGAGGTGTACGAGATACAGGCGTATCTGCAGAAATATGCAAACGCGCTGCAGGAGTGCACGTTCGAGGACGGAAACCGCCGCTATGAAAAGAAAGTCCGAAAGCTGACCGCCGTGCCTGTGGGGATTGTCGCGCTGGGCGCGCTGCTGCTGCTTGTGACCGTGCAGCTTGCGGTTCTGATGAACCGGACGATTATTTATCCGGTGCTTGAGCTTGGGGAAGCCTCGAAAAAGATTGCGGCGAACGATTTTTTTGTCGGGGATGTGGTCGTGGAGAACCAGGACGAGATCGGGGATATGGTACATGCGTTCAATAAAATGAAATATGCGACCGGGGAGTATATCACGGCGCTTGAGGAAAAGCGCAAGACGCTGGATCTGCTTCACGAGGAGGAGCTTGCGAAGCTTGAGACGGAACGGCGGCTGGAGAGTATGCGCTTGGAATTGCTGCGGAATCAGATTCAGCCGCATTTTCTGTTTAATACGCTCAATGTCATCGGAGGGATGGCGAGCCTGGAGGAGGCGGCCACGACGGAGCGGATGATAAAGGCGCTGAGCGCGCTTTTCCGGTACAACTTAAAGACGCCGGAGGAGGAGGTTGTGCTGGCGCGGGAACTGAAAGTGGTGGAGGACTATATGTATTTGCAGCAGATGCGGTTCGGAAGCCGTGTCTCATACCGGATTGACTGTCTGGCGGACAGGGAGAATGTGCGGGTTCCGGCGTTTCTGTTTCAGCCGCTGGTGGAGAATGCAATTCTGCACGGGATATCTCCGAAGGAGGAGGGCGGGTTTGTCCGAATCCGGGTTCGGGAAAAAGGCGGTGTGCTGTCGGTGGTAATCGGCGATAACGGCGTCGGGATGACGCGGGAGCAGCTGCGCGGCCTCAGACGGCAGCTGGAGAGGCGGGAAGGCAGAAGCGCCGGGATAGGGCTCGGCAATATTTACCGGCGTATCGGCGCGAATTATCCGGGAAGCCGATTTGTCATATACAGCAGGAAAGATGTGGGAACCGTGATACGAATCACGCTGCCGCAGAGATGACGGAATGGAGGAGAGGCATGTATCGTGTATTGGTGGCGGATGACGAGCCGATTGAGAGAAATGTGGTGAGCAGAACCATTCAAAAGTATTTTGAGGGCCAGTTCTCGGTGGTGACTGCCGCAAACGGCCGAGAGGCGGTGCGGCTTTTTACGGAGCATAGATGCGAGATCGTGATTCTCGATATCGAGATGCCGGGGCTCAACGGTCTTGAGGCGGCGGAAAAAATCCGTGAGATGGACGCGCAGTGCAGCATTATATTTCAGACGGCCTTTGACGAATTTTCATATGCAAAGCGCGCAATTTCCGTTCACGCGCTGGATTATCTGCTGAAACCGGGAACGGACGAGGAATTGATCGCCGTGCTTGACGAGGCGGTGCGGCTGGCGGGGGAGCGGCGCAGGCCGGTGTGGCAGGGCGGCGTGTCGGAGGATGCGGGCGCACAGGAGGAGACGACCGGCAGCGTGCGGCTGGCAGCGGTTGCGGAGACGATCCGGGATTATATCGAGGGGCATTATATGGAGGAGATCGCGCTGCAGGACGCCGCGGAGGCAATGCGCTACTCGGAGGCGTACTTCTGCAGAATATTCAAGCAGTGCTTTGACAAAAGCTTTGTCATGTACCTGACGGAATTTCGTGTGGAAAAGGCCAAGGAGCTTCTGGCGGATGTGCGGATTAATGTCAAGGATATCAGCGCGCAGGTGGGGTACCATGACTCCAATTATTTTGCGAAGGTGTTTAAGCGCGTTGCGGCTATTACGCCCACGGAGTACCGCACGAAAGTGCTGCTCGCAGCGGAAAAGGCAGGGCAGAGGGATGAGTAGAAAAAAGCTGCCCGCAAAAAGGGTGATTGACGCAGGCGCGGTGCTTCTGGGAATCATCGGAGCGGCGATGGTCGGCGCAGGTGAGACCGCCTCGGGGAATGTGCAGCCGGAGTATGTGTTTTCCTATGCGGAGAATCAGGCGGCGGACTATCCGACATCACTCGGCGCGTACCGGTTTGCCGAGCTGGTGGAGGAGCGCACCGGGGGGCGTATCAAAATCATGGTCTGGCCGGACGGCGAGCTGGGAGTGGAGCGGGATGTCATCCGGCAGATGCAGTTCGGAGGCGTGGACTTCGCGCGCGTTTCACTGTCGCAGCTCGCGGAGTATATTCCGGAGTTCAACGCGCTGCAGATGCCCTATCTGTACACGGATTCGGGACATATGTGGCGTGTTTTGGACGGGGAGATCGGAGATACGTTTCTGGGAAAGGTCAGCGCGTATGAGCTGGTGGGGCTTTCCTGGTATGACGCGGGAGCCAGGAATTTTTATACGGCCCATAAGCCCATTACCGCGCTCGAGGACATGCAGGGCATGCGGATACGCGTGCAGGAGTCGGAGCTGATGGCGGATATGGTGGAAGCGCTCGGAGCGACTGCGGTGCCGGGCGAATATGCGGACGTCTATGCAAATATTGAGCGGGGAATTGTGGACGGAGCGGAAAATAACTGGCCTTCCTACGAGTCGATGAGTCATTACGAGGTGGCAGGGTATTTTACGGTCGACGAGCACACGAGGGTGCCGGAGATGCAGCTGTGCTCCGCGCATACCTGGGAGAAGCTTTCCGGGGAGGACAGGGAGATTCTGCTGGAGTGCGCGAAAGAATCGGCGCTTTACGAGCGGGAATGCTGGACGCGCCGGGAGAAAGCGTCGAGACAGATCGTCACGTCGAAGGGGGCGAAGGTTGTGGAGCTGTCTGCGGAGGAGAAGAAGCGTTTTTTTAACGCGGTGAAGGGCGTTTACGAGAAATACTGCGGGGACTATATGGATATCATTGACGAGATTATTGCGATGGGAGACTGAAAGAAATGGATTTTTTTAAGGATAAACAGAAAAAAAGACAATTTATAAACAGTTACGGGACGTTTCTGTTAAACGGGATGCTGTCGCTGTCCATCGGTTCGCTTCTGCCGTACATAAGGGATGCGAGGGGGCTGGAGTATGCGTTCTGCGGACTGATTGTAAGCCTTCATTCCGTGGGCAATCTGGTCGCGAGTTTTGCGTCAGGCGCGCTGTCGGCGCTGATCGGCAGGAAGCGCAGTATTCTGCTGTTTAACGCTGCGTATGCGGTTTCGTATCTGCTGATTATTTTCGGCGGAAATAACCTGTGCATTGCGCTCGCCTTTTTTATGACGGGACTTGCGCGGGGGGCGACGAGCAACTGCGGAAATACGACGGTCAATCAGCTGGCGCCGGGGCAGGCGTGGATTTTAAACGGACTGCACGCGATGTTTTCCGTCGGGGCGTTTCTCTTTCCGCTGATTTTGACCGTGCTGGCCGGAAACGGCGGCGAAAACTGGATATATGTCTGCTATTTTATGCTCGCGATGGGCGTGATCAGCTGGCTGCTGTATCTGGGAATCCCGATGGAGCAGAGTGCGGCGGCAAAGGGGAAAGAGAGAGGCGGCGGACTCGCGTTTTTCAGGGAACCGCTGTTTTACCTGTGCACGCTGACACTGTTTTTTTACCTCTGTGCGGAACAGGGGGTAATCGGCTGGCTGGTAACTTATTTTAAGGACACGGGGCTTTTGGATGCGTCGCTTTCCCAGATGACGGCGAGCGTTCAGTGGGCGATGGTTCTGACGGGCCGGCTGCTGACGGCATGGCTGTCCGTGAGGGCGCCGAAGGAGCGGCTGATGCGGCTGATGGGCGTGGGGCTGGTACTGTTTTTCGGCGTGCTGATTACGGGGACGTCGCCGGTACAGATCATGATCGGAATTATGGGCTTCGGAATCTCGATGGCGGGAATCTATCCGACGACCGTCTCTTTCTCCGGTCTGATGATGGAGGACTATCCGATGGCGTGGAGCTATATTCTGACGATGGCGAGTATCGGTTCCGTGCTGATGCCTTCCGTGATCGGCAAAATCGCGGACGCGGCGGGAATTGCCGTCGGAATGAGCTCGGTCGGCGTGGTGGTTGTGATTGATTTTGTGTTTATATTGATACTGACGGCGTTTGTGCGCCGCAGAAACGCGTGAAAGGCACGTGCCGGCGGGCGCGCTTTTTGCGCACGCGAAAGGAGAAAAGATGAAAAAAACAGAAAAGAACAGAGTTTGGAATTTTAACGATGAGATTGATTTGGAAAATGCCGCCCCTGGAGTCGGCCGCAAGATCCTGGCATACGGGGATGAGCTGATGTGTGTGGAAAATCATTTCGAGACGGGAGCGGTCGGCACACTGCATCACCACCCGCACACGCAGATTACCTACGTGGTGTCCGGCGAATTTGAATTCACCATTGACGGGGAAAAGAAAATCGTGCGCGCGGGAGATGCGATGCTCAAGCAAAATGCAGTCGAGCACGGGTGTGTCTGCGTCGCGGAGGGCGTGCTGCTTGATATTTTTACGCCGATGCGGGAGGACTTTGTATAGACAGTCCGCGGCTATAATTTGCGGATGATTTTCTCGATATCCCTCTGATGTCCGATTACCATCAGATGTTCCCCCTCTTTAAATTCATAGTCCGGCCCCGGCATAATCATCATATCTTTGTCCGGCGTTTTGACGCCGATGATATTGGTGTTGTAGACGGAGCGGACATTTACGTCAACGATGCTGCGCCCGAGCCATTCCGGCAGCGGGGAGATCTCGTAGATGGAAAACCCGTTTCCGAGCTCCACATAGTCGAATACCTGGTTGGCGGAAAAGCGCACTGCAACTTTTTCGGCGATATCGCGGTCGGGGTAGATGACTTCGTTCGCGCCGTTGCGCAGCAGAAACTTGGCGTGGATGTCGCGGTTGGCTTTGCTCACGATATAGTTTGCGCCGAGATCCGAGAGCAGGCTTGTGATTTCAAGACTGCTCTGGAAATTGTTGCCGATGCAGACAAAGCAGAGGTCAAAGTTGCCGACGCCGAGACTGCGCAGCACTTTTTCGTTCGTGCAGTCACCGATTTTTGCGTCTGTGACATAGGGCAGCAGGTCTTCAAGTTTGGACTCGTCGCGGTCCACAATCATGATTTCGTTGTTCAGTCCCGAGAGCTCGGTGCACAGATGGCTGCCGAAGCGTCCGAGTCCGATAATTAAGATTGATTTCATGTCAGTAAGAACTCCTTTTTTATAAATGGCGGTCAGCCGATGCTGATCCGCTCTACCGGCTGCATGACATGCGCCGTTTTTTTGTGGTCGGTAAACGAGAGGGCGAAAGAAAGACTTCCGAGCCGCCCGATATACATTAAAAACGCGATCAGAAAGCGCGACAGTGTGTTTAGTTTTCCGGTGAGTCCGGTTGTCATACCCACGGTGCAGACGGCCGATATCACCTCAAAAAGCGCGTCGCCGATGAAAAAGTTCTGGACGGAGCACAAAACCAGCGTCGCCGCAAGACAGCAGAACAGGTAGGTGCACAGCAGGGCGGAGGCTTTTGTGATGGTCGCCGCCTCGATGCGCCGTCCGAAAATATTTGTGCCGGGCGTGCGCAGCAGCGTCGAGCGCAGATGGAGCAGCAGGACGAAAACCGTCGTAATCTTGACACCGCCGGCGGTGGAGCCGGAGCCTCCGCCGATAAACATCAGGATGATGGTTAAAAGCTTTCCGCCCTCGGAGAGCGCTCCGGTATCGGTGCTGTTAAAACCGGCGGTACGCGGGCTGACGGCGGAAAAGAACGCGTTGCAGAGCCTGTCCGCGGGATTCATGCCGCCGTAGAGGCCGCCGCCCTCAATCAGAAAGAAAAGCAGCGTACTGCCGAGGACGAGGACGACCGAGATGCTTAACACCATTTTGCTGGAAAGCGAGTATTTGCGGAGGGACAGTTTATGTTTTGCGATGTCCGCCCAGACCATAAAGCCGATGCCTCCGATGAGAATCAGAGCCGACAGCGTGAGCAGGACGACGGGGTCGTCCGAATAAGTGGTAAAGGAGGAGTAGGGGACATATTTTCCCATCAGATCAAAACCCGCATTGCAGAACGCGGAAATCGAATGGAAAATGCCGTAGTAAATACTCTGCCAGAGCCCCATGCGGGGATAAAACCGGACGGCGAGGACAAGCGCTCCGATGCCCTCGACAAGAAAGGCGCCCTTCATCACCAGCTTAATCAGGCGCACAACACCTCCGATATCCAGAACGTTAAAGCTCTCCCGAATCCAGCCGCGCTGCTTTAGGCTGATTTTCCTGCGGAGAATGATGGCGACCGCGGAACCGATTGAGATGAATCCGAGTCCGCCGATCTGAATCAGCGTAAGAAGGACAAGCTGTCCGAAAAAGGACCAGTGTGTGTAGGTGTCAACGAGAATCAGCCCGGTCACACAGCTTGCGCTTGTGGCGGTGAAAAGAGCGATGACGGGTGACGTCCACTCCCCGGTTCTCGAGGAAACCGGCAGTATCAGCAGCAGGGTTCCTGCCAGGATCAGAAGAAAAAAGCCTACGGCAATCAACTGCATGCCGGACAGATTTTTAAATTTTTTCAATAACAGCATATCGTTTCAGGTTCCTCCGGTGTGTCTGCGGATAAATTTTTGGTTGTGAAACACATCCTAAAATATTATAATATTAATGAGTTTTTTTGTACATATAAGTATTTACTTTTTTGGAGAAAATTAAAAGACGGGAGCACTTATGGGAGAGATTTTAGTTATTGCTGTGATCTGGGTTATCGTCGCGTTGATAAAAGGAACGCACAGAGGTTCTGTGCAGCAGAGCCGGAACATACAGACGTATCAGAATCAGCAGCCGTATCAGAGGATGCAGCAGCGGCAATCCGTGCAGCGACCGGCAGTGCAGGTGCAGCCGGTAGCCCGGCAGGCGCAGGCAGAGCAGATGCAGCAGGCGGCAGCCGTCATGAGCCAGAAGCAGAAGGAACTGAAGGCCAGACTACAGCAGAAATATCCGGGAATAGGGAGCGCGCAGCCGTATCAGGCGCGTCCGGCGTCACAGAGCGCGCAGTTTTATCAGGCGCGGCAAACGGCAGGGAGCGCGCAGTCTTATCAGACAGGGCAGGCAGAGAAAGGACGGCCGCAGAATGTATGGCAGACGGTGACATCCGGGGATATTCTGACGCGCGCGGCGGAAAATGTCAGAGAGAATGACGGCGATCTGCTTGAGCAGGAGGATTTTCTTGCAAAGGTGGAGACGCTGATGATTACCGGATATCAGTCAAAGCTTACATATGAGCGGGACTTTTTGTCCGAGGGGTTGGATTTATTAAATTCCTATCGGATTCCGGATGCGATGCCGGAATTTACGGAATCGGAAATGTAGAGAAAGGAACGGGAAAAGATGTTGGAAAGAAGGCCAAAGAACGGTGAGATATACCGTCATTTTAAGGGAGGCTTATACCGGATAGAGACGATTGCCGTGCACACGGAGACCGGCGAGGAATTGGTTGTTTATCAGGCGCTGTACGGGGATTTTAAAATGTATGCGAGACCGCTCGCAATGTTTGTCAGCGAGACCGACCGCGGGAAGTACCTCGATGCGGGGCAGAGATACCGCTTTGAGCGGGTGGAGACGGAGACTGCGGGCGCGGCATCTGCGCCGGAGCGCGAACCGGTACCGGCCGCGGAGGGGAACGGAACACGGACCGCGGACGGCAGCGGTCGGGAGACGGTGCATCCGAAGCTGATGGAGTTTCTCGACGCGGACCGGATGGAGGATAAATACAATATTCTGGTGTCAATGCGCGACTGCGTGACGGATACGATGATCAACACGATGGCGGTCGTTTTGGACGTCGTGATACCGGAAGGAGAGCTCGCGGAGCGCTATGATCAGCTGAAGATCTGTATCCGGACAAAACAGCGGTATGAGATAGAGCGCCCGTAAGAGAGCATGTAAAAAATAAATTTGCAGGCAGAGAGGAAGGCATGGTTGCGTTATGCAGGAGATACGGGAGAAATGCCGTTTAATCGCGGAGGTGGCGCCCAAAAGGATAGTGATCAGTAAGTCGGCCGAAAGAAACGGAGCATACCGCAGAATTGAGGTGGAGCGCAAAGGCGCCGGTTATCAAGCGGCGGCTTACACGGATAAGCAGGTGTTTCACGAGAATATTGCCGCGGACTGTCTGCAGCAATATCTCGTCGATACGGTGCCGGGGGCATGGCTGCAGGTGAACGGCTGGACCGATTCACAGGAACATATGCTTCTTGTCTCAAAGAAGGGGAAAGTCACCTACAAAGTGAAAAATATATCCGGCGGGCAGGGAAAGCCCGGGGCGACAGGCGGATGCGCGGCGCCGGATCTGTCTGCGCCGCACAACCGGAAAAAGAACTATCTGATCGAGGAGGGGATCGCGATTGCACCGCTGGTGGATATGGGGATTTTTACTGCGGAGGGCAGAGTGGTAAAGTCCATGTACGACAAATTCCGCCAGATTAATCGGTTTCTGGAGATTATCGAGGACGGCGTGCGGGATTACCCGAAGGACGAGCTGCATATCATTGATTTCGGCTGCGGAAAGTCTTATCTGACCTTTGTTCTGTACTATTATTTTACGGAGATTAAAAAGCGGCGCGTGTGGATTGTCGGCCTTGATCTGAAGGAGGATGTGATTCAAAACTGCAACGCAGCCGCGGAGAAATACGGCTATGAAAACCTGCACTTTGAGGTCGGGGATATCAGCGGCTATCAGACAGATCAGCCGGTGGATATGGTTGTGACGCTGCACGCCTGCGATACGGCCACGGACTACGCGCTGTTTCATGCCGCCATGTGGAACGCGAAACTGATATTTTCCGTTCCCTGCTGTCAGCATGAGCTGAACAGGCAGATCGAGACGGAGGATTATGCGTTGTTGACGCGTTACGGGATTGTAAAGGAACGCTTTTCGGCGCTTGCGACCGATGCCGTCCGCGCGAATCTGCTCGCATACTGTGGATATAAGACGCAGCTGCTGGAGTTTGTCGACTTTGCCCACACGCCGAAGAATCTCCTGATTCGGGCCGTGAAAAAAGAAGGAATCGCGCCGCCGCCCGTGCGGAATAATTATCTGCGGGAGGTGGAGCGCATGATGAAAGAGTTTCATTTTGAACCGACGCTGTACCGGCTGCTTGCCGGCGCGGGCAGAATAAAAAATTGACCGTCGGCGCAGCCTGCATACGGAAAAATTTCGCAGATGCGTATTATATTTGACTTAGCGTGCTGTTGTGGTATTTTGTGGAGAAAGTGACGTCTTCCCCGAACCATTCGGGCGGGGTGAATGCGTCTGCCGCGGCCTTTGTCTCGAATTCCACCTCGGCCAGCGCGAGCGGCGCGAGGTCTCCCTCAAAAATGTCAAGCTCAATTGTGAGCGTGTCGCCTAAGGGAATCAGATAGCGGCGCTTTTGGATCAGCCGTCCGTCAATTTTTTCTTTCAGATGTGCGAAGGCATCCGCGGTCAGCGGCAGATTGTGCTCCTCCCGCACCATAAGGCCGCGTCCCTTGTACGTTAAAGTGTAAACGTCGTCGGCCCGGCGGATGCGCACCACCGGGTCCGTGTTTAAGTATCCCTGCTCGATTGCCTGGCAGGGGTATTCTTCAATATGCTCCGGCAGCTGCCTGACGAGATATTTGCGTTCGATTTCCATAATAATCCTCCATTCCTGCCGCAGTCCGCAAACTTTGGGCCGCAGGCACAAATTTGCAACATGAACTTGTTCATGTTTGAAAAATTTATTTTTTACAGTAATTCCTTTCCGCCGAAACTTTTGTGAACGCTGCGTCCAAAAGAACGAATTGCGGGTTCTGAAAGTCCAACATGATACAATGTTGTATTATATTGTAGCAGTTCATGCGTGGGACGGCAATAAGAACGAAGAATCCGTTGTACCCCATAAAAGAAACATGGTATGATGGAAATCAAAGATGCAGTCCTGCTGTTTTTCTATGCCGCCGCAGGCGTATATTTGAAGACGTGAAAAATATAGTTGATTTTTGTAAAGAGTATGAGGCGTGTGATGGATTCGGAAAAAATAATCAGAGAAAAAACAGAACAGATTGTAAGTTGGGCGTATTCAAATGACAATACGGTCCGCTATGAGCGGGTGGTGGATATTTTGTGCGATAAAAACGAGACGATTACGGAAAGCAAAATAGCCGCTGTCGTAGCTGAACTTGAGGACAGAGGGATTTTTGTCGTAAAAGAGGCGGATGAGGATTACGGCAGCGGGCAGGGGGACGTCGATGATTTTATCCCCGCAAATGTCAGCATTTCTCAAAGGCCGATGAATGTATATAATTTGATGGAGCGCCTCGAGAATGAGGAAATCAATCTGACTCCGGAATTTCAGAGAAACAGAGACTTATGGTCTCCGGAAAAGCAAAGCAGACTGATTGAGTCGCTGATGCTGAAAATTCCGATTCCGACGTTTTATTTTAATGCGTCCGATGACGAAAAATGGACGGTGATTGACGGTCTGCAGAGACTGTCGGCTTTTCAGAATTTTCTGGTGGGAAATGAAGATGAGAACGGGAAACGGAAGAAAAGCAGATTTACCGGAATGCAGTATATGACGGATTTTGAGGATATAACATTTGACGAACTTCCAAGACAATATGTGCGGAGAATCAAAGAGACGCCGATTGTCGCATATACGGTCGAACGGGGGACGCCGGACGCGATTGTATACAATATTTTCCAGAGAATTAATACGGGCGGACTGGAATTGGAACCGCAGGAGATCCGCCATGCGCTGTATGTGGGAAAAGCGACGGCGCTGATACAGAAGCTGGCCAAAAATCCGGTTTTTTTAGAGGCAACGCAGTACAGTATCGAGACGGAGAGAATGACGGACCGGGAATATGTAAATCGCTTTATTGCGTTTACAGAGCTGAATTATCAGTCAGAATATAAGGGGAATATTGATGATTTTCTCCGCAGGGCATTAAAGAAACTGAACAGGTATGATGACAGTGAGCTGGAGCGGGTGGAACAGTCTTTTCTTCGTGTGATGACATACTGCAGAAAGATTTTCGGAAAGTATGCGTTTCGTAAATACAATGCAAATTGGAGAAGAGGGCCGATTAATAAGGCGTTGTTTGAGAGCTGGAGTCTGGCAGTTTCTAAATTGTCAGACAGAGAACTGGATCTTCTGTTTGAGCGGAGGCAGCAGCTGCTGGAACGGTTTCAGATTGAATTGCAAAACACGGATTACATCAATGCGCTACGGGCGGGTGATTCGTATTCGGTCGCGAGAAGAATCGAGATGACGGAAAAGGTCGCGAAAGAGATACTGTGAGGGCAGGGGGAATTTATGATTGACAATCTGACATTAAAAAATTTTAAGTGCTTTGAAAAACTGGATATTGACCTGAAAAACGTAACGGTTTTTACCGGTGTCAACGGAATGGGAAAATCGACTGTGATACAGTCGCTGCTGCTGCTTGCGCAGTCAAGGATGCGGGGACTGGATAAGAGGGGATTGTATCTGAACGGAACATATGTCGACCTGGGAAATGCACAGGATGTTGTTTTCGATAAGGCAATTGACGAGGAGATAGAGATTACCTATACGACATCAGACGGCAATCACTCTGTGAATCGTTTTGGGTATGAACAGGATGCGGACTTTCTTCCGTGCCTAAGCGGAGACGAAAGCAGTCAGCCGTTTGTCGAAAATGTGCTCGTGTATCTGTCAGCTTATCGAATCAAACCGCAGGCACGATACGGAGTAATTAACGAAAAGGAACTGCAGGGCCGCGATTTCGGCAATAACGGTGAATATACGCTGCAGTATTTAAGCGTATACGGTGATGCGGGCATAAAGAATCCGCATGTGGCGGAGGAGGATGAGCGAGGGACGTCTTTAATGAATCAGACGCGTCTTTGGATGGACCGCATTTCACCGGGGGTCTCGCCTCAGATAAAAGTGATGATGGAGACGAGGAGCACGGAACTGACATTTGACTTTGTAGAGGGGAAGGTAAAGTCAAATTCATATAAAAGCGTAAATGTCGGTTTTGGGATTACCTATGTTTTGCCGGTAGTCGTTGCGCTGTTATCGGCGGAAAAAGGAGATATGGTTATTATAGAAAATCCGGAGGCGCATATTCACCCTGCGGGGCAGCGGATGTTGGGGGAGTTAATTGCGCGCGCCGGAGCCGGCGGCGTACAGGTACTGGTGGAAACTCACAGCGAGCATATCGTAAACGGGATACGCATTTCGGTAAAAGAAAAACAGATTGATAAGAGCGATGTACAGGTAGCCTTTTTCTATAAAGACGAGGAGAATGACTACAGGCACACCTATAAAGCCCTGAAAATTAACGGAGACGGAAAAATGAGCAGCTGGCCGAAGGGCTTTTTCGACGAATGGGAAAAGGCTTTGATCGAACTGCTGTAGGTTTGGATGATACAAGGGATGAAGGGATGATAATAGCGGTAAACGACATATCGTTTTTGTGGGGGTTTGATACCCCGTATCATGCCGCAGGATTATCCGCTGATAAAAGCGCTGTATGAGATCAGGGAAGAAAATATGGAGCAGTTTCTGCTTATTTTACAGATTTTGACACAGTGCGGGGAGGAGGAAGATACAGGCGGAGACGAGTTTGTGATAGGAGAATATGGTTCGACGCACTGCGCGTTTCACAGAGAAAATTTTCTGCTCAGCATTGCTTCAGACGAGCGGTTTGAAGGCGATACGGTAGAAGGAAATTTAAACGGCGCCGAAGTGTGTGTGATAAGGAATATTTCAGATGAAACCCACAAGTATGTATATTGGAATGAGCTGGGGTTCCGGGAATACGAACTCAATCAGAAGCATGGCGGCAGAGAATATTACAGAAGCGGCGGAAAGAAGGTAGGCATTGCTCCGGAGACGGATGAACTGGGACAGAAATTGCTGAATGAAGCGGTGGAAATCGGACATAAATTATTTGCCGTAGACCGTGAAAACGGAAACCGTATTTTTGAGTTCCGGCATTCTTATGCGAATAAGTTTCATGGGTTTCAGCAGGAAGAACTGACGCCGGATTTGAGAAAAATGATTTTAAGGAAAGTGTGTGCATATGAAGCAGCAAGCGTTTAATCCTTACCTGCCGAGCTGGGAGTATGTCCCGGACGGGGAGCCGCGCGTGTTCGGCGACAGGGTATATGTCTACGGGTCCCATGACGCGTTCGGCGCGCCGATTTTCTGCGTGAATGATTACGTCTGCTGGTCGGCGCCGGTGAACGACTTGTCGGACTGGAGATGCGAGGGCGTCATCTACAAAAGAAAGCAGGACCCGCAGAATAAACTGGGAATCCGCGCGCTCTATGCACCCGATGCCGTGCAGGGGCCGGACGAGAGATATTATTTATACTATGCCTTTGATTTTCTGGGGCGGATGGGCGTGGCGGTCTGCGATACTCCGGCGGGGAAATACGAATTTTACGGGCATGTGCATTTTAAAGACGGCCATGTGTGGGGAACGAAAAGCGGGGAGCCGTTTGCGTTTGACCCGGGCGTGCTGGCGGATGCGGACGGCAGGATTTATCTGTTTTCGGGTTTTGCGGTGAAGGTGCCGCGGCCTGCGTCAAGGTGGCATAACC
The DNA here is from genome assembly GCA_910577925.1 of uncultured Roseburia sp. GTDB lineage: Bacteria > Bacillota > Clostridia > Lachnospirales > Lachnospiraceae > Roseburia. The sequence goes on from CAJTOI010000012.1 coordinate 38,390, forward strand.
TGACAAACGAGGGCGGCGTAATGCTCGAACTTGAGCGGGATATGGTGACAATTAAGGCGGGGCCGAAGCTGCTGTTCCCGGTAAAGGGAAAAGACGGCTGTTTTGAACATCATGCGTTTTTCGAGGCGAGTTCAATTCGGAACGTGGACGGCAGATATTGTTTTGTCTATTCGTCCCAGCACAACCATGAACTCTGTTATGCGGCGGCGGACAAGCCGGAAGGCCCCTACGAATACGGCGGCACGCTGGTGGACCTGGGCGATCTGTACCTGAACGGGAACGAGGATGAAAGCCGCGCGGTCAATTATCTCGGAAATACGCACGGCGGTATGGCGGAAATCGGCGGCGAGTGGTACATTTTCTATCACCGCCACACAAACCGCAGCTCCTATGCAAGGCAGGCGTGTGCGGAAAAACTGGAGCGGACGAAAGACGGCGGGTTTCGACAGGCCGAGGTCACAAGCTGCGGATTGAATCCCGGGCCGTTAAGAGGAGTCGGCAGCTATGAGGCGCGGATTGCCTGCAATCTGTGGTCCGCGGAGGGCGCGGGGCGTTACGACTGTGGGCTGCCGAAGCTGCGGTTCCGAAACCACCCGTATTTTACACAGACGGGAGGGGACAGGGAGCGTGACGGAGACCAGTATATCGCAAATATGCGAAACGGAGCCGCCGCGGGATTTAAGTACTTTTGGATAGACGGAGCCGATGCGATCTGCGTGGAGGCGCGGGGGCGTGCGGACGGAAACATGCAGGTTTCGGCATATCCGGATTTTCGGGAGATCAGCGCGGATATACCCATACGGTTAACGGCAGGCAGGGGCGGCGTATTTACCGGGGCATTTCATATGGAACCGGGGAAACGGGCGCTGTATATCAGATACCTCGGCGAAGGGGCGGTCGATTTTATCCGGTTTGAGCTAAAGTGTTCGGGGCAGGGACATATAGCCGGAGATACGGCTTGAAGCGCCTGCACAGGCGTGTTATGATGACAGAGAGGAGGCGTGTACATTGGGAAAACATACGGTGAGAACGCAGAGAAGAGGGATGCTCCGCCGTATCTGTCTGCTGCTTTTGACGGCGCTGCTTTTGGGCGCGGCGGCACCCGCGGAAGTTCTGGCGGGGAATACGATCGGCGATTTTACAGGCGAACTGAAACTGCCCGCGATGAGCAGCACGGATATCACCCTGAGTGTGGGACAGACGAAGACGCTTAAGGTCGCGGGAGTCGGCAGGAAACTGAGCTGGAGCAGCAGTAAAAAGAGTGTGGCGGCCGTGACGGACAAGGGAAAAGTCACGGCAGTCGGAAAAGGCGCCGCAACCATTACGGCGAGAGCCGGCGCAAGGAAATATACCTGCAGGGTGCTGGTGTGTCAGGCGGCGTCCGGCAGCAGCGAGGTCGATAAAAAAATTCAGTCCGTCATCCGCAAAAAGATTAAGGCGGGGATGACGGATGCGGAGAAAGTAAAGGCGGTACACGATTATATTGCGCTGAACTGTGCATACGACTATTCCAATTACTTAAACGGAACCGTCCCGCACGAATCCTACACGGCGGCCGGTGTTCTGCTGAAGAGAAAGGGTGTGTGTCAGGGCTATGCGGAGGCGTTTGGGCTGTTTATGGACGCCTAACGACAGCTGCGGCGGGGAAAAATCTGGCCAAGCAGTACAAAAAAGGCAGCCGGACGCTGACTCTGATCGTGCCGCAGTCCGCATATCGGAAAAACAGTTCGTTTCTGTTTGACGCGGTGCAGAAGATGGGAGAGTCGCTTGGAACTGCGGTCGGAGGATACAGCTACAGGATGAACGGGTACGGAAGCTATCTTATTTTTACGGTATATTTGAGTTGATGACGCGGCGCACGGAGAACGGTGCAAAGCAGAGAAGGGAGAATCAGTGATGAGCAGAATCGGAATTTTTATGGCAGACGGCTGTGAGGAGATTGAGGGCCTTACCGTTGTGGACATTGCGCGCAGGGCGAACATGGAAATCGTGATGATTTCCGTTACCGGCAAAAGGGAAGTGACGGGTTCCCACGACGTGACGTTTCTCGCGGATACGCTCGCAGACGAAGTAGACTACGATGCGCTGGACGGGATCGTGCTTCCGGGAGGAATGCCGGGAACGCTGCGCCTCGGGGAGAATGAAACGGTAAATACGGTAATCAAAAGTTTTGCGGCGGCAGGCAAGCTCGTCTGTGCAATCTGTGCGGCGCCGAGTGTTCTGGGTGCGGCCGGGATCTTAAACGGAAAACGCGCAACCTGCCATCCGGGCTTTGAGGAGAAGCTTATCGGGGCAGAGACGAGCGAAGATGCGGTCGTGCGCGACGGCGCCGTGATCACCAGCCGCGGCATGGGTACCGCGATTCCGTTTGCGCTTGAGATCGTACGGTACTTTTCCGACGAAGAGACGGTGGAGCAGATAAGAAAAGGCCTTGTGTACGCGCAGTAAGAGCTTTCCTCCCAGCAGACAAAAGGCGTATGTTCCCCTGCTTGCCGAGAGAAAAAGGGCGGCAAAAAGCTCCCGCATCGGGGCAGAGACAGGAATGTCTCTGTTCCGGGATGCGGGAGCTTTTCATCTGTTGCAAATGATTTATTTGTTGCAAAGTACTTATTTGCGACAAAGTACTTATTTGCGGCAAATGATTTATTTGCCTGACATCTGCTCTTCCTGCTTCATGATCATTTTCTTGACCATCTCACCGCCGATGCTGCCGGCCTGTGCGGAAGTTAAGTCGCCGTTGTAACCTGCCTTAAGAGGTACTCCGAGCTCGCTTGCAACTTCCTGCTTAAAGCGGTTCATTGCCTCTTTTGCCTGCGGCACTGCCATCTGGTTTGTGTTGGAACCTGAATTGTTAGATCCACTCATGGTTTTTTCCTCCATTTTTTACATTTGTTTTTGTATCAGAAATACGAGTTGTATTTCCTAATCCTATTATTTACGGCAAAAGGGATATTATGTTGGAAAATTTTGAGAATTGCCTTGACAATGAAAAAGTATTGTGCGTATACTAATATGCAGAAGATACAGCGCATGAAAATTTTGAGAAAAGGAGGTAATAAGTATGATTAAGCTGCGGAGCGTGTTATCACAGAAGAATCGGAATATTACCTCGGTGAGAGTGACGGATGGCTGTCGGAAGATAAGCTGCAGCTGTCCATGTGTCATATAAGACGCGTGTACGGCCGGAGACAATACAGCATCGCACTCGAAGTTTTCCTGTGGATATGAGACCGTGGTAATACATGTACCATGGTCTTTTTTTGTGCGCTGAGAAGGAGGGGATTTATGAAAAAGTTACATACGTATATCGGACGTTACTGGTATGGATATCTGTTTGCCGTTTTCTGTATGGTGGCGTCGATCGTGCTGGATATGGTTTATCCGATGATCACGGAACATATTGTGGATGATGTTATGATTGACGGAAAAGCGGAACTTCTGACAGGTCTTCTGGTCGGAATCGCGCTGGTCGGAATCGGCCGGAGCGTGTTCGGCTACTGTACGGAGTTTTCGTTTGATGTAATCTCGGCGAAAATCGGAACCGAGATGCGAAAGGATCTGTTTGACCATATCCAGACGCTTTCGATGAATTATTTTGACAATACGAATACGGGGGAGCTGATGGCCCGCGTAAAGGATGATATCGATAAGGTCTGGAACGCAATGGGCTATGTCGGGATGCTGGTGATCAATCTGGTGATTCATGTATCGTTTGTGCTTTACTGCATGTTTACGCGCAGCGCAAAATTGGCTCTGATACCGCTTTTCACAATGATGATCTGCGGGATTACGGCCATTGTGATGGAGCGGAAGTTAGACAAAGTTTATGAGGATATCAGCGAGGAGAATGCGGTTCTGACGACCGTGGCGGAGGAGAATCTTGCAGGGGTACGGACGGTCAAGGCGTTTGCGAGGGAAAAGCACGAGATTGCAAAGTTTTTGTCGCACAACAAACGTTACTATGAGCTGAATATCGCGCAGTCAAAGACGCTCGTGCGCTATTATCCGCTGTTTCAGTTCGTGGGAAAGGCGCTTCCGGTCTGTACCGCGGTGCTTGGCGGAGCGCTCGTGATGAAAGGGGAGATGACGCTGGGTGTGCTGGTGGCGTTTGTCGAGTACAGCAGAAACTGTACCTGGCCGATGGAGATGCTCGGATGGCTCGCAAACGACGTGTCCGCAGCCGTGGCATCTTACCGGAAAATACAAAAGATTTACGGGGAGAGGGCGGCGATCACCGACTGCGAAGAGCCTGTGACGCTCCCGGAAGTAAAGGGCGATATCCGCTTTGAGCATGTGGATTTTTCGCTGGGGGGAAAGGAGATTCTTGCGGATGTGAGCTTTGTGCTTCCGGCAGGGAAAACGCTTGGAATTATGGGCGCGACCGGTTCCGGAAAATCCTCGCTGATCAATCTCTTGCAGCGCTTTTACGACGTGAGCGCGGGAACCGTTTTCGTGGACGGCGTGGATGTGAAAAAACTATCGCTGCGTCAGCTGCGCAGCAGTATTTCGGTAGTGCTGCAGGACGTGTTCCTGTTTTCCGATACCATCGAGGAAAATATCAGGATGGGACAGCGGAACAGAATGAAGCCGGATACGGTGCGTCTGGCGGCCGAGCGGGCGCAGGCGAAGGGATTTATCGAGAAGATGGAAGAGCAGTATGAGACGGTCATTGGCGAGCGCGGCGTCGGCCTTTCCGGCGGGCAGAAGCAGCGCATCAGCATTGCGAGGGCGCTCGCAAAGCACAGTCCCATACTGGTGTTCGATGACTCGACCTCGGCGCTCGACATGGAGACAGAGCGGGAAATTCAAAAGACGCTTAACGCGTTGGAGGGGACAACGAAAATCATAATCGCCCACCGTATCTCCGCGGTGCGCCGCGCGGATGAAATCATCTATCTGGCGGACGGGAAAATCGCGGAGCGCGGAACGCACGAGGAACTGCTGGCAAAGAAAGGACTGTACTACGCCACTTATCTGGCGCAGTACGGAGAAGTGGGAGGTAACTATGGCTGTCAATTCGTTTCGTGAAGACGAATTTATGGAAAACACGGACAAAAAGAAAATATTCCGGCGGCTGTTTTCCTATCTGATGGAGTATAAAGGAATATTGATTGCGGTACTGTTATGTATGGGTGTGACCGTTGCGATATCGTTAGTGAATCCGCTGATTATCGAGGAGGCGATCGACACTTATATCGCGGGCGGTGATTTCCCGGGGCTGATGAAGCTGGGAGCGTTTGCGCTTGCGCTGAATGTTTTCTTTATCGTGATGGTAAAGATCCGCATGTATGTGATGGCGGTGGTCTCAAACAAGATTCTGCTGCGCATCCGTCAGGATCTGTATGAGCATATCCAGACATTGTCGTTTGCTTTTTTTGACAGCAGACCGACGGGGAAGATTCTTGCCCGTATTATCGGGGACGTCAATTCCTTAAAAGATGTGCTGGTAAATACGGTGACGACGCTTGTTCCCGAGCTTGTCACGGTCGCCGGGGTCGTTGTGATCATGGTGGTAAAGGACTGGCGGCTTGCGCTCGCGTCTCTTTCCACGCTTCCGCTGATGATCGCGGGCATCTGGTTTGTGCAGACAAAGTCGCACAGGCGCTGGCAGATTTTCCGTAAGAAATCTTCGAATCTGAATGCCTATGTGCACGAGGATATCGCAGGGATGAATGTGGTGCAGAGCTTTGGCGCGGAGGAGGAGACGCGGGAAATCTTCGGAAACCTTGCGGCCGAGCACCGGGATTCTTTCCGCGATGCGGTCATTTATGCGGATCTGTTCGGGCCGGTCGTTGATTTTTGCTGGGGCATCGGTGCGATGATGATGTATCTGATCGGCATACGCGTGCTCGGAGTGGAGACCGTGAGCGTCGGGATGCTCGTGGCTTTCGGAACTTATATCAATATGTTCTGGACGCCGATCATGAATCTCAGCAATTTCTACAACAATCTGGTGACAAACCTGACGGCGGCCGAGCGGATTTTTGATATCCTGGACACGGAGCCGGACATTGTGGATGCGGCGGATGTGGCCAAGCTGCCGGAGGTGAAAGGCGAGGTGGAATTTTCGCATGTGAGCTTTACCTATGACAGAGGCACGCCGGCGGAGACAAAGGTGCTTTGTGACGTCAGCTTTTCGGTAAAGCCGGGAGAGACGATCGCGCTGGTCGGTCCTACCGGCGCGGGAAAGACGACGATTGTCAATCTGATCAGCCGCTTTTACGACATCGAGGAGGGAACGATCTCGGTGGACGGGTATGATCTGACAAGGATATCCATCGAGAGTTTGCGGCAGCAGATGGGCGTGATGACGCAGGACAATTTTATTTTCCACGGAACCGTGCGCGACAATATTTTATACGGAAAGCTGGATGCGACCGAGGAGGAGATGATCGCCGCGGCGACCGCGGTCAACGCGCATGACTTTATCATGAAAATGGAAAAGGGCTACGACACGGAGTTAAAAGAGCACGGTGCGGGACTCTCCATCGGGCAGCGGCAGCTGATTGCGTTTGCCCGCACGATGGTTTCGATGCCGAAAATTTTGATACTCGACGAGGCGACCTCGAGTATCGACACGCACACGGAGATACTGGTGCAGAAAGGCATCGAGGCGCTGCTCTCGGGCAGAACCAGCTTTGTCATCGCCCACAGGCTTTCGACGATACAAAACGCCGACCGGATCTTCGTCATCGACAACGGCGGAATCTTAGAGCAGGGAAGCCCCGCTGAGCTGATGAAAAAACAGGGCGCCTACTACAACCTATACATGGCACAATTTGCGGGAATACAATGAGGCGGGGCAGACGAATCCCGGACAGATTTTGTCATGCTTGCATGTAAAAAATCTGTCTGGGGTTTGTCAGGTCGGACGAATGTCCGCGAGTCCGGGAGCGAAGCTCACGGACATGCCCCGCCGGAGGAAAGAAAGGAAACATATCATGGATATTCTCATACGCAAAGAACGGGAATCGGATTATTATGCGTCGGAGCTTGTGACAAAGCGCGCATTCTGGAACAAGTACAATCCCGGCTGCAGCGAGCACTATCTGGTGCACCGGCTGCGGGAAGACGCGGCTTATCTGCCGGAACTTGGCCGGGTCGCGGAGGCGGACGGAAAGGTCGTGGGGCTGATTATGTACTCCAAAGCAGTGTTAAAGCGTCCGGCCAAGACAGAGACGGCGGAGACGCCTGCGCACAAGCCGGAGGAGATACCGATTCTGTGTTTCGGGCCGCTCTGCGTGGACCCGGATTATCAGGGAAAGGGAATCGGCGGAGCGCTGATTGCGGAGACAAAGAAGCTTGCGGCGGAAGCGGGATATGCGGGGATTGTGATTTTCGGGGAGCCCGATTACTATCCGCGGCACGGATTTCGGACCTGCGATACTTGGGGGATTACGACGGCGGACGGGAAAAATTTCGACGCATTTATGGGATGTGAGCTGACCCCGGGAGGCTTAAACTATCCCGGAGCCGGATTTTATGAGGCGAAAGTGTTTGAAAATCTTCCCGAAGCAGAGATCGAGGCGTACGATAAGCAATTTCCGCAGATGCCCAAATTAAGACTCCCCGGACAGTGGGGGAATAAAATGCAGTACTGCGTGATGACGGAGGAGGACATCCGGCGGGTGATTCCCCTTTACATGGAACAATACAATGAGTATGACGGCGGTACATGGACCGAAGCGGCTGTCTATAAGCGCATCCACCAGGTGTGGAGCAGAGAGGATTCTCTCTGTCTGCTGCTGGAAGAAGAGGGAGAAATCCTCGGATTTGCGATGGGAAGTATGGAGCAGTATGACGACTGTGCGGCCTATGATTTGATAGAAATTGTGATTGCACACGCGCATCAGAGGAAGGGACTCGGGACCGCATTCTTGAGGGAACTGGAAAAGCGCGTCAAAAAAATGGGCGCTTCATTGGTGCAGCTGTCTGCAGTAAATGACAGGATGCACGAGGTATTTTATGGGAAATTGCAATACAAAGATGCAGACAGCTTAAAGATAAAGACAAAATGGCTGCGGTAAAATGCGGCAGGCATGCGGATTGCAGCGAAGATGGAGGGATTATGAATCAGATGATACGCATTGCAGACCATCCGGAGTATGCCGCCGGAGCGTCTCTTTGGTTTCACGCGAAATGGGGCGTGCCGCTTGCGGCCTACGAGGAGAGTATGGCAGAGTGCATCCGGCAGAAAAATAAAATACCGCAGTGGTACATTGTGCGCGATGATGCGGGAAATATCATCGCGGGGGCAGGCATTATAGAAAATGATTTTCATGACCGAAAGGATCTTGCTCCGAACCTGTGCGCACTGTTTGTGGAAGAAGCGCACCGCGGTCAGGGGCTTGCAAGGCGGCTTCTTGACTTTGCGAGAGCGGAGACGGCCGAAATGGGTTATGAGACGTTGTATCTGATTACGACGCATACGGAGTTTTACGAGCGGTGCGGCTGGAATTATCTTACGACGGTAAATGAGGACGAGGGGACAACAGCCCGGATGTATGCGGCGTCTGCGGCAGAGAAAAACGCCTGAAAACGGAGACCTCGGGACGTTCGGTATGACAGGAGAAGAGGGGGCTGTTGCAAAATAGATGAGTAATCATTTATGGAGCAATGGCTCCATTTTTATGTCAAAAAATAGAAAAGCAGGATCCGAAGAACCTGCCATTCATGGTATAATAAAATATGCCTAATAAATTAAAATACCATAAAGATTAAAAAATTCAGAAAGAATCAGCAAAACTGAAAAAATATTTTGATATGTAAATGAAATATAAATTTACGGACAGGCAGGTGGATAGCATGACAGGGCGCGAAATTTTTGCCGCAGATGAAAAATTTATTATATGTAATATATCCGATACGGATAGAAATGATTATATAGAACTACATAGACAACTGAATGGGGAAGCATCATTATATTTGAATCCGATATCAAAAGATATGATGTGGGAACAGATCTTAAATGATGCGGATAGTGTTTTTTCACTGTTTACAGTAAAAGGGGATTATTGTGGAAGCATAGAATTACAGCAGCCGAATAGCAATACACCTGAAATAGGAATTGATTTATTGAAAAATAAAAGAAATCAAGGAATTGCACCAAAGGCAATTCGGCTATTCGCCAGACAAGTATGTGAGCTTAGAAAAGTCGATTATTTTCTGATTCGTATTTCCTCAAATAATTTGCATAGTAAATATGTGTTTGAAAAGATGGGGGCTGTTAAAATTGGAGAAGAGGAAACCGATTTTTCAAAATTTGTAGAAAGATTCAGAGAAACTGCTGAAAAAGAGGGACAGGATTTGGAGAAGCTCAGGCATTTGTTTGGAGATAGCGTAGATGAAAAAGTGCATCGCTACAGGCTAAATTTGAATGCTTTTTTATGAGATATATTGTTTTAATAGTCGCTCCCGTACAGCTTGGACGGGCATATTTTACGGGAAGATGAAGTACACAGACAGGGAGCTTTTAAAGATAAAGACAAAATGACTGTAGACAGGAGCAGAATGCAGCTTGTTTGTGGGAGAGATTGAAGTAACAGCCTGCAAAGAATACCGGAAATTTAGGGATAGGCAGGCCGGGAGAAATAGAGTAAGATGTATTTACAGAGAAAAGCTTGGGAAACGGATACTCTTGGTGAAACAACGGTCAAATTATGTCAAAATGAAGCATAGCCGATCTGGAAGGGAGGGAAATTATGCCGGATACAGTAAAAGATATTATATATCAATTCTCACAGCAGATGAAGAATGTGTTTGGTCCACATTTAGTAAAGGTTATTGTTTATGGTTCTTACGCGAGAGATGATTATAAATGTAATTCAGATGTGGATGTGATGATTCTGGTTGATTTGCCGGAGTCGGAGATAAAAAAAATGGAGAATGATGTTTATGACATTGCATTTGAAATTGAAATAAGCACAGGCATAGATATTTCTCCAATTCTCAAGAGTGAGGCTCAATATGAATATTGGGCAGACGTATTGCCATTTTATAGAAGTGTGCGGGAGGAAGGTGTGGTTGTCAGTGGATAATAATAAGGCTGTAGATTTGTGTATATATCGTATGAATCATGCAACTGAGACATTAGATACCGCTAAGCTATGTATGGAACATAAACGCTATAAAGATGCCATTAATCGCTGTTATTATGCGGCATTTTATGCCGTAAAAGCGGTACTTGCATTAGAAGGAACTGATTTTAAGCGTCATAAGGATGTGGTCGCATATTTTAATCAGAATTATGTTGCAACAAATGTTTTTAACAGGGAAACAGGAAAGCGTTTGGGCAGATGAAAGAGAAAACGGGAAACCAGTGATTATGACGATTTTTATGTGGTCTCATATGATGAGGCACAGGAACAGTATGAAGCGGCAAAGCTGATTGTAAAAGATGTACAGAAATTTTTGAAAATAAAGCAATTTTATTAGGAAATTGCAATTTGAAACTGAGGAGAACAGTACGCATGAAAAATAAGGTGTGTATGTTATCTTACGACGGTAAATGAGGATGAAGGGACAACAGCCCGGATGTATGCGGCGTCTGCGGCAGAGAAAAACGCCTGAAAACGGAGCTTCGGGCCGTCCGGTATGACAGAGGGGGCTGTGCGTAAAACGCACAGCCCCCTCCTTCGAACAGGTATTAATAATTTTTTTCCTGAATCTCAAAATAGCTTTGCGGATGATTGCAGGTCGGGCAGACTTCGGGCGCTTCTGTCCCGACGACGATATGCCCGCAGTTGCGGCACTCCCATACTTTGACCTCACTCTTTTCAAATACCGCCGCGGTTTCTACATTTTTCAGCAGCGCACGGTATCTCTCCTCGTGGTGTTTCTCGATTGCGCCCACAAGCCGGAATTTGGCCGCGAGGTCAGGGAAGCCCTCCTCCTCTGCCGTTTTGGCAAAATTCTCATACATGTCCGTCCACTCGAAATTTTCGCCGTCTGCGGCTGCGGCAAGATTTTCTTTTGTATCGCCGATTCCGCTTAATTCCTTAAACCACATCTTTGCATGCTCTTTTTCGTTTTCCGCCGTTTTCAAAAACAGCCCTGCGATCTGTTCGTACCCTTCTTTTTTTGCTACCGAGGCAAAGTAGGTATACTTATTCCGCGCCTGTGATTCGCCCGCGAATGCTGCCTCAAGATTTTTTTCTGTCTGTGTCCCTGCATACTTTGTCGTTCCCATAATTTTTTCCTCTTTTCTGATATTGATAGTTAATGGCGCATCCCCGGCATGTTCAATCGCCGTATGTTCCGATATTTCCCGGTTGACCGTGCACAGGTCGGAAAGAGACAGACCGTGAATGTCTGTATTTCCGGTGATTCTTGCGAAAGTCTTTAACTCCGCCGCGGAACAGGTCAGATAATTCTCCACCCGCTTTGCGGCTGCGTCGATATGTAAGCGCTCGCGCAGTTTTTCGTCCTGTGTAGCCACGCCCACCGGGCACATTCCGGTACCGCAGATACGGTATTGCTGACAGGCTGCCGCCACCATCGCGGCAGAGGCAACTGCCACGGCATCGGCTCCGAGTGCAAGCGCTTTGGCAAAATCGGAAGATACCCTGAGTCCGCCTGTGACAACCAGATCGATATCCGAGCCGACCGCATCCAGATAGTTTCTTGCACGGCAGAGCGCATAGATTGTGGGGACGCTGGTGGAATCCCTGATAATCGCAGGTGAGGCTCCGGTTGCCCCGCCCCGTCCGTCTATCGTGATGAAATCAGGCCCGGCACTGACGCAGAACTCCAAATCCCGCTCAATATGTCCGGCAGCGATTTTAATGCCGATCGGTCGTCCCTCGCTGCGCAGACGCAGTTCGTCTACCAGCTTCCGCAAATCGTCCGCACCGTTGATGCCGGGAAATCGGGACGGGCTGATGACGTCCTTCCCAAGCGGTTTGCTGCGGATGGCCGCAATTTCCGGAGTCACCTTGCCGCCCGGCAGATGCCCGCCCATACCCGGCTTTGTCCCCTGGCCGATTTTGATCTCAATGGCGTCGGAGGTCTTCAGATTCTCGTCTGTGACACTGTACCGGTTCGGTACATATTCAAAAATATACTTATACGCAGCTTCTTTCTCTTCCGGAAGAATACCGCCCTCACCGCTGCACATTGCGGTACCGGCCGCCGCGCTTCCCTTTGCCATTGCAATTTTTGTTTCTCTGGAAAGCGCGCCGAAGGACATATGCGAAATATAGACCGGCATATCAAGGATCATAGGCTTTTTTGCGTGTTTTCCGATAACGGTTTTCAGAGACACATCCGCGTGTTCGTCCAGAGGCATCGGATTTAATTGTGCTCCAAGCACAAGGATATCATCCCAGTCGGGCATTTCCATCTGTGTGCCCATCGCCTCAATGACAGGTTTTCCGGTGACTGCCATCTCATGAATTTCTTTCATATAGCGGTAAGAACCGTCCGTTTTTCGCGTTTCCGTCGGATAATTCAGATCAAGCGCTTCGGTGTTTACGGGAGAAGGCGCCTTTTCGGATTCATGTAAACCGGCCGGTCCTGCAAGGGGTTCTGCCGCTTCGAACTTTTCCGGCGGCTGCTTGCAGACCGGGCATTCCGTCAATTCGGAAAATGGTCTGCCTTCTTTTTCTTCGTCGTACACATACCCGCAGATCGTGCATTTGTACACCATTGTAAATCCCTCCTTTTATTGGCTGTCCCTGCATTTGGGGCAGAGATAAAATACTTTTAAGTCATAAGAGATAATTCCGTCCCCGAGCTGTCTTTCCAGATCGTCCGTCAGATCGTTTAAGCTGATGTCGGATAATGAGCCGCATTTTTTGCAGACAAGGTGATCGTGCTTTTGGATTTTGTCATAGCGGTCAGGGGAGCCTTCTACGGACAGCCTCCGTATCAGGCCGTCTCTGCACAGGGCATTCAGATTGTTGTATACGGTTGCCTGAACAACCTTGGGCTCCGTGTTCTTCAGCTCTAAAAAAATCTGTTCGGCTGTCATATGTCCGTCTGACTGATCGATTAGTTCAGATATCAGCCGTGCATATCGGGTCATCTCACCACCGCCTTATATTTTAGAATTATTCTAATTATAACATTTCTTCACATTTTTGTCGAGTGTTATGACGTAAAAAAACAAAATCCGGGAACAGTTTGACCCGCAGCTTTTGTGGCAGGCTATGTTTCGCGAAGTGCATTCCGTTCCCGTGGAACAAAAGCTGTTCGCGAAACATAGCCTGCTGTAAAAGCTGCAGGCCAAACCGTAACAATAAAAAAGCGTATTGACAAATCCGAAGCTTTTCTTTAGCCTGACAAGTGGAACGATAAAAACAGCTGCGTCTGCGGACCGCAGAGCGAGGGGGAAACGCAATGAAAATCAGCTTTCTGATTGACAATCTGACCGAATGGGAGCTCGCGCCGGAGTGGGGGCTTGCGGTGCATATCACATACCGGGGAAAACGGTATCTGCTCGATACGGGGGCCTCCGGAAAATTTGCCGAAAACGCCCGCGCGCTGGGGATTTCGCTGGCCGATGTGGACTGCGGGATTCTCTCTCACGCGCATTACGATCACTCCGACGGGATGGCGGCGTTTTTTGCGGAAAATGAGCGGGCAAACTTTTACCTGCAGGCGGGGGCGGAAGAAAACTGCTACGCCGGGAAATGGATATTCCGCAAATATATCGGGATTCATAAGGGATATCTCAAAAAATATGCCGACCGGATCGTCTATGCCGACGGAAATTACGAGCTTTCGCCCGGCGTATTGCTGCTTCCGCACAGCACGCCGCATCTTGAGGAACTCGGGAAGGCGGCAAACATGTATGTGCGGAAAAATCACAGAATGTGCCCGGACTGTTTTGCGCACGAGCAGAGTCTGGTGTTTGATACGAAAGAGGGACTTGTCGTGTGCAGCAGCTGTTCCCACGGCGGGGCGGACAATATCATAAAAGAGGCGGCGGCCGCCTGCCTGGATAAGAAAATATATGCGCTGATTGGCGGATTTCATCTGTTTGCATCCCCGGAGGCGCAGGTCCGGTCACTGGCGGGACGCATAAGGGAGACGGGAATCAGGCGGATTTACACCGGGCATTGCACCGGAAAGCGCGCGGCAGCCATCCTGCGGGAGGAGCTGGGGGATGCGGTGACGCAGATTTATACGGGACTCGAGATTGAAGTTGCAGAATAGCAAAAAGGACTGGTATTTTCTTATATGATGTGCTATAATGCTAAAATGACTGTGATAGTCGAAGTATGCCCTTTTTTCCGGGGGAAAAGCAGAGAATAAATGTACATGGATGATATATATTAAGGAGGAAATAGTCAAAGATGAGTGTACAGGTAGAAAATTTAGAGAAAAACATGGCGAAGCTTACCATCGAAGTGGATGCGGCGGAGGTAGAGAAAGCGATTCAGGCGGCCTACATGAAAGAGAAAAAGAGCATCAGTGTTCCGGGGTTCCGCAAGGGAAAAGTTCCGAGACAGATGATCGAGAAAATGTACGGAGCCGGCATTTTCTACGAGGAGGCGGTAAATACTCTGATTCAGGAGAACTATCCGGCGGCTGCGGATGAGAGCGGTATTGACATCGTTTCGAGACCTTCGATCGAGGTGGTACAGATTGAGACCGGAAAGCCCTTTATTTTCACCGCAGAGGTTGCGGTGAAACCGGAAGTAAAGCTCGGCAAATACTTAGGCGTTCAGGTGACGAAGGTCGATACGGAAGTGACCGATGAGGAAGTGGATGCCGCGCTTGAGAAAGAGCGCGGCAATAATGCGCGGACCGTTTCCGTGACCGACAGGCCGGTGGCGGTGGGAGATACCGCAGTCATTGATTTTGAGGGCTTTGTGGACGGCGTTGCATTTGAGGGCGGAAAGGGCGAGAATCATTCGCTTGAGATCGGTTCCCATTCCTTTATCGATACGTTTGAGGATCAGCTTGTAGGCAAAAACGTCGGGGACGAGGTAGACGTCAATGTGACGTTCCCGGAGCAGTATCAGGCGGCGGAGCTTGCCGGAAAGCCTGCGCTGTTCAAAGTAAAGATCAACGAGATCAAGACAAAAGAGCTTCCTGCACTCGACGATGAGTTCGCGCAGGATGTGTCGGAGTTTGATACGCTTGCAGAGTACAAAGAGAGCGTAAAGAAGAATCTGGAGGAGCAGAAGGAGAACGAGGCAAAGCGGACCAAAGAGGACGAGGCTATCCAGAAGATTATCGATAAGTCCGAGATGGAGATCCCGGAGGCGATGCTTGAGACTCAGTGTGAGAATATGGTCAATGAGTTTGCGCAGAGAATCGCGCAGAGCGGACTTTCCATGGAGCAGTACATGCAGTTCTCCGGTCTTACGGTTGACAAATTAAAAGAGCAGGTTCGCCCGGAGGCGGAGACACGCATTAAGAGCAGCCTCGTGCTGGAGCAGATTGCGAAAGAGGAAAACATCGAAGTGACCGACGAGGAAATCGATGCGGAGGTTGAGAAGATGGCGGCAGCCTACGGGATGGAGGCCGATAAGCTGAAGGAATACATGGGCGATTCCGAGAAGGCATCCATGAAGAGAGATCTCGCCGTGACAAAGGCGGTTGACCTCATTATGGAGAATGTAAAAGAGAAAGCGAAGACAAAGAAAGATAAAGAGGCTGATGAGACGGACGCAGAGGAATAAAGTATCTGCTTTCGGGTAAGCAGTAAAAGCAGACTGGCTCATATGAGCCGGTTTGTTTACCTTATAGGATTCATTCAAAAAGTATGGATATGGAGGGATTTTTTATGAGTTTAGTACCTTATGTCGTGGAGCAGACCAGCAGGGGGGAACGCAACTATGATATCTATTCCCGCTTATTAAAGGACAGAATTATTTTCCTCGGGGAAGAGGTCAATGAGACAACCGCAAGCCTTGTGGTAGCGCAGCTGCTCTTTTTAGAGTCTGAGGACCCGGGCAAGGATATCCAGCTGTATATCAATTCACCGGGCGGCGTGGTGACGGCAGGTATGGCGATTTACGACACCATGCAGTATATCAAGTGCGATGTATCCACCATCTGCATCGGTCTTGCGGCGAGCATGGGAGCATTTCTTCTCGCGGGCGGCACAAAGGGCAAACGCTACGCACTGCCGAACGCGGAGGTCATGATTCACCAGCCGTCCGGCGGGGCAAAGGGACAGGCGACCGAGATCCAGATTGCGGCGGAGAACATCTTAAAGACCAAGAAGAAATTAAACGAGATTCTCGCGGCAAATACCGGAAAACCGTACGACGTGGTCGCGGCCGACACCGAGCGCGATTATTATATGTCCGCGGAAGAAGCGAAAGAGTACGGCCTGATCGATGATGTGATTGTAAGAAAATAAAGCATGGAGAATAAAAAAAGATGGCAGGAAGAAATGACGATAGAATCCGCTGCTCCTTCTGCGGGAAACCGCAGGAGCAGGTGCGCAAGCTGATTGCAGGACCCGTGGGCAGCGATGTATATATCTGCGACAACTGCATTGATATCTGCGCGGAGATTATAGAGGAGGAACTCGAGGAAGAAGAGTCTGCCGGGGGACGCGAGGAACTCGAGCAGATTAACCTTTTAAAGCCGGAGGAGCTCAAGGCGTTTCTGGATGAGTATGTGATCGGGCAGGATCAGGCAAAGAAGGTACTGTCCGTTGCGGTCTACAACCACTACAAGCGGATTATGGCGGGGGGAGACCTGGGGATCGAGCTGCAGAAGAGCAATATCCTGATGCTGGGGCCGACCGGGTCGGGAAAGACACTGCTGGCGCAGACGCTTGCACGGATTCTGAACGTACCTTTTGCGATTGCGGACGCGACGACGCTGACGGAAGCCGGCTACGTGGGGGAGGATGTGGAAAATATCCTTCTGAAAATTATTCAGGCCGCGGATTACAATATTGAGCGCGCGCAGCACGGGATCATCTATATTGACGAGATCGACAAGATTTCCAAGAAATCCGAGAATGTCTCCATCACGCGGGACGTTTCCGGCGAGGGCGTGCAGCAGGCGCTGTTAAAGATTCTCGAGGGAACCGTCGCGTCCGTGCCGCCTCAGGGCGGAAGAAAGCATCCGCAGCAGGAGCTGATACAGATAGACACCACGAATATTCTGTTTATCTGCGGCGGAGCGTTTGACGGACTCGAGAAGATTATCGAGACGCGTCTGGACCAGAAGGCGATCGGTTTTAACGCGGACATTAAGTCGAAGAATGAATACAATATCGGCGATGTGCTGCGCCATGTGCTGCCGCAGGATTTTGTGAAGTTCGGACTTATCCCCGAGTTTATCGGGCGTGTGCCGGTGACGGTATCGCTTGATATGCTGGACAGAGGGGCGCTGATACGCATTTTAAAAGAGCCGAAAAACGCGCTGACCAAACAGTACCAGAAGCTGTTTGAGCTGGACGGCGTGTCGCTCGAATTTGATGCGGATGCGCTGGACGCGATTGCGGACAAAGCCCTGGAGCGAAAGACCGGAGCCCGCGGACTCCGCGCCATCATGGAGGCGGTGACGCTTGACATGATGTACCGGATTCCGTCGGATGAGAGCATTGCCAGATGCCAGGTGACAAAAGCGCTGGTGGAGGATACGCTGGCAATCGAAGGACAGAAACTTATGAAGATCGAGGAAAAATAGAGGCAGAGATTGGATACATTAGTTGTGAGGATACCTGCGGTGGCACTCCGCGGAATGGTGATTCTGCCGGGGATGATCGCCCATTTTGACATCAGCAGGGACAAATCCGTCAAGGCGGTGGAGCGCTGTATGATGGAGTCGCAGAAGATTTTCCTTGTGACACAGAAGAATGTGGAGCAGGAAAACCCGGGTGTGGAGGATTTGTACCGGGTCGGTGTGATTGCGGAAGTCAAGCAGGTGATAAAGCTACAGAATAACATTATACGGATATTGGTCGAGGGACAGGAGCGGGCGGAGCTGGAAGCGTTTCCGGAGACGGAAGAATACCTTCTCGCGGAACTCATCCGTTTTGACGAGCAGGCGGAGGAGCTTCCCGATGAGGTAAAAGCGGCGATGATACGCAGCATTCAGGAGACCTACAGCCGCTATCAGACGGTCAATCCCCGGGCCGGGAAGGAATTGCTGCGCCAGATCGGCGCCATCACGGAATTAGACAAGCTGATGGATCAGATTGCGAACAGTATTCCCGTGGCCTTTGAGGAAAAGCAGAAGATTTTGGAGGCGATTTCTCTGACAGAGCGCTATGAGGTGCTGATGGCGCTGCTTTTAAGGGAGATTGAGATCACCGCCATCAAGAATGAGTTTCAGGCCAAGGTCAAAGAGCGTGTGGACCGCAACCAGCGGGAATATATTCTGCGGGAGCAGATGAAGCTGATCCGGGAGGAACTCGGGGAGGACAATACGGAATCCGATGCCGACACCTACACGGCCGCGCTGAAAAAGCTCAAAGCCGACAAGGAGGTGCGCGACCGCATCCAAAAAGAGATTGAGCGCTTTAAGAGCATCAATGCCAACTCCTCGGAGAGCGCGGTGTCGAGAGGCTATATCGAGACGCTTTTAGAGCTTCCGTGGAACAAGGCGTCAAAGGACAACCGCGATATCAAAAATGCCGAGCGCATCTTAGACGAGGATCACTACGGGCTTAAGAAGGTCAAAGAGCGCATGCTGGAATTTCTGGCGGTGCGCAGCTTAACGGAGAAGGGCGAGAGCCCGATCATCTGTCTGGTGGGACCGCCGGGTACCGGGAAGACGAGCATTGCGCGCTCGGTGGCGCGGGCGCTCGACAAAAAGTATGTCCGCATCTGCCTCGGCGGAGTGCGGGACGAGGCGGAAATCCGCGGGCACAGGAGAACCTATGTCGGCGCGATGCCGGGGCGTATCGTAAACGGCCTGCGCAGCGCCGGGGTGAAGAATCCGCTGATGCTTCTCGACGAGATTGACAAGATGAGCAGCGATTACAGGGGTGATACCGCGTCGGCGCTGCTCGAAGTCCTCGATTCCGAGCAGAACAATAAATTCCGTGACCACTATGTCGAACTGCCGATCGACCTGTCCGAGGTGCTGTTTATCGCGACGGCAAATTCGGTACAGGATATACCGCGCCCGCTGTTAGACCGGATGGAGCTGATTGAGGTGAGCAGCTACACCGAAAACGAGAAGCTCCACATTGCAAAAGAGCATCTTTTTGCGAAGCAGGCGGCGCGCAACGGCTTAAAAGAGGGACAGCTCTTTATCAGTGAAGGAGCGCTCGCGCATATGATACGCGGCTATACGAGGGAGGCGGGCGTGCGCGGTTTGGAGCGCAGGCTCGGAGAGATCGCGCGCAAGGCAGCCAGAGAGGTGTATGAGAATGAGCGCGCGCAGGTCCGCGTCACGGATCAGAACCTTGAGAAATATCTCGGCAAGGAGAAATACAGCGCCGACCGGAAAAACGAGACGGATGAGATCGGAATCGTCCGCGGGCTTGCATGGACAAGCGTGGGCGGCGATACGCTCGAGATCGAGGTCAATGTGATGCCGGGCAAAGGAGAATTTCAGCTGACCGGACAGCTCGGAGACGTGATGAAGGAGTCCGCGCAGGCGGGAATCAGCTATATCCGCTCCGTCAGCGAAACCTATAAAATACCAAAAGAATTTTTCCGGAAAAACGATATCCACATTCATATTCCGGAAGGTGCGGTTCCCAAAGACGGGCCGTCGGCCGGAGTCACGATGGCGGTGGCGATGCTGTCTGCGATTACCGGGACGCCCGTGCGCGCGGATATCGCGATGACAGGGGAAATCACGCTCCGCGGGAGAGTGCTTCCGATCGGAGGTCTGAAAGAAAAGCTGCTCGCGGCGAAAAATGCGGGGATTCGAACGGTCTGTGTGCCCAAAAAGAACGAAAAGGATGTGGCCGAGATCTCGGCCGAAATCAAAAAGGGGCTGGAGATCCTCTTTGCGGAGCAGATAGAGGAAGTGCTTGCGGCAGCATTTGTGCGGCAATAAAACGCGCATATCGCGCATGAGGAAGGAAACATACATGGTAATAAAAAGCGTGAATCTGGAAACGGTCTGCGGGATTACGAGCGCGATTCCCGACAACCGGTATTGTGAGGTCGCCTTTGCCGGCAAGTCAAATGTGGGAAAGTCCTCCCTGATCAATGCGCTGCTGAACCGCAAGTCGCTTGCGCGCACGTCGGCGCAGCCGGGAAAGACGCAGACCATCAATTTTTACAACGTCAACGATGCCATGTATCTCGTTGACCTGCCGGGGTACGGCTACGCGAAGGTGTCGGAGGAGGTCAAGCAGAAGTGGGGCAAAATGGTAGAGCGTTATCTTCAGAATTCAAAGCAGCTGAAAGCGGTATTCCTTCTGATTGACATCCGCCATGATCCTTCCTCCAACGATAAGATGATGTACGAGTGGATGGTGTATCAGGGCTATGCGCCGATCATCGTGGCCACGAAGGCGGACAAGATCAAGCGCAGCCAGCTGCAAAAGCAGCTCAAAGCGGTCCGGACGGGGCTTGCCGTGGAACCGGGGACACAGCTGATTCCGTTTTCCTCGGAGACAAAGCAGGGACGGGATGAGCTGTGGGAGCTGATTGATTCTTTGGTGTTGTCACAGGAAACGGTTCATGATAAAATGAGCGTATCACAGAGCATCGGAGGCCAGGATAAATGAGAAAGAAAAAAATCGTGATTGCGTTGGGACATGAGGCGCTCGGAACGACGCTGCCGGAGCAGATGGAGGCGACAAAGCGCACGGCGCGGGCCGTGGCCGATTTTATCCGCGAGGATTATCAGGTTGTCATCACGCACAGCAACGGGCCGCAGGTGGGTATGATTCACACGGCGATGAACGAGTTTGGCAGATTGTATCCGGAGTATACGGCGACTCCGATGTCTGTCTGTTCGGCGATGAGCCAGGGCTATATCGGATATGACCTGCAGAATGCGATACGCGCCGAGCTTTTAAATCGAGGCATTTTTAAAGCGGTTTCCACAATTCTGACGCAGGTGGTTGTGGACCCTTACGACGAGGCGTTTTACAAGCCGACGAAGATTATCGGCCGCGTCATGAGCGGCGAGGAGGCCGAAATCGAGGAGCGCAAGGGCAACCATGTGGTCAAGGTCGGGGAGGGGTACCGCCGTATCGTAGCGGCGCCGAAGCCGACGGATATCGTGGAGATCGATGCGATACGCGCGCTTGCGGACGCGGATCAGGTAGTCGTGGCCTGCGGAGGCGGCGGAATCCCGGTGCTCGCGCAGGACAACCGGCTGAAGGGGGCGAGCGCGGTGATCGAGAAGGATCTGGCTGCCGGCAGACTCGCGGAGCTTCTGGATGCGGACCGGCTGGTGATCCTGACCGGTGTGGAGCATGTATGCCTGGAATTCGGCACGGAAAACGAGCGGCCGCTTTCCGCGATGACGGTTGCGGAGGCCAAAGAATATATCGCGCAGAGGCAGTTCGGCGAAGGAGATATGCTGCCGAAGATACAGGCTGCCGTCGATTTTATCGGGGATTCTGCGATTCGTTCGGTGCTTATCACCAAGCTTCATACGGACGGGGAGCCGGTGACCGGCGGCAGAGGAACCATTATCACAAAATAGCGCGGCAGGGGCAAAAACTGGTTCTTTTCCGACCGTGTGTCCTTTTGTCCACTGAGGGTATGTATGAGCCATTTTTAAATTCTTTAAAAATGGCTCATAATAATGTAGAAAGCTTTGAAAAGGAGAGTATATGTTCAGAAAAACAAAAATTGTGTGTACTTTGGGACCGGCAACGGATGACGAGAAAGTGATGCGGAGCCTGATAGAGGAAGGCATGAACGTCGCACGGTTTAATTTTTCACACGGGTCGCATGAGGAACAGCTCGGGCGTCTCAATCAGTTAAAAAAGCTGCGGACAGAGCTCGGCTGTCCGGTGGCGGCGCTGCTCGACACAAAGGGACCTGAGATCCGTCTCAGGGAATTTGCAGACGGCAGGGAGGAATTGGAGGACGGGCAGCTTTTTACGCTGACATCGGAGGAAATTATCGGCGACCATACCCGCGTTTCCATCACTTACAAGGACTTGGCCGACGATTTGAAGGCGGGGGACCATGTGCTGATTGACGACGGCCTGATCGCTATGGAGGTCGTTGAGATCCGCCCCGCGGCGGGAGGAAAAGCCGACAGTGACGGGAAGATCCCCATGGATATTGTCTGCCGCGTGTTAAACGGCGGAATTGTGTCAAACAAAAAGGGTGTCAATGTGCCGAATGTGGAGCTGTCAATGCCTTATATCAGCGAGAAGGATTACAGCGATATCGTGTTCGGCGTGGAGAACGAATATGATTTTATCGCGGCATCTTTCGTGCGCACCGCGGACGATGTGCTTGAAATCCGTAAAATTCTGGAGGAAAAAGACGGTTCCGAAATCAAGATTATCGCAAAGATTGAAAATATGCAGGGCGTGCAGAATATTGACGATATTATCCGCGTGTCGGACGGTATTATGGTCGCGAGAGGAGACATGGGCGTCGAGATTCCGCTGGAGGATGTTCCGGTAATTCAGAAAATGATTATCAAAAAGGCCTGCAACGCCGGAAAAACGGTGATTACCGCGACGCAGATGCTCGACTCGATGATGAAGCACCCGCGCCCGACAAGAGCCGAGGCGACCGATGTGGCAAACGCGATTTACGACGGAACGAGCGCGATCATGCTGTCCGGGGAGACCGCGGCCGGCCTGTATCCCGTGGAGGCGGTCAAGACCATGGTGCGCATTGCGGTCCGCACCGAGCAGGATATCAATTATCTGCAGCGGTTTAAACTGCGCAGGACACTGAGCAACCCGGATGTGACCAACGCGATTTCGCATGCGACCTGCACGATGGCCGGAGACTTAAATGCGGCTGCCATCATGACCGTATCGAAATCCGGGCGCACCGCGCGGATGGTGTCAAAGTACCGCCCGTCCTGCCGGATTATCGGCACGGGCTTATCGGAGCAGGTCGTGCGCCAGCTGAATCTCGAGTGGGGCGTTACGCCGCTGCTGATCGAAAAGAAAAATCAGGCGGATGAGCTGTTTGACTATGCGGTGGATGCCGCGGAACAGGCGGGCATTATCCAGAAGGGCGATATTGTGGTGCTGACCGCGGGCGTGCCCTTAGGCGTCTCGGGGACGACAAATCTGATTAAAGTTCAGGTGGCGGGCCATATTCTTGTGAAGGGAAAAGGCATCAATAAGAAAAAGGTGTCGGCGAACCTGTGCGTCTGCCGGACGCCGGAGGATCTGCGCCACTTTAAACCGGGCGACATCCTTGTGGCCGAGGACACCACGAATGAGATGATGGAGCAGATGCGTCAGGCATCCGGCCTTATCGTGGAGACCGACCGGGAGAACTGCCACGCGGCAATCGCGGGGTTAAGCCTTGACATTCCGGTGCTCACCTGCGCGGAGAATGCGCTCGGCATCTTAAAGTCCAGCGCATATGTCGAGCTTGATGCGGAAAAAGGCGTTGTCAGCGCGAATTGATTCTCTGCGGACAAAAAGGTGCTTTCTTTTCAAAACGGGTTGTGTTATACTTCATATAAATCAGACAAGCGCAATGCATAAGTAGAAAAAGCACAAAGAGCGTGTGCATGTGGAGGTAATTATGACAGAGAGTGGATTGTTAATTTTCCTTATGGTACTGATATTGCTGGTGGTGATTGTGACGGTGATCGTGGTGACGTCCGCTGTGTCGGGTACGGCGGCTGCAATCGCGGACGAGGAAGACGGAGAGGAAATATAAAGCAAACGGATGAGCGAATCGGGGCTTCTGCGGAAGCCTCGATTTTTTATGCACACGGGCACCCAATGGAAGTATGTCAGCAAAGCTGACGGGTGCCCGGCGCGCGAGTAGGGAAGATGAGTATTCCCTGCTCGATTATGTTCACTGAAGGTAGCTTTTGAAGAGATAATAAAAAAGTATAAATTCGGAAAAATGTATTGAAAAACCGAGGGGAAAAAGGTAAACTACAGAAAGAAAACCGACCGGCTGGTCGGTCAAACAGAGAGTGATTTAGGAGGGACATAAGGTGATTGCAAAATTCAGTGTAAAAAAACCATATACGGTGCTGGTGGGCGTAGTGCTTGTCATCGTGCTCGGTGTGGTGGCATTTACGAGGATGACAACGGATTTGCTGCCGGACATGAGCCTGCCGTATGTGATTGTGGTGACGACGGACATGGGGGCGAGCCCGGAGGAGGTGGAGAGCGACGTGACCGCGCCGATTGAGGCGGCGATGGCGACGACGTCGAATATCAAGAACGTCAGCTCTTCTTCCTATGACAATTATTCGATGGTTATACTCGAATATGAGCAGAGCACGAATATGGATTCGATTCTGATCGAGATACAGCAGGAGCTCGACCAGCTCGGGGGAAGCTTTCCCGATACGGCGGGGACGCCGATGATTATGCAGATTGACCCGGATATGATGCCGGTGATGATTGCGTCCGCGGACGTGGATGGGATGGATCAGCTGGCGCTGTCCGCGTATGTGACAGACGAATTGCTGCCTTATCTGGAGAGCATCGAGGGAGTTGCGTCCGTGACGCCTACGGGTGTATTGACAGAGAGTGTGGAGGTAACGCTTGACCAGGTGAAGATTGATGCGTTAAATGAAAAAATCCGGGCCAAGATAGACGAGCAGTTTACGGAGGCCAAAGAGGAATTAGACGACGCGCAGGCAAAGCTTGAGAACGGAAAACGGCAGCTTGAGAACGGAAAAGAGGAGCTTGCGTCGCAGATGGGAAACGCGAGCAATGAGATTATAAACAACAAGATTAACGTGTCGGAGACCGGACTCGAACTGCAGGATAAGCTTGACGGCATTGCGGAGGCACACGGCTCTCTGATGGATGGAATCAACGGACTGCAGCAGGCCTATGACGGGGCGGTAAAGCTTGATGAGGCGATTTCCCAGCTCAAAAAGGTGCAGGAGACGATCGGAACGGTAAAAGCGGCGATACTCGCGCAGCTCGGCCTCAGCGAGGAGAGTTTTGCCGCGCTTCCCGAGGAGCAGCGGACGGCGATCGAGAAAGAAATCGCAAAGGCACTCGACGAGCAGGTGTTTGCGGCGCTAAAGAAAAACGGGATGGATATCTCTTCCGAGGAGGATCTCGCAAAGCAGATTACGGCGCTTGAGGGACAGCTGCAGGAGATCAATAAGACGCTCGCGGAGCAGGAAAAGAATTTTGCGGATGCGGGCGTCAGCTTAAAAAGTTATCAGGATATCCCTGCGGCGCTTGCGAAGCTCTCCGAAAATGAGATGCAGCTGCGCGCCGGGGCAGACGCCATAAAGTCGGCGCAGCAGCAGCTTTCGGACGGAAAGACACAGCTGGACGGAGCGCTCGGGACGTTGAATGAGACGCAGATAAATACGATTCTGGAGATGAGCAGCGGCTATGCGGATATGGCGGTCGGCTTAAGCCAGATCGAGGAGGGGCGCACGAAACTGGAAGAGGCGCAGGAGAGCGCGGAGGAATCCGCCGACTTAAACAATATCCTCACAATGGATATGCTCACAAACATTTTTGTCGCGCAGAATTTCTCCATGCCCGCCGGTTATGTCGGCACGGAGGAGACCCGGTATTTGGTCCGCGTCGGGGACCGAGTGGACTCGGTGGATACGCTGTCTGCAATGGTTCTGCTGGATATGGGAATCGACGGGATCGAACCGATTACGGTTGCGGATGTGGCGTCTGTTGAGGTGGTGGATGACGCAGACGATTCCTACTCGCGGATCAACGGAAATCCGGCCATCATGCTCTCGGTGGAAAAGCAGACCGGTTACTCGACCGGAGACGTGACCGACCGCGTGCTGGAGCGCTTTGAGGCGCTGGAAAAGGAGAAAGAGGGACTGCGCTTTGCGGTGCTGATGGACCAGGGAATCTACATAGATATGATTGTCGATTCCGTCATTGAAAATATGGTTGTGGGCGCAATCCTCGCGGTCATTGTGCTGATCCTGTTTCTGAAGGATTTTAAACCGACGTTCGTAATTGCGTGCTCGATTCCGCTGTCCGTGATCTTTGCGGTCGTGCTGATGTATTTTACGGATATTTCCCTGAACATGATTTCCCTGTCGGGACTGGCGCTCGGTGTCGGAATGCTTGTGGACAACTCGATTGTCGTCATAGAGAATATTTATCGTCTGCGGAACGAGGGCTATTCCGTCCGCAAGGCGGCGGTGGAGGGCGCAGGTCAGATGACGGGGGCGATTATCGGTTCCACGCTCACAACCGTCTGCGTGTTCGCGCCGATTATTTTTACCGAGGGAATCACAAGGCAGCTGTTTGTGGATATCGCATTGACAATCGCGTTTACGCTGACTGCCAGCCTGATTGTGGCAATGACGTTTGTACCGATGATGGCATCCGTCACGCTGAAAAAGACCAAAGAAATCCGGCATGACTTTTTTGAGCGTATAAAAGAAGGCTACGGAGCGGTTCTGACGCGCACGTTAAAGTGGAAACCGCTTGTGCTGATCGCGGCGGTGGCGCTTCTGGCTGCCAGCATGGCGGCGTCGCTCTCCCGCGGTTTTACGTTTATGGACATGGATATGGAGACGAATCAGCTCAGCGTGACCGTGACGGCCAAAGAGAACGAGATGCTGTCCGAGGAGGAACTGCGCGCCCTGGCGGATGAGGTGACGGAGAGACTTCTGACCGTTGAGGGGATCGATACGGTGGGAGCCATGACGGGCGGAAGCGCTCTTTCCATGATGGGAGGATCCGACGATGCCGTCTCAATGTATCTGCTGCTCGACGAGGAATCCGAGGTATCCATGGACGCTGTTACGGAGCAGATTTATGCGCTGACGGCGGATATGGACTGTGCCGTGACGGCAGAGACTTCCTCCTCTGATTTCTCTGCGTTTTTCGGCAGCGGAATTTCCGTGGAGATTAAAGGGCGGGATCTGGAAAAACTGCAGAAACTTGCGGCGGAGGCTGCGGCGATTATAGAGCAGACAGAGGGGACGGTGGACGTAAGAGACGGCCTTGATGATGTGACAGATTCCTTTACGGTGTCGGTAAATAAGGAGAAGGCGGCGGAGTACGGCATGACGGTGGCGCAGGTCTACCAGCTGGTGTACGCAAAGATGGCGGCAGACTCCCCGGCTACAACGATTGCCGCGGATCTGAAAGACTATGAGGTGTATGTGCAGAGCGAAGAGCAGGCCGAGACCACACTTGAGGATATTAAGAATCTGACGTTTACGCACACGGACAGCGAGGGGGATGAGACGGAGGTGAAACTCTCGGAGATTGCAGAGTTCGTGGAGGGCAGCTCGCTCAATACCATAAACAGAGATGCGCAGACCCGGTATATCAGTGTGACGGCCGGTATCGATGACGACCACAACGTGACGCTGGTAAGCGCCGAAATTTCAAAACGTCTTGCGCAGCTGGATCTTCCGGAGGGGTATTCGGTGCGCATGACCGGTGAGGACGAGACAATCAATGATGCGATGGGACAGCTTCAGCTGATGCTGATGCTTGCCGTTATTTTTATCTACCTGATTATGGTTGCACAGTTTCAGTCGCTTTTGTCGCCGTTTATCATTATGTTCACAATCCCGCTGGCGTTTACCGGAGGCTTCTTTGCACTGTACTTCACCGGATATGAGGTCAGTGTCGTGGCGATGATCGGATTTGTCATGCTGGCCGGCATCATCGTAAATAACGGTATCGTGATGGTTGATTATATCAACCAGCTCCGCCGCGACGGTCTTGGCAAGAAGGAGGCGATCGTGGAGGCGGGAATGACGAGACTGCGTCCGATTCTCATGACTGCGCTCACCACGATTCTTGCGATGTCTACGATGGCGCTCGGGATGGGAAGCGGCTCAGAGATGATGCAGCCGATGGCGATTGTGACGGTGGGAGGACTTGTGTACGGTACACTGCTGACGCTGATTGTCGTTCCCTGTATCTACGATATGTTAAACCGCGAAAAAAATATGGTGGACGAGGAACTGTAGCCGGGAGAGAACGCATACCGATGTGTTCAGACATAAGGAGGGATTTTTCTGGAACAAAACAGCTTATTGAGGGAGCCGCCCGGGAAGGTGCTTGCGATGTACGGGGCGGTTATAGAGATGATAAACGAAGGGTGGGACGTCAACACGATGAAGGTGTCTGACATCACCGCCCGGGCGGGAATCGGAAAAGGAACCGCCTATGAATATTTCTCGTCGAAGGAAGCGATTATCACGATGGCACTGGGGCATGATATACTCAAAAAGCACGTGCAGATTGAAAAAATCGTGGACGGCGGGGGAACCTTTGAGGAAAAGACGAACCGTATTTTTGATTATGTGGAGGAAGAGTTCGGAAAACCGCAGACGTTTTGCACGCTGGTGCGTATCGGTACGGGCTCCTATGAGATATCGGAGAGCATCCGGCAGGAGTACAAGAAGCTGCAGGAGGATATCAGCGGTATCTCGATCGAATTTGTGCTGGACCGGCTGATGGAACAGGGCAGAAGAGAAGGGATTTTAAGTCAGCAGAATCCGGGGCTCTGCCGGACGGCTTTTCTTGCGCAGCTGATGGCGTACGTGGCTATTCTGATCTCGGAAAAAGGATGGAACAGGGAAGTCTGTCCCGTGGAAGGCTGCGGTGTTTCCGCAGAGGAGGCGAAACGCTTTGTTTACGCTTCGCTGGTAAAGAGCCTGAACGAATAAAAATTGCCCCGTTTCTTAACTTTCTTTTAAAAAGAATAATAGATCTTCCTAAAATACTATTTAATGGTATAATCTTAGTAGATATAGCGGTCGAAAAAGAAGACAGCACAATATTTACCAGAGGAACGGGAGGGAATGTTATGATAAAGAGACAGCTGGAATGGCTGAAGCGGGGGATGTGTATCGCATTGGCCGGAGTTATGATTTTCAGCTCGGATGCAGTGACATACGCCGCCGGGACGGAGTCAGCAGTCGCTGCGGAATCTGCGGCAGGCGCAGAGAACACGGAAAATCCGGGGATCTCGGAGGATGCAGAGGGGCCGGCAGAGAACACGGAAGCGGCCGATCCGACGGAAGATACGGAGTCTGCGGAGCCGGGCGGGAATACGGAAGCGGCCGATGGTACGGAGACGCCGGAACCGAGTGAGAATACGGAGAATACGGAGAGTGCCGAAAGTACGGAGCCGACCGAGCCCGGCGAGAATACCGATGGTACGGAGCCGGGCGGGAATACGGAGGCGGCCGATGGTACGGAGACGCCGGAACCGAGTGAGAATACGGAGAGTACCGAAAGTACGGAACCGACGGAGAGTACGGAGATGCCGGAGCCGATCGGGAATACGGAGAGCACGGAGACGTCGGGAGACACCGAGGATGTCGGGGATCCGGGGATCCGGGCAGATAAGGTGCCGAAGGGAATCGTGCTGGCACAGAATTATACGATTACGGACGTCGGGGCGACGATGGCGCTTCCGGCGTATACGATCACCTATGAGGACCCGAACGCTCCGGGGGCAGCGGCGGAAGTTGTCTGGACCGAGGTGGATGACTTCGGAGTGATCACGCTGGACGCGGAACATGACAGAATTATTCCGGTGCGGCCGGGAACCGCAAAGGTCCGCGTCGAGATTAAGAACAGCACGCAGTATTATGCGGAGTATCTGGTTGTCGTAAGACCGCCGGAGGCGAGGAATGCAAAAATCGCATCCGCGACGTACAATTCGGCGGTAATCGGCTGGGATAAGGCGGCAAATGCGGACGGTTACACGATTTACCGCAAGGCAAAAAGCGAGACTGATTATAAGGTGCTCGCCCATGTGGACGGTGCGGATAAAACGACATACACCGACACGGGGCTTGCGGCGGGAACCGAATATGCATACCGCGTATATTCTTATGTGAAATACACGTTTGCAGACGGAAAGGTGAATTATGCGGAGGCGATAAATCCGGCGGTAGCCAGTGTGACGCCCACGGTGGGGACGCCGGTGATCTCCGGTGTGAAGTCGGTGTCCGCAAGTCAGCTTGCGGTAAGCTGGGGAAGCGTGGACGGCGCGGCGGGCTACACGGTTTACCGGGCGCAGGGGAGCAGTACAAGCTACAAAGAGATCGGAAACGTGGGAGCATCCGTATACAGCTATACGGACGGCACGGCGGTCTGCGGGGTAAGCTACAGCTATCAGGTGCGCGCCTACAGCACAGTGAACGGAACACGGGTATACGGCGCGTATTCAAAGGCTGTCTCCGGCAAGGCAGTGCCCGGGACGACGACCGTGAACGTGTCGGTGAAGAATTACGAAGCCGTGAACGTAAGCTGGACGAAGGTGGCAGGAGTAAACGGTTATGCCATATACCGCAAGGCGGGCAGCGACGGTTCCTACAAAAAGATACAGACGATAAGCAGTGGATCAAAAGTGTCCTATACGGACGAGATGGTGGACACGGGCACCAAGTATTACTACAAAGTAAGAGCCTATAAAACAGTGGATGACGAGACGGTGTGGGGCGCGTACTCGAATGAGGTATCAGTGACACCGACGATGAAGGCGCCGAAGGTGACGCTGACAAACAACAGCTACAACAGCGTCACGGTAAAATGGAATAAGATCAGCGGAGCAGACGGCTACAAGGTAACCCGTGCGGAGAGTGCGGACGGCGCCTATAAGACCGTAAAGACCGTAAAGGATTACGACATTGTCAGCTACACGGATACGGGCCTGTCAGTCGGAAAGACTTACTACTATAAAGTGTACGCATACCGCTCGATGGATGACGGAAATGTAAAGGGGGCAAAATCGGAGGCGGCTGCGATAAAGGCGGTTCCGGGGGCGACGACAGTAAAATCGGAGGCGGCCGGAGCAACGCAGATTAAGCTGACCTGGAGCAAGGTGAGCCTTCCGTCCAAAAACAGCGGGTATATCGTTTATCAGCAGACCGGCGGCGCCTGGAAAAAAATCAAGACCTGCAGTAACAAGACGACATCCTATACGGTGAAGAATTTGACTGCGGGAACCGACTATACGTTCCGGGTTACAGCCTATGCGAAGAGCAAGAGCGGACAGGTTGCGGAGGGGACGCCGTCGAATACATTGAAGGCATCGCCCAAGCTGCTGGCAGCTGCAATGAAATCTGCAGTCAGCAATACATATAATAGCGTTAAAGTGACCTGGAGTGCGTCAAAGACGGCGGACGAGGACGGCTATGAGGTATACCGCGCCACCTCTAAGAAAGGCAAATACAAGAAGGTCGGAACCGTGAGCAAAAAGAGCGGGACTGACAGCTATACTTACACGGATTCCGGTGTAAAGATCGGAACAAAGTATTATTATAAGGTTATCTGTACAAAAACCGTTTCGGGTAAAACCATAAAATCCGGTTATTCCGATATTAAGAGTGTTACGGCGGCGCCCGGAAAACCGGGTATAAGCGTAAAGACGACGGATTCCGGGAAACTAAAGATTTCATGGAAAGCGGTAAAGAAGTCTTCAAGCAAGAATGTGGACGGTTATGTGGTTTATCGCAGTACTTCAAAAAACGGTAAATACAGCAAGGTAAAGACAATCTCTAAGGGAAGTACTACAAGTTTCACCGACAGCGGTCTTAAGAATGGGAAGACCTATTATTACAAAGTGCGGGCTTACGTGAATGTGAAGGGAAAGAAAGTATACGGGGAGTATTCTTCTGTAAAATCTAAGAAGGTAATTCCGGGAACACCGTCAATCAAGGCTGTTTCCACGAATTACAAAACTGTCACGGTGTCATGGAAGAAGCTCAGCGGTTGTGACGGTTATGAGGTATACCGCAGCGAAGCAGAAGACGGTGCCTATAAGAGGGTTAAGACCATAAAGTCCGGCAGCACCATTTCTTACAAAGACGGAAAAAGAAAGACAGGTGTTACCTATTACTATAAGGTACGCGCTTATGATACGGTTGGCGGCAAGAAGGTATACGGCGGCTATTCCAAGGTAAAATCGGCGACTCCGGTACTCGGTAAGCCGACGAAACTTGCGGCAAATGTCACTCAGGACGGAGATATCAGACTGACCTGGAATGCGGTGGACGGCGCACAGACCTACACGGTGCTGCGCAGTGATTCTCAGAACGGGAAATACAAAATCGCAACGGAAATCTGCAGCACGAATTCTTATGTCGACACGAATGTCAAGGCCGGGAAGACTTACTACTACAAAGTCTGCGCGGTGCGCGGCGAATATAAGAGCGATATGACGGACTGCGTGACGGTGATGGCGGCGTCACTGACCGTGAGTGTCGAGAGCGTGGTCGTAAAGACCGGCGGTCATGTAAAGCTTTCCGCTACGGCAAAACCGAGCAGCTTCGTGTCGTGGAGTACGGTCGATCCGACGATTGCGGTCGTATCCTCGGAGGGAATGGTATACGGGATGAAGGCCGGGACAACGATAGTCAAGGCCAGCGCGAACGGTATCGTCAAAGAGATTCCGGTAACGGTTAAGGATAAATTAGACAAGAAGGGCATAGACCTTTCGAGTGCGGACGGAACCGTGGACTTTAATGCGATTGCGGCAGCAGGGTACGAGTTTGTCATACTGCGCGTCAGCGACGGAAGTCAGAAGGACTCCAAATTTGACACCAACTACACGAACGCGAAAGCGGCAGGCTTAAAAGTCGGCGCATACTGCAATGCAAAGGCGACTAATATTGCAACCGCAGAGGCGGAGGCAAACAGCGTCATCAGTTATCTGGGAGGCCGTGCGCTGGATTACCCGGTAATTTACCGGATTGACAATATCGGCTTTTTCTATTCGGGAACCGCGGCGGACAGAAGCAGGACGGTTCTTGCGTTCCGGAATAAGATAATCGCAGCGGTCAGCTACACGGGAACCGGGGCAGTCAACTACGGATTTGCACTGGGCGTCAACAAGGAGTGGATGATGCCGGCAACCGGAGCTTACTTTGACATGAAGATTCTCGGCAACCAGTATCTGTGGCTGACAAGCTACACGGACGAGAACCTGGGTCCTGCCTATACCGGTCCCGGAACCGTCATCATGTGGCGCTACACGAATCAGGGAACGGTCGGCGGCGTCAAGAATAAATGCAACATGAATATCAGTTATTGGAAATAAAATTGCTTGACAAATAAAAAGACCGCCTGTATTCTATTTACAACAGCAAAAAGGTGATGAGAAAGAGGAGTACACATAGACGCTTCCCAGAGAGAGGAACCCGTCGGCTGAGAGGTTCTTTGAAGATAAGGATATGTGGAAGGTAGCTTTTGAACCGGAATCCAGAACCGCCGCTGCGGCCGCATCGCGCACAGTAAGGATTCACGCCTGGTTCCCGTTAGCGAACCGCCGGTTTTACGAAGCAATTCGCAGACCGGACTAAGACGGCTTTGTCCGTGAACAGAGGTGGTACCGCGATACGATTCGCCCTTTGCATCCGTTTGGATGCAGAGGGCGTTTTTTGCGCAGTCCCTGCTCGTTTGTACGGCATCCGGCAGAAGATATTTGGAGAAAGGAGAAATTATGAGCAAAGAGCTTGCAAAAACGTATGACCCGAAAGGGATTGAAGAGAGGATTTATAAAAAATGGGAGGACAGCGGATATTTTCACGCCGAGGTCGACCGAAGCAGAAAACCGTTTACGATTGTGATGCCGCCCCCGAATATCACGGGACAGCTGCACATGGGACACGCCCTTGACAATACAATGCAGGATATCTTAATCCGCTATAAGAGAATGCAGGGTTATAACGCGCTGTGGCAGCCGGGGACGGATCATGCCTCTATCGCGACCGAGGTCAAGGTGATCGAGAGTCTCAAAAAGCAGGGGATTGACAAGAATGACCTCGGGCGGGAAGGCTTTCTGGAAAAGTGCTGGGAGTGGAAGGAAGAGTACGGCGGCCGCATCGTAAACCAGCTGAAAAAGATGGGTTCCTCCGCGGACTGGGAGCGTGAGCGCTTTACGATGGATTCCGGCTGCTCCGACGCGGTGCTTGACGTATTCTGTAAGCTGCATGAGAAGGGCCTGATTTACAAGGGTTCCCGCATCATAAACTGGTGTCCGGTCTGCAGGACTTCCATCTCCGATGCGGAGGTAGAGCACGAGGAGCAGGACGGCTTTTTCTGGCACATCAATTATCCGGTTGCGGGCGAGGAGGGCAGGTTTGTGGAAATCGCGACGACAAGGCCGGAGACGCTGTTCGGCGATACCGCAGTGGCGGTAAACCCGGAGGATGAGCGCTATGCGGATATTGTCGGAAAGATGTTAAAGCTGCCGATGACCGACCGCGAGATTCCGGTGATCGCCGATTCCTACGTGGACAAAGAATTCGGGACCGGCTGCGTGAAGATTACGCCGGCTCATGATCCGAATGACTTTGAGGTCGGCCGCCGCCACAATCTTGCGGAGATTACCGTCATCAACGACGATGCGACGATGAACCGTTTTGCGGGCAGGTATGAAGGCATGGACCGCTATGCCTGCAGAAAAGCCCTGCTTGCGGATTTGGAAGCGCAGGGGCTCCTGGTGAAAACGGAGCCGCACGCGCACAATGTCGGAACGCATGACCGGTGCGGCACGACGGTGGAACCGATGGTGAAGCAGCAGTGGTTTGTAAAGATGGATGAGCTGATCAAACCGGCTGTGGAGGGCGTGAAAAACGGAGAAGTCAAGCTGCTCCCGAAACGCATGGAGAAGACGTATTTTAACTGGACCGACAATATCCGCGACTGGTGCATCTCAAGGCAGCTCTGGTGGGGACATCGGATTCCGGCGTATTACTGTGACGACTGCGGGGAGATGACAGTCGCAAAGGAAGCGCCCTGCAAATGTCCGAAGTGCGGCGGGACGATGACGCAGGATCCCGACACGCTCGACACCTGGTTTTCCTCTGCGCTTTGGCCGTTTTCCACGCTGGGCTGGCCCGACGAGACGGAGGATCTCGACTATTTCTTCCCGACGAATGTGCTGGTGACCGGCTACGATATTATTTTCTTCTGGGTGATTCGCATGATTTTCTCCGGCTACGCGCACATGGGGAAAGCGCCGTTTGACACGGTGCTGTTTCACGGGCTGGTGCGTGACTCCGAGGGACGCAAGATGAGCAAATCTTTGGGGAACGGCATTGACCCGCTTGAGGTGATCGACAAATACGGCGCGGACGCGCTGCGGCTGACGCTGATTACCGGAAATGCGCCGGGGAATGATATGCGCTTTTACTGGGAGCGCGTGGAGGCTTCGCGCAACTTTGCCAATAAGGTGTGGAATGCGTCGCGGTTTATCCTGATGAATCTGGAGGATGCCGAAGTGACCGTGCCGGCGCCGGAAGAGCTTTTGCCGGCGGATAAATGGATTCTCTCACGGCTGAATACGCTGGCGCGGGATGTCACCGAGAATATGGACAAATACGAGCTTGGGATCGCGGTGCAGAAGGTTTACGATTTTATCTGGGATGAGTTCTGCGACTGGTATATCGAGATTACAAAGGTGCGCACGTATCAGAAAGAGCAGAATCCGCAGGCGGCAAATGCGGCGTTCTGGACGTTAAAGACGGTCCTTGCGGAGGCGCTTCGGCTGCTGCACCCGTTTATGCCGTTTATTACCGAGGAGATTTTCGGCAGCCTGCAGTCCGAGGAGGAGACGATTATGCTTTCCCGCTGGCCGGAGTACAGAGAGGATCGGAACTTCCCGGAGGAGGAAGAGATGCTTTTGCACTGCAAGGATCTGGTAAAGGGAGTCCGCAATGTCCGCACGGAAATGGATGTGCCGCCGTCAAAAAAGGCAAAATTGTTTATCGTGTCCGACAATGAGAACCTGCGCGATATGTTTGCGCGCAATGAAGCCGTATACAAGAACCTTGCCGGGGCGGACGAAGTCTCGGTACAGGCGGACAAGACGGGCATCGGCGAGGATGCGGTATCGGTTGTGATACCGGGGGCGGTGCTGTATCTGCCGCTCGAGGATCTGGTGGATTTCGAGAAGGAAAAAGAGCGTCTCCTGAA
This sequence comes from uncultured Roseburia sp., assembly GCA_910577925.1. Classification (GTDB taxonomy): domain Bacteria; phylum Bacillota; class Clostridia; order Lachnospirales; family Lachnospiraceae; genus Roseburia. Next base: position 74,301 of record CAJTOI010000012.1, read on the forward strand.
AGAGGAAGCGCGTCTGCAGAAAGAACTTGCGCGTTCAAAGGGGATGCTTTCCAACGAGAAATTCCTCGCGAAAGCACCGGAGGCAAAGGTCGCCGAGGAGCGGGAAAAGCTGGCCGGTTACGAGCAGATGATGGCGCAGGTAAAGGAGCGTCTGGCATCGATGAAATAGCCGGTTACGGTGTATAATTTTATGAAAAAACAGAATCGTTACTTGAAAATAAATGTTTGCGCTGGTATTATATAATTACAGTACTTTATTACCATTGATTATAGCTTTTATTTTATAACATAGGAGCCATATATTATGCCAACACAAAATGAGCAAAAACCGATTGTTCGTGTCAGCTACAATGATATGGAAGCGTATCTGATGCTTCCGGAACCGCCTGAAGGAGAAGAATATACAGCGGCAATGCTGATGGATGCATTGGAAGAAAAGGGTGTCAGCGAGGGGATTGACCACCGGAAGATTCAGGAGATGGTCAGCCAGAAGCTGTATAATACGGAATTTAAGATTGCGGCAGGCGTCGCTCCGACAGACGGGGTGGACGGTTACTACGACTATAATTTTGACACAAATTTTGACTCCAAGCCCAAGGTGCTTCCGGACGGTTCCGTGGACTACTGGTCGGTACACTCGATAGAGTCTGTGGTCGCCGACCAGGTGATTGCGATATACCATCCGGCCGTCGAGGGAACCGACGGCGTGACGGTGAAGGGCAAAGTCCTGCAGGCAAAGCGCGCGAGAGAGCAGATGCCGATCAAGGGCAAGGGCTTTGCGCGTCTGGATGACAATCTGACTTACAAGGCGCTGATGGACGGCAAGATCGAGATGCAGAACGGCAGGATTGTCATTCTGCCGATTCATGAGCTGCACGGTAACGCCGAACTCGGAAGCGGCAACATTGACTTCCGCGGAGATGTCGTGATTCACGGAAACGTTGAGAACGGCGTGAGTATCAAGGCCACCGGATCGATTACGGTCGACGGGGTTGTGGAGGCCTGCGTGCTCGAAGCCGGGACGGATATCATTCTGCGGAGCGGGATGCTCGGAGGCAACAAGGCCTCCGTGAAAGCGAAGGGAAATATCACGGCGAAGTTCTTCGAGTTTACGAAGATTTCGTGTGAGGGGAATCTGCAGGCGGATGTGCTGATGGACTCCGATGTGCTCTGCCAGGGAGAAGTGGTTATGAACGGGCCGCGCGGCAGCATTATCGGAGGCACAATACATGCAATCCGCGGCGTGACGGTGTCGACGCTCGGCAACGATGCGGAGAAGCGCACGGATATCAATGTGGGAGCCGGCGTTGAGGTATACAGCCGTGTGCGTGTGCTCGAGAAGAAGATCGAGACGACACAGATAGAACTTGAGAAGATTGAGGAGGGGCTTGCCCAGTTCGATCTGCTGCAGGCGGAGCGCGGTGTCAGCTACGCGAATGACCCGCGGAGAATGGCGCTGCTGCGCGTGAAGATCCGTGATACCGCGACATGTGCGAGCGACAAGGAGGAGCTGCGGAAGCTCCGGAATCTGGCGGAGGGGTCGAGAGGCGCCTGTGTTTCCGTGATTCGGGAGGTGTATCCGGGCGTCATTATCAATATTGACGAGATGAAATTTACGCTCAAAAATATGGCAACCGGTATTGAATTTTACAAGCAGCCGGATAAGATTGCGACAAGGCCGTGCTATAAGGGGGTCGAGTAACCGCTTTTATACCCGAATCTTGCGCTGCCGCTGAAAACTTAAGAGAAAATCACTTGATTATTAGCACCACTATATTATAATGGAAAAAGTAAATAATATAGTGGTGTTTTTTTGTTAGGAGATTGTATGATTAATTTTGAAGAAGAACTGAAAAATTTTAAACCGAGCCTGGAAGTGGAAGAGGCGGAGCAGGCCATCTATAATCACGAGCTGACGGACATGACGGACGTTTTGCAGGAGATGATGCGCGAGATCAAGCATATGTAGAACGGCGCGGCATCAGTGAGAGACAGCGTAATTCGTGAGATTCGTGAGGGAGAATTTGGATGGAGTGTTTTAATTGCGGCACAAAGCTGGGCGTGGGTGATACCTGCCCGAACTGCGGAATCAATGTAAAGATATACAAAAAGATAATGATGGCATCGAATGCGTACTATAACGACGCGTTGGAAAAGGCGGACGTGAGAGATTTATCGGGAGCAATTGAGAGTCTGAAAATCAGTCTGCGTTTCAATAAAATGAATATGGAGGCGCGCAATCTGCTCGGATTGATTTATTTCGAGATGGGCGAGGTGGTTGCGGCGCTGACCGAGTGGGTGATCAGCAAAAACTATCAGCCGAGAGAGAACCGCGCCGGCTATTATCTGGACGAGGTTCAGAATAATCAGGCAAGGCTGGACGCGATTAATCAGACGATTAAGAAATACAATCAGGCGCTGCTCTACTGCAGGCAGGACAGCAGAGATCTGGCGATTATCCAGCTGAAAAAGGTGCTTTCCTTAAATCCGAAACTGGTGCGCGGGCATCAGCTTCTGGCGCTTCTGTATATGCAGGAGGGCAAGTATGAGGCGGCGAAAAAAGCACTGCGCAATGCGGCGAAGATAGATGCCAATAATACGACGACGCTGCGCTATCTTCGGGAGACGAGCGAAGAACTTAAGGAGGGCGGCTCCGGAAAGAAGCAGAAGAATGACGAGCAGATTTCCTACCGGAGCGGGAATGAGACCATCATCCAGCCGAAGTATCTGAATGACAATTCGGCGTTTGCGACGATTCTCAACATGCTCATCGGGATTGCAATCGGTGTGGCGATCACCTGGTTTCTGGTTGTGCCCGGCATCCGCAGAGAGCTCCAGAATCAGGCAAAAACGGAAGTGCTTGAGGCTAATAACACGATATCCGTGCGGAATCAGACGATCAGCACACTGGAGGCACAGATCGACGAGCTGACGTCACAGATTACGGATGTCAAGAACGGCGAGGAGGAGTATGCGAGCCGGATTAATAGCTATGAGCAGCTGCTTGCGGCATATCAGGCTTACGTGGCGGAGGATATCGGAAAAGCGGGGGATGCGCTTGCAAATGTGAATCCCGACTATCTGGGCGAGGAGACGAAAAATATCTACAACACGATCAACACACAGGTCAACGCCGAGTATGTGGAAACCATGTACCGGGCCGGAAGAGAGGCATACGACGCCCAGGAGTATGCGGAGGCCGTCACAAATCTTCAGAAAGTGGTTGAGATGGATGAGAACTATGACAGCGGCTACGCGCTCTACTATCTGGCGCAGTCATACCGCAGGAACGAAGATACGGAGAATGCAAAGATCTATTACCAGAAAGTCGTAGAGCTGTACCCGGGTACGGAGCGGGCGGCCACGGCACAGAACTTTTTGGACAGTACGGAATAAAGACAATACAGGAATCTACAAAAGACGTCCGTCGGCGGAAGATGCCGGCAGACGTCTTTTTTATATCAATTCGGAAAGGAAAGGCGGAAATGGAAAATTATTGTGAGTGGAAGGACGGGTGTCTGCTCGTCCGCATGCCAAAAGAGCTGGATCATCATCAGGCAGGACTGATCAGGGCGGAGGCGGATTTGATTATCGATACCTGCCGGGTGCAGACCCTTATATTTGATTTTAAAAGGACCGAGTTTATGGACAGCTCCGGCATCGGAGTGATTATCGGAAGGAGCCGTAAAATGGGCTATCAGGGAGGCCGGGTTGTAGCGCAGAACTTAAATCAGCGGATGGAAAAAATATTTGCGGTATCGGGCCTGCACAAAATGATCCAAAAAGAAAATTCATAGAGAAAAAGAGGAGAGGAAAAGAGATTTATGACACAGAGAAACGAAATGAGGATGGAATTTGACGCGCGTTCCATGAACGAAGGATTTGCCAGGACGGCGGTGGCGGCGTTTATTATGGAGCTCAATCCGACGTTAGACGAGGTGGCGGATGTCAAGACCGCAGTGTCCGAGGCCGTGACAAACGCGATTATCCACGGCTATGACAGTCCCAAGGAGAAAGTGGTGCTGACCTGCAGTGTGGAGGGAACGGCGGTGGAACTTACGGTGGAGGACCGCGGAAAAGGGATCGCGGACGTGGCGCGCGCCATGGAGCCGTTTTACACGACAAGGCCGGAGCTGGAGCGCTCGGGGATGGGCTTTGCGTTTATGGAAGCATTTATGGACGAAGTGCAGGTGACTTCGTCGCCGGGGAAGGGGACAACCGTATGGATGCGCAAGGTATTTGGAAATCCGAAGGTGGCTGATACATATGAGTAGTCTGACAGAGTTGATGGAACAGGCGCACGCGGGGGATAAAGAGGCCAGAGAACGTCTGGTGTCGGAAAATCTTGGGCTGGTGCATGCGGTGATACGCCGCTTTGAGCGGCGGGGCCATGACAGGGAGGAATTGTTTCAGATCGGCTGTATCGGTCTGATGAAGGCGGTAGACCACTTTGACACTTCGCTGAATCTGGCGTTTTCCACTTATGCGGTTCCGATGATTACGGGGGAAATCCGGCGTTTTCTGCGGGATGACGGCATGGTAAAGGTCAGCCGGACCTTAAAAGAGCAGGGCTACAAAATCAGCAAGGCAAGGGAGCGCTTAGTGTCGGCGCTCGGAAGAGAACCGGATATGGCGGAGTTGTCGCGGGAGACGGAGCTGTCGGCGGAGGAGATTGCGATGGCGCTGGATGCAAACCGCGAGGTGGAGTCTATTTATCGTCCGATTTACGAGAAGGACGGGGACGAGCTTCTGATGATTGACCAGGTCGAGAGCACGGGGGCCTGCCCGGGGGAGGAGCCGGAGAAGGAAGCGGTTTTAAACCGGATTGTGATAAGGCAGCTGCTGGACGGGCTTTCGGAACAGGACAGAGAGCTGATCGAGCTGCGCTATTTTGAGAGCAGGACGCAGAGCGAAGTGGCCAAGCGGCTCGGCATGAGCCAGGTGCAGGTCAGCCGGGCGGAAAAACGGATTCTGCTGCAGCTGCGCAAGCGGATCGGATAGCGGTAAAAGCCGCGGCCCGGCGGGAAACGATTAAGAAAAGGGGGAAACGTACCGATATAGATAAAAGGAGAGTTATGGCAGAATACGGAAAACGAGGGAGGAATGAGTTATGGGACTTACGATTAATGCAAACGGATTTGCAACGGCAGCCCAGCGCGCAGAGCAGGAGGCCGGAAAGCATGGAAAACAGATCGGTAAAAACTTTTTCGGGGGAAATCTAAAGCTTGCCGAGGACCCGCTTGAGAAGCGGCGTCAGGAGGCAAAGCAGCAGGCGTGGAAGGTAGTGTCCGACGCATGGGCCAGCGACAATGCCGTGGACAGACAGATGGACGACAGAAGAGCGCATTACGCCGAGATGCAGGCGCTGAAAGACGAAGCGGACAAACAGGTGGATGAGCTGAACGGGCGGAAAGAGGCGTTAAAGGAGCTGTATCAGGTGACGGACGACTCCGAGGAGCAGGAGGAGCTTAAGCTTCTCGAGAAAGCCCAGGATTTTAAAAACGGCGTGTCGCACGAAAAGCCTACGCAGGAAGAACAGAAGCGGATTGACGAAATTGAGGCGCGGGGACTGACGGAGTACCAGAGCAGAGCCCTTCAGCTGAATGATCAGGCCGCGAAATTCAAGCTTGAGATAGAAGAGGCGGACCAGGCAATGCTGGATGATATCAGCGACGTTAATGCGATCAAGCAGGAGCGCTTAAAGACGCATCCGATGATAGACGCCCAGAAAGCGGCGGAGGCCATTATGGACGCGGCGAACAAAGAGATTGTCGGAATGACTGTCCAGGAGGGTATGGACCATCTCGATGAGAAGATGGAAGAGGCCGAGGAGAAGGCCGAGGAAAATATGGAAAAGAAGGAGGAAAAGGAGGAGCTTCTCGAGGAGCAGAAAGAGATGCGGGCACTGCAGGAAGCCTTTATCGAGGGGACCAGAGAGGCCATCGAGCGGGCGGAAGCAGAACACCGGCAGAATGAGGCTCCCGATATTGAAATCACTGATATGGTGGATATGATCAAGCACAGAGGAGATTCGGCAAATCAGGTGCAGAGCGATCTGAAGGATATCCAGAACAGCATGAAAGTACTCGAGGCCGATTTGAAAGGAATCAAGGTCGACGAGGAGGTCTAATGGCCGATACGGCTCCGGTATGGACACATACCGGAGCTTTTTGTGATACAAAGCTACAAAAATGTATAAAGTAATTATAAAAAAACTTGAAATATTCTTAAAAGAATGTTAAAGTTTTATCAAAAGTTGGTCATACCAGATAAGGTTATTCCAAAAATGGAGGAGGATTCGTTATGTTATTTAATGTCTATGGCGACAACGGCATTTATCAGCTGCTCGGCTGGGCAGCGGTATTTGCAGGGCTGGTAATCTGCAACGAGGTTGCGCGCCGCAGCAAAGCGGGAGGGATTTTCTTTTTTCTGATTTTACCTGCCGCATTGACGGTATACTTTATCGCGATTGCGGTCGGCGCCGCAAACGGCGCGGCTTGGGCGGTGAACAATCAGACGTATCTGTATCAGAACGGATGGTTCCATTACGCGAAGCTGTACGCGGCGACCGCCGGCTGTATCGGCTTTATGATGCTCAAGTATAAGTGGAGCATCGGAAAGACGGAGTGGTTTAAGGTCTATCCGTTTGTGATCGTTGCGATTAATATTCTGATTGCGGTCGTATCCGATTTCGAGTCCGCAATCAAAGGCGCGCAGGCGCTGGCGGAGACCGGTTCCCGCTGGTGGTATTCCAGTGAGGGCGTATGGCTCTACGGCGGCTGGTGGAATTGGGTAAACGGTATCGCGGGCCTTATCAATATTTTCTGTATGACAGGCTGGTGGGGAATCTACGTGTCAAAGAAAAAGGACGATATGCTGTGGCCGGATATGACCTGGTGCTTTATCATTGCGTATGATATCTGGAACTTTACCTATACATACCTGAATCTGCCGACGCACTCCTGGTACTGCGGTTTTGCGCTGCTGCTGGCGCCGACGTTCGCAAACAAGTTCTGGAACAAGGGCGGCTGGATTCAGAACCGTGCCAATACGCTTGCCATCTGGTGCATGTTTGCACAGGTGTTCCCGCTGTTCCAGATCGGGACGAAAGCGGCAGTCGTCACATCGCTGTACGGGGATGAGCTGTCGAGCGGATTAGAGATTTACAACATGACGTCACAGCCGACGTTCGCGGACCCGACCGCACAGGGTGTAGTCGCGATTCTCGCACTCGGCGCAAATGTCGTCTGCATCACTGCGATTATCAAACGTGCGGTTGAGCAGAAGAAGAACCCGTACAAGAACGAAATCTTTACCGACCAGACGGATTTCCGGATTGCGATGGCGCGGGCCGAGAGAAACTGAGCCGTTTGCCGGCGTTTTTAGAAAAAGTACGGCCGTCTCATGGGTGTTTGCACCGCTCGGCTGGACAGAAGCGGGGGCGGGATGGAAGATGGCGGTAGCGGCCGTATTTATTTATCTGCGGTTGCGGCCGCATAAAGAAAGCGGAGCATGGAGGGGAGAGACGATATGGGGACATGGATTGTAGGAGGGATTCTGGCGCTTGTCGTGGCGCTGATCATCCGCAGTATGATTCGAGACAAAAAGAACGGAAAATCCTTACAGTGCGGCGGCAACTGCAAAAACTGCGGGGAAGGCTGCGGCTGATTTATCCGTGTGCCTGCCTGCGCCGTTATTGAGGCGAAAGCCTTGGGATAAGCGGCAAAGACAGACTTGAAAGTGTGTGTGATATCCGCTACAATGGGGACAGGTAGGGAGGACAGAATATGAAACTTGAGACAGGAATGACAGGAAAAAAATCACTTACAGTCACACAAGAGAGGACGGCGCAGGCGATTTCAAGCGGGACGCTTCCGGTGCTCGCGACGCCCGTCATGATAGCTTTGATGGAGGATACCGCAAAGGAGTGTGCGGCGCCGTATCTTGCGGACGGACAGAGTACCGTGGGAACGCTGGTGAATATCCGCCATGTGTCTGCCACGCCCGTGGGAATGGACGTATCCTGCGAGGCGAGACTGACGGAGATTGACGGAAGACGGCTGGTGTTTGAGGTGAAGGCCTGCGATGCGGCGGGGGTGATCGGTGAGGGAACCCATGAGCGTTTTATCGTGGACAACGAGAAATTTATGACAAAAGTCGAGGGGAAAAACAAATCCGCCGAGGAGTAGGATAAGAAGGAAATGAAGACGCACAGGCGTCAAAAAAGCTGTCACACCGAAAGGTGCGGCAGCTTTTTTAAGATGTTAACGCGTCTGGTGTCTCTCAAAGAAAGAATCAATATTTTTCTTGATATCGGCCGGATTCAGATGCTTTAACAGATACCCGGCAGGCTTTAAGGACATCACATTTTTTACGCTCTCCGGATCGCTTCGTCCGGTCAGAAAGATAACGGAAACATCTGCAAATTCATGGTCCGAGCGGAGCATTTCAAGCATCTGTCTTCCGTCGCAGACCGGCATTTCATAGTCGAGCAAAACCAGATCGGGTTTGTTTAAGGTGATGCTCCGGATTGCGGACAGGCTCGATTCGGCCACTGTGATATTGTAGTGTTCCTTCAGCAATTCGCGCATGTGCTCTCTTATTGTCATCGAATCGTCGACGACGAGAATCTTCGGTTTTGCGGCCTCGTTTTCGCGTTTTTTGAGATATTCTTTGACCTCATCCATCGCGTTATCGGCTTTGATCACGGAACCGATGTTGGCTTCAAGCAGATGCGGCGCGATCATGCAGTAGGAAAAATATCCGGCGTCCGTGTTGAACAGCAGACGGACCTGGGGAGTTTCCAGCTCAAAAACTTTCTGGAACTGCTCGTAGGAAAGCAGATTCTCTGCCTGCAGCTCATAGGCATCGTCTATCAGATACTGTTCCATCACGCGTTCGACAAATTTCCGCGCGACATATCTTGCGGCGTGAATCAGCGTATTATCCAGTTTGTTTGCCTTGATGCCCATAATTTTTCCGACGGTGTTAATCAGAAGTTTCTCCTCGAAAACCAAGATAACTTCCTGTTTCTTTTTTGTGTTCGGAGCCCCGTAAATCAGGCGGTAATATACGCCGTTTCCGAATTTGTCTCCATTATAAGAATCACTGATCAAGTGTGAATCGAGATCAAACATATCGGAGATGAGGCTGACAATTATTTTTTCCGTATCCGCGAGGTAGTCACTTGACACAAGCTTCATGGATTTTTTTGTCTTTTTTCCGGTGATGGCAAGATCCTCCGTCAGAGTATGTCCGATCAACCAGCCGGCACAGACTCCCAGGAAATGTTCAATGGCATCCGGGGAATACTTGGTCTGCTCAAGTTCCCGCTCGAGTGCGGGCAGTGTGTTTTCACGAAATCCTCTGTGGAGACGTCTGTGCTGTTCGAGCCATTCATAATCAATGGAAGCCATATACGCTTCTTCATCCGTGAAGTGATTGTTGGCATGTTCTTTAAAAAACTTAATGCTCTCCTGACACGCCCATTGGTTGACGGCCTCATCTTCTTTAAATGCGAAAAGTTTGTTGATAATCTTAAATAACCTTTGATGCTCTTTATCGATGGTGTCAACTCCGGTATTAAATCGTTCCCTCCATACAAATTGGTTATCCATTTAAGTTCTCCTTTGCGCTGGTTATATATGTATTCTATGAAGTGATTATACATCCTGTTAAAATTGTTTGTCAATGAATAAACATTTACATACTACGCATATAGTACATACTGCATAAAGCCGGGGCGGATTATCAGAGAAAAGCAGGCAGTATGACTCTGCGCGGGAAGGCGGCGGTGCGGGTTTTTAGAAAAACAGAAAAACGGATTGACAGAGACAGACTTCCGGAGTAATATAAACATATGAACAATTATTTATATGTATGAAAGGAGGGTGAGACGTTGACAGGAAACCATATGGAGTGCTGCGAGACAACATTTGTACACGAGGATCTGGTCAGAAAGGTGCATGAACGGCTGCCGGAGGAAGAAAAGCTGTATGCTTTGGCAGAATTGTTTAAGGTGTTCGGAGACTATACCAGAATCCGCATTTTATATGTTCTGTTTGAGGAGGAAGTCTGTGTGTGTGATCTGGCGGAGGCGCTTCATATGACGCAGCCGGCGATTTCGCATCAGCTGAAAATCTTAAAGCAGGCAAAGCTTGTTGGGAGCAGGCGAGACGGAAAGTCGGTCTTTTATTCGCTTGCAGACGGCCATGTGCGGACGATGATCGCACAGGGCAGAGAGCATATTGAAGAGTAGGCGCCGCATGTACACGGCACGGACACGGTGCAGAAGCTGTGTGTGCGGCGGAAATGAAAAACAGGCGGGTTCGCGCGGCGGGCCCGGAAAGGAGAGAAAAATGAAGAAAAAATTTAAACTGGAGGATCTGGACTGCGCAAACTGCGCGGCAAAAATGGAGGAGGCAATCAAAAAGCTTCCGGGTGTCCATGATGCGAGCGTGAGCTTTATGCATCAGAAAATGACGGTGGACGCGGACGACGACAGGTTTGACGACATTATGAAAGAAGTGGTTGCCGTATGTGCAAAGGTGGAACCGGATTGTAAGATTTTGCTGTGAAGGAGAGGCGGTAATGACAAAGAAGCAGAAAAAAATGCTGGCGCGGATTTTCATAACGGCGGTTCCGTTTGTGATACTGTTTGTCTGTGAGCATATGGGTCTGCTTGCGCCGATCGAGGGGACGTGGATTGCATTTGTGCTTTTTCTGGCGCTCTATCTGGTCATCGGATATGACATTGTGTACAAAGCGCTTCGGAATATCAGAAACGGACAGGTGTTTGACGAGAATTTTCTTATGACAATCGCGACGTTCGGCGCGTTCGGTGTGGGCGAGTATCTCGAGGCGGTGGCCGTGATGCTGTTTTATCAGATCGGGGAGCTGTTTCAGGGGTATGCGGTCGGAAAGTCCCGCCAGTCGATCAGTGATATGATGGATATCTGTCCCGAATATGCCAATATCGAGGAGAACGGGACACTGACGCAGGTAGACCCGGACGAGGTGGAAGTCGGGACCGTTATCGTGATAAAGCCGGGAGAGCGGATTCCGCTCGACGGCGTTGTCCTGGAGGGAGAGTCCCTGGTTGATACCGCGGCGCTGACCGGTGAGTCCGTTCCGCGCCGGGCGGCAGCCGGCGATGCGGTCATCAGCGGCTGCGTCAACGGCAGCGGTACCTTAAAGGTGCGCACGACAAAAGAATTTGACGATTCCACGGTTGCAAAGATTCTCGAGCTGGTGGAGAATGCGAGCAGCAAGAAGGCTAAGGTGGAGAATTTCATTACCCGTTTTGCAAAGTATTACACGCCCGTCGTCACGGTCGGCGCGGTGCTTCTCGCGGTTTTAACGCCGCTTCTTACCGGGATCGCGTGGACCGAGGGGATTCAGAGGGCCTGTATTTTCCTTGTGATCTCCTGCCCGTGTGCGCTGGTGATTTCGGTGCCGCTTGGATTTTTCGGAGGAATCGGCGCGGCGTCGCGCATCGGCGTGCTGGTAAAGGGAAGCAATTTTCTTGAGGCGGCTGCAAAGATTGACACGATTGTTTTCGACAAGACAGGGACTTTGACAAAGGGAGAGTTTAAGGTCACGGAGATTCACCCGGCGGGTGACGCCGTCGGCAGGGAAGAACTTTTGGAGCTTGCGGCGCTCGGAGAGGGATATTCGACGCATCCGATCGCAAATTCCATCCGCGAGGCTTACGGGCGCACGCCGGATATGAGCCGTGCTGCCGGTGCCACGGAGGAGGCCGGATGCGGAATCGAGGTCCGGATTGACGGCAGAGAGGTTTTGATCGGCAACGAAAAGCTGATGCGGGCGCACGCGGTTGCCTGCGAGACGATCGGCGGAGCCGGGACGGTGGTATATGTGGCAAGAGACGGCGTCTTTGCCGGTGCGCTGGTGATTTCCGATACGGTAAAGGAAGGCGCAAAGGAAGCCATTGCGGCGATGAAGCGGGTCGGCGTGAAAAAGACCGTGATGCTGACCGGAGACCGGCGCAGTGCGGCGGAGTATGCGGCCGCGGAGCTCGGCATCGACGAGGTGCACGCGGAGCTGCTTCCGGCGGATAAGGTTGCAAAGGTCGAGGAGCTTCTCGCGGCGGAGGGAGAGAAGGAACGGCTTGCCTTCGTCGGGGACGGCATCAACGACGCGCCGGTGCTCACGAGAGCGGATGTCGGGATGGCAATGGGAAGTATGGGTTCGGATGCGGCGATTGAGGCGGCGGATATTGTCCTGATGGACGATGACGTGCGCAAAATTGCGGAGATTGTCCGCATTGCGAGAAAAACGCTTTCGATCGTAAAGCAGAACATCGTGTTTGCGCTGGGGATTAAAGCGCTGGTGCTGGCGCTCGGAGCGCTCGGCGTGGCGACGATGTGGGAAGCCGTGTTTGCGGATGTGGGCGTGTCTGTGCTTGCGATTTTAAATTCAATGCGGACGCTTGGCGTGTCTGTGTGTACGCCGGGAGGAGACAAATGATTTATCTGTTTTGCGCGCTCTACCCGGAGGCCCGCGGGCTGATCTCCCATTACGGGCTGAAAAAGGACCCCGCGGAAAACCGCTTTCAGGTCTTTTATAATGCGGATAAGGAAATCTGCCTTACCGTGACGGGGCCGGGGGAGGTGGCGGCCGCGGCAGCGGTCGGCAGTATCTGTACCAAATATCATGCGGGACATGCGGATATGTTGCTCAATATCGGAACCTGTGCGGCCGTTGCCCTGCCCGCGGCGGCAGAATACCGCACGGGGGCATCCGGCGGCAGGGCGGATGCGGAATGTCTGCGGGCGGAGCCGGTATTGCCGGGGAGCGCATTTTTGTGCAGCCGGCTGGTCGAGGCCGCCACGGGAAAAACATTTTATCCGGATATGATCTACCGCCACGGATTTCGTGAGCGCGGCATCGTGACCGGAATGAAAATCATAGACGACGCAGAGGCCGGTTTTTGTACCGGCTTTTGCGGCGTGCCGGGCGGGATGCCTGCAGCGTGTGCGGAAGACGGATTCTTTCTTTATGATATGGAGGCCGCTGCCGTTTATCAGGCGGGCGCTTATTTCTTCGGGCCGCATCAGATGTCTTTTGTGAAGATTGTGTCGGATGCGGAGACACTTAGAGCGGAAGGGGCTCCGGCGGAGGGTGCGCCGGGAAGAGATGTCCGGGCGGAGGCAGCTCCGGCAGATTTATCTGCGCGAAAGCTTTCGAAAGAGGGCCTTATACGCATCATGGAGGACAGCAGGGAAGAAATTACGGCGTATATTGATCTGCTGCGGTCTGCGGCCGGGGGAAGAGACGGCGGATCGGATGCGCCGGGCGGCGAAGCGGACGCGGCGTTTGCGGAGACATTATGCCGGGACCTCTGCTGTTCGCAGACGATGCGGGCCGTTTTGCATCAGCATCTGCGCTACTGCGCGCTGGCCGGCATTGATTACCGCGCGGCGGCAGAGGCGATGTACCGGGACGGAAAACTTCCCTGCAGGGATAAAAGAGAGGGGAAACTACGGTTTGAAGAGCTTAGACAGAAACTGTTATAATCCGCCGTTTTCGCATATCTATGTGGAGCGCGCGGCGGCAGAGCATCCGGTGACGGAGCGGATTCTTGCGCGATTTCCGCACGCCGCGGTCATTTTGATTGAGCACTATAAAGATGTGTTCTGCAGGAGGGGGCAGGACTATGTGCTGCAGCATGGCGCGCAGAATCTGATTCTGGCAAAAAAGCGCGGAACGCTGCTGTATGAGGGTGCGCCGGTGTGCCAGAGCTTCGGAAACGATAATTTCTACTATACGTCCTGTGTGATGAACTGTGTGTATGACTGCGAATACTGTTATCTCAAGGGGATGTATCCCTCCGGAAATCTCGTGATCTTCGTGAATCTTGAGGATATTTTTGCGGAGACAAAAAGGCGCCTTGCAGGCCGGCCGATGTATCTGTGCGTGTCCTATGACACGGATCTGGCGGCGGTTGAGCCGATCACGGGGTATGTCAGTGAGTGGGTGAAATTTGTGCGCGCGCAGAATGCGGGACGCCCCGGGCAGCTTAAAATTGAGCTGCGCACAAAAAGCGCGGACGGCAGGCTCTGGTCGTCGCTCGCGCCGGAGGAGGGTGTCATCTGTGCGTTTACGCTGTCGCCGCAGGCGGTCATCGACGCGTGCGAGCACCGCACGCCCTCTCTTTTGCAGCGGGTCGAAAGTGCGGCAGCGGCGCTTGCGGCAGGATTTTCGGTGCGCCTGTGTTTTGATCCGATGATCTTCTGTAAGGACTGGAAAGAGCAGTATGCCGCGATGACGGAACAGGTGTTTTTTAGGATTCCGGCAGAAAAGCTTATGGATGTGAGTGTCGGGAGTTTCCGCATCTCGCAGGAGTATCTGAAAAAGATGCGCAGATGCGAGCCGGATTCTGCGGTGGTACAGTTCCCGTTCCGAAATGAGGGCGGGTTTTATCAGTATCCGCCGGAGCTGATGGAGGAGATGGAGCGGTATCTTGCGGAGCGGCTGACAGAGCATATGCCGCCGGAACGGATATTCCGCTGGAAAGCGTGATGGGGACGGCCTATTTCTGATTAAAACAGGGAGGAGCATTTGATGGAGGAACAGAAAAATCAGCGAAAGACGGCGATTGTGACGGGGGCCTCCTCAGGCATCGGGCGGGAAATCGCAAAGGTGCTCTGCGGGATGGAATATGAAGTGTACGGCATCGGAAGAAATTTTGAACAGGGAGCCGCAGAGGAGCAAAAAGGACGGTTTCATGCGGTCGTCTGTGACCTTCTTGATACCCCAAAGCTCTGCGGCGCGGTAAAGGAAATCGCAGCGGACGGCAGCGTGCAGCTTCTTGTGAACAATGCGGGTGCGGCGTATTACGGGCTTCACGAGGAATTGAATCCGAGAAAGATTTCGGAGATGGTGCGCACGAATCTGGAGGCGCCGATGATATTGGCACAGCAGCTTCTGCGTGATTTGAAAAAGAACAAGGGCTGCATCGTCAATATCGAGTCGGTCACGGCATGTCAGTCGAATCCGCACGGCTGTGCCTACGGCGCGACAAAGGCGGGGCTTCATAGCTTTTCGCACAGCCTGTTTGACGAGGCGAGAAAGTACGGCGTTTCCGTGGTCAGTATTTCTCCCGATATGACAAAGACCGCGCTGTACCGGAACGCGGATTTTACTGTCGGAGAGGAGACGGAGAGCTATCTTCTTCCGGAGGAAGTCGCGCAGGCCGTCGCCTTTGTCCTGCGGCAGCGCGAGGGGCTTGTCGTGTCGGACATCACACTGCGCCCGCAGCTGCACCGGATTGCGAAAAAACCGCGCCGTCCTCAGTGACTGCAGGACTGCCTGCGGTATTCATTCGGCGTGATCTGATATTTCTTTTTAAACACATTCTGAAAATATGCCTGGCTCGAGAAGCACAGATAACTGCTGATCTCACTGATGGATTTGTCCGTGTAGGTCAGCAGGGACTTTGCCTCCTCGAGTTTGCAGCGCATGATAAATTCGTTCATCTGAAATCCGAGTTCTTTTTTAAAACGCCGCGAAAGATAGGAGCGGCTTTTTCCGACATAGGCCGCCACGTCCGATGTGGTAATCGCCTGGTTGGTGCGCTGTTTGATATACTGGATGCTCTTATAAATATCAGAGGTGGCGTCAAGCGGAATCTGCGCCTGTGCCACGCGGCGGGTAAAATCTAAGAGCATGCTGTACTGCAGCCGATAGAGCGCTTCGGTATTCTGTACTTTTTCACTCTCCTGAATATAAATATCGCTGAGCTGATAGGCCGATTCAATGTCCAGTCCGCCCTCGATCGCGCAGCGGGTCGCCAATGTGACGGAGACGATCAGAAGATTTTTTTCCTGGCGCAGGGTATTGTCCGCAAGCCGGCCCGCCTGTATGGAGAAGGCGTTCGAAAAGAAGTTTATCAGGCCGTCGACATTGCCGCTGCGGATGTAATCGAGATACGTCTGTTCATAATGATAGGTATTGTGAAACAGTTCCGTCTCCCTGACATCGTAACTTTTGGCGGCATGCAGGGAAGCCACGGAGGTATTTTCCGCGTCCGTATACACATTTAAGTAAGTTTCGATATCAATCGTATCCTGAAATAACTCCTGATAAAACAGCGCAAGAAAATGGCAGAACTGGTGAAAGGAATAGACCGGTGTAAACTGGTAAAGCTCTGTCAGCTGTTCCCGGTATTCCGAAGAAATCGAATATTCCCGCATGATGTTCCGAATGGATTCCGGAGAGGGCAGAATGCTGATCACAGGTCCGAGCAGAACGCTCTGGCCTGTTTTTTGATTCCGAATCAGTCCGAAATAATGAAATTCTTTTGTGGCCAGATAGGAGACAGGGCGTCCGTCGGAAACAAGCGCGGGCAGATGCGGCGCGGCAAGGTCAAAAGGAAAGTCGGTGTCCGGCAGTACCAGCGCAAGGCGATCGTTTCGGTAATAGTGAATCGGGAGATAGATACAGTTGTACAGTGTTTTACAAAAGGAATATATAGGATCCATAGAAACCTCCGTTTGGGAATGCGCTCTGATCATTTCGGATACGGAAAACAGGAAACGCCAATAAAATTCTAATATGTAACAATTTTATAGTAGAAAGCACAAGATTACAATACAAAGCGGCAAAAAATAAGTAAGATAAAAGAAATAACAGCAAAACATTTTTGAAACGGGAAGGGGAACGACGGGCGGTATTATCTGTACTATGCCATTTCCGGAAAAAACGGGAACGGAGGCTATCACGGTCCGATTCGGGTGGCGGTCAGCGATGCGCCGGACGGCCCGTTTGACTATTACGGAACCGTCAGCGACCGTCAGGGAAAACCATTTGTGCGCTGCGTCCCCTTTGACCCGGCGGTCATCAATGACGACGGGCAGATTCGCCTGTACTATGGCGCCGGGTTCCCGTTTGAGAATTATGGGGGCGGCATCCGCGGGAAACTATCCGTTTTGATTCAGGAAAAAATGCTGGGGAAAACGAAAGAGGAGATTCTCGGCGAACCGCTGGGGATGAGCGGCGCTCTGACGGTGGAACTCGCCGACGATATGGTGACTGTCATTTACTCGTCTCAGGCGGGCCATGAATTGTGCTATGCGACAAGCAGGTATCCGGACCGTGATTTTGTATACCGGGGTGTCGTGATTTCGAACGGCGACGTCGGGTATCACGGGCGGAAATTCCGGGAGCGGATTGCGCTGACCGGAAATAATCACGGCAGCCTTGCCTGTGTGAACGGGCAATGGTATATCTTTTCTCACCGGCCGACACACGGAACAAATTTCAGCCGTCAGGCCTGTGCGGAACCGGCATATGGGAATTGCGGGAAGTCCTCTGACCGAAAAATATGCGCCGAAGATTGTGGAGAAGGGCGGAGAACTTTATATCACGGATATCACGCACGGTACCAAAACCGGTTTTCGTTATTTTGCATTTTCGGGAGAAGAAACAGAGATTGTCATCACGGTGCGGGGGAGCGCAAAAGGGACGCTCTATGTGGGCACGGACCGGGATACGGTGGCGCCCGTCGCGGTAAATCCCTCGGCAGAATGGACGAAAGTGACCGCGCGGATTGCGCCGGAGAGAGGGAGAAAGACGCTTTTGCTCGTGTACCGGGGAAAAGGGCGGCTGGACTTCCGGGAGCTGGAATTTATCCGGCGGAAATGACAAAAATGAGGAAGTATAAACACAAAATTATAATAAATAGCACACAATTATAATACGGGTACACTTTGAAGCCGTAAAATAAACACATAGAACATAAATAGAAATCGTATTTGCGCAAAGGAGGCGCAGAAAGGAGGAATTTGATGCGGATCACAGATTTGAGGGTGGAGTATCGAAAAAACCCGCTGGGACTCGATACCGCAAAGCCGCGGTTTTCCTGGAAAATCGAGTCCGAACAAACAGATACCATGCAGACGGCGTATCAGATTCAGGTGATATCGGAAGGACGGATGATATGGGATTCCGGCCGATGCCGGTCGGATGAGTCGGTGCTTGTGGAATATGCGGGAGCGGCGCTTGCGGCGGAATGTCTGTATGAATACCGCGCAGTCGTTTGGGATAATCACGGCGAGATGGCGGAGGCAGTCGGAACATTTGAGACGGGACTGCTTGCAGGGACGAATTTTAAGGCAAAGTGGGTTACGCATCCGTTTTCGGCGGAGGAGACGGCCTGCC
The DNA here is from genome assembly GCA_910577925.1 of uncultured Roseburia sp. GTDB lineage: Bacteria > Bacillota > Clostridia > Lachnospirales > Lachnospiraceae > Roseburia. The sequence continues at coordinate 92,484 of CAJTOI010000012.1, forward strand.
CCGTATTTGTAAAAGAAATTGCGCTGGAAAAGAAGGTGAAGCGGGCGCGGATTTACGCCACGGCGCTGGGCGTCTACGAGATACGGCTCGACGGGAAGAAGGTCGGAAACGCGTTTTTTGCGCCTGGCTGGACGAATTACAAAAAGCGGCTGCAATATCAGACCTATGATGCGACGGAGCTTTTCGGCGAAAAAGATTCCGGAAAGCATGTGCTTGAAATCACGGTGGGAAACGGGTGGTACAAAGGGATTCTGGGCTTTACCTGTACGCCGTGCAATTACGGGGATAAGGCGGCGCTGCTTGCACAGCTGCATGTGACATACGACGACGGCACAGAGGAAGTGTTTGCCACCGGCGACGACTGGAGGGTGAAAACGGGACCCGTCAGATACAGCGAACTCTATATGGGCGAGACGATTGACAGCACCTGGAAGTCGGAGGATGCGGCGGCCGTAGAACCGTTCTCCTACCCGATGGAACAGATTGTGTCGCAGGAGTGCGAGCCGGTCAGAATCACAAAGCGCATCGCCGCAAAAGGGCTGATTGTGACGCCGAAGGGAGAGAAAGTCCTGGACTTCGGGCAGAACATGGCAGGATTTGTGGAAGTGCGCGTGCAGGCAAAGCCGGGGCAGAAAATCACAGTCCGCCACGCGGAAACGCTCGACAAAGACGGCAACTTCTATCCGGATACCCTGCGTCAGGCGAAATCGGTGGATACTTATATCTGCGACGGAACCGCGCAGACATTTCTGCCGCATTTTACATTTCACGGATTCCGTTATATCTGTGTGGAGGGACTTGACGAAGTGAATCCGGCCGATTTTACGGCGTGCGCGTTACATACGGATATGAGAGAGACCGGAAGCTTTGCCTGCTCGAACGCGATGGTAAATCAGCTCCAGAGCAACATTCAGTGGGGGCAGCGCAGCAATTTTCTGGATATTCCGACAGACTGCCCGCAGCGCGACGAGCGGCTCGGATGGACCGGAGACGCGCAGGTCTTCTGCCGGACGGCTTCCTACAATATGGAGACGGCGCTGTTTTTCTCCAAATGGCTGCACGATTTGCGGAGCGAGCAGACCGAAGAGTTCGGGCCGCCCCATGTGGTGCCGAATATTCTTTCGGACCAGGAGGCAGCGGCGGCCTGGAGCGATGCGGCGACCGTGATTCCGTGGACCGTGTATCAGGTGTTCGGAGACAAACGGGTGCTTGCCGACCAGTATGAGAGCATGAAAGGATATGTCGATTATATCACGGCGCACTGCGGCGCGAACGGCCTGTGGCAGACCGGATACCAGTACGGGGACTGGCTGGCGCTCGACAAGGAGGAGAGCGCGGACCGGACGGGGGCCACGGACAAATACCTCGTGGCAAACGCGTATTACGCGTACTCCGCAGACCTTGTGCGCAGGGCGGCGGAGGTGCTCGGGTATGAGGAGGACGCTGCGAAATACGGGCAGCTTCACCGGAAAATCAAAGAATTGTTTGACGAGGAATATATTACGCGTACGGGCAGAATGGTGAGTGAGACGCAGACCGGGTGCGTGCTGGCGCTGCATTTTAATCTGGCGCAGGAGAAGTACCGGGCGCGGATTGCGAAATCTCTGGAGACCAATATCGCAAACCACAAGAACCACCTTTCGACCGGTTTTGTCGGGACGCCGTATCTGTGCCATGTGCTGTCGGAGAACGGGATGCACGACCTGGCAGGAACGATTTTTCTGAAAGAGGATTATCCGTCGTGGCTTTACGCGGTGAAAAAAGGCGCGACGACGATATGGGAGCGCTGGAATTCTGTCCTGCCGGACGGCAGTTTCGATGAATCCGGCATGAACAGCCTGAATCATTATGCATACGGTTCCATCGGGGACTGGATGTATGAGAAGCTTGCGGGAATCAACCCGGCGAAACCCGGGTACAGGGAAATCCGGATTCGGCCCGCGTTTATCCGGGGCATCACGAGCGTGGACGCATCGTTTGATTCCGTCTATGGCACAATCCGCAGCGCGTGGAGCTGCGAGAACGGAAAAATCACGGTGGATGTGACGATTCCGGCCAACACGACGGCGGAGATTTATCTGCCGGAGAAAGAAGGGGCAGTCAAAGTCGGTTCCGGTTCGTGGCACTACGAGTATGAGACGGAGACGAAGCTGGAACTGGAACGATTTACGATGGACACGACGCTCGGGGCGCTCGTCGGGGAGCCGCTTGCGGTCGAACTGTTCAACAAACATATGCCGGGGATGTTAGACGGCCCGATGATACAGTTTGCATACGGGATGACAATCAGCGAGCTTGCGGCGGTGATGCCGCCGGAGGGGATGGAACTCTTCCGGGCAGTGCTTGCAGCGCTGAACCAGCAAAAACAGTAATCAGTCATAGAGGAGGAAATGAAAATGGCAAAGAAACCATTGGGAAAAGATCAATTCGGCATTCAAAAAGTGATGCGAGGAGGCGATTACTTTGGAGATGCCATGGGACAGTTTGCGTTAAATGCGATCAGCGGTATGGTGGGACAGCTGACATATTTTTACACGGATAAGGCCGGACTCGCAGCCGGTATGGTGGCGACCGTGTTTATGATTACAAAAATCATCGATGCATTCACGGATATCATCATGGGAAATATCATCGATCACACGAAGCCGGGCAAAGAGCGGTACCGGCCGTGGATACTGCGGATGTCGATACCGGCCGCAGTATTGATGCTGATGCTGTTTACGGTGCCAAAAACAGGCGCGGGAATGCAGATTGCATATATGCTGATCACAAATCTATTGATGACGTCGGTAATCTACACGGCAATTGCAATCCCGTATGCGTCGCTGCAGGTCGTGAGGACGAACAGCTCTGAGGAGCGTGGAAAGATGGGAGTCTACCGTGCACTGGCAGGGTATGTGCCGGGGATGGCGATTGTACTGGCGGTCATTCCGGTCACCAATGCGCTGGGAGGAACACAGAGCGCGTGGGTAAAATTTGCGGCGGTTGTAGCGCTGATCGTGCTGCTCTGTCTGCTGTTCTGTTATAAAAAGAGTAAAGAGACGGCGACGGGAGACGGAGTGTCGGAGACGGTGGCAGAGGAAGAAGGGATGGACGAGGCGATTCCGTTTAAAAATGCAATCGGAAATCTTTTCGGAAATAAGTACTGGGTACTGGCGCTTGTTATGGGTCTGATATCGAATGTTACATACGGGCTGGCAAACTCATCGGGAACATATTACTGTAAATGGATTTACGGCGATGACAACCTGATCGCAATCCTCGGCGCCGTCGGCATGATACCGACTATTCTCGGATTTATTGCGGTCGGCCCGATGAACAAGAAACTGGGAGTTGTAAAGACGCTTCGCGTAAGCTTTGCGCTGGGTATAATTGCCAATATTTTAAGAATCGTTAATCCGACGCATTTCTGGTATAACACGATTCTCGGATGTGTGAGTTCGTTTGCAAACATTCCGATGATGTGTCTGCTCGGCGTTACCACGGCGATGGCAATCGACTACAACGCGTACAAGTACGGTAACAGAATGGTTGCCTGCTCGCAGAGCGCGACGGGGTTCGGTGGAAAGGTTGGAAACGGCCTCGGCGCTGCAGTCGTCGGCTGGTGCCTTGCAATCGCACATTATGACCCGGAACTGGCGGCGGCCACAACGGCAACGAGACAGGCAATCTATGCGTTTAATATTTATATTCCGCTGTTACTGTTTTGCGGCATGTTTATCTGTGCGATGAAGTTTGATTTGGAGTCGAAGCTTCCGGAAATCAAAGAAGAACTGGAAAGGCGCAAAGCGCAGAAATAGGAGGTAAGCAGATGGATAAGATCAAAGAAATTATTGCAGAAATGACGCTGGAAGATAAAATTAAACTCTGTTCCGGCGCGAGTTTCTGGGAGTCAGAGCGTATGGAGCAGTATGGAATACCCTCCTTTTTCATGTCCGACGGGCCGCACGGCCTGCGGACGCAGAAGAAGGAATCCGATCATCTCGGCATCAACAAAAGTGAGAAATCCACCTGCTTTCCCACGGCGTCTGCGAGCGCGGCATCATGGAATCCCGGACTTTTGCGCGAGATGGGAGAGGCAATCGGAGAGGAGGCGCTCTCTTACGGCGTGGACGTGGTTTTAGGGCCTGGCGTTTGCATGAAACGCAATCCGCTCTGCGGCCGTAACTTTGAATATTTCAGCGAGGACCCTTACCTGGCGGGCGTGATGGGAACAAACTGGATTCGTGGCGCGCAGGGTAAGGGCGTCGGAACCAGTTTGAAGCACTATGCGGCAAACAATCAAGAGCAGGATCGCATGATGGGCGACAGCATGGTTGACGAGCGGGCGCTCCGTGAAATTTATCTGCCGGCGTTTGAGACGGCCGTGAAAGAGGGCCGGCCGGATACCGTGATGTGTTCTTATAATAAGATAAACGGAACGTTTTCGAGCGACAATAAAAAGCTTCTGACGGACATTCTGCGCAACGAGTGGGGCTTTGAGGGGCTTGTCGTAACGGATTGGGGCGCGATGAACGATCGAATTAAGGCGTTTCAGGCGGGCTGTGATCTGGAGATGCCAAGCAGCTGCGGCATGTTTGACGCGGAAGTAAAACAGGCCGTGGAAGAAGGGCGGCTATCGGAGGCGGATATTGACGCCTGTGTCGAGCGGATCATAAAGCTGGCGGAAAAGGCCGAAGAAACGCGGAAAAAGATTCCGGACGGATATACCTTTGATGCGGAGGCGCACCATAAGCTTGCAAAGAAAATCGCGGAGGAGAGCGCCGTCCTGCTGAAAAACGACGGAAAGATTCTTCCTCTGCAAAAAACGGCGAAAATCGCGCTGTGCGGAGCGATGGCGGAGACGGTGCGCTATCAGGGAGCAGGTTCGTCGCACATCAATCCGACCAGACTTTCCGGTCTGCGGGCGGCGATGGAAGCCGCGGGCGGGACGGTTGCATATTACCCCGCCTACGAACTGAGCGGGGAAGCAAATGAAAATGAACTGAAACGGGCCGTCTGCGGCGCGAAGGAGGCGGACGCGGCGGTTCTCGTCGTGGGACTTCCGGACGCCTATGAATCGGAGGGGTACGACAGAAAAGATATGGCGATGCCGGAGAGCCACTGCGAATTAATCACTGAGATTGCAAAGGTAAACCCGAATGTCATCGTCGTTTTAATGGGGGGAAGCCCGGTGGAAATGCCGTGGCTTGCGGATGCAAAAGCGGTTTTAAATCTGTACCTCGGCGGGCAGGCGGTCGGCGAGGCGGGGGCGGACCTTCTGTACGGCGCGGTAAATCCCGGCGGGAAGCTGGCGGAGACCTACCCGGTTTCCTACAAAGACTGTTCCTCCTCGGAGACATTCGGCACAGACCCCAGGCAGGTGGAATATGCGGAGAGTATCTATGTCGGCTATCGCTATTACGAAAAAGCGGGCATCCCCGTGCAGTTTCCGTTCGGATACGGATTGAGCTACACGCAGTTTGCACTTTCGGATTTGCAGGTAAAATGCGGTGAACATCCGGCGGGCGCCGATTTTGTGTGGAATCCGTCGGAGAAGGACGCAGCGCTTACGGTCTCCTGCAGAGTAAAAAATACGGGAGACAGAGCGGGCGCGGAGGTCGTGCAGATTTATGTGGCTGATTTGACGCCGGATATTTTTAAGGCGAAGAAGGAGCTGAAGGGCTTCCGTAAAGTGTATCTGGAAGCCGGCGAGGAAAAGGAGGTGACGGTTGCGTTAAACCGCAGAGCGTTTGCGCACTATGATGTACATACCAAAGCGTGGGAAGTGCTGACGGGACGGTATCAGATTCAGGCCGGAACATCCTGTGAGGACATTCGGCTGACGCAGGACATCAAAGTGCAGGGCACGGCGGACACGCTGGGGTATGAGGGAATCCCCGCGTGGTATCTCCGCCCGTCGGGAAAACCCGCGCGCTCCGATTTCGAGAAACTTTACGGGCGGGGGATCAAACCCTTTGAGCCGGAAAAGCCGGGAGAGTATACGCTGCTGAACACGATGAACGATATGAAGGAAAACCCGGTCGTGCAGCAGATTATGGAGGGAATGAAAGGCGGCATCCTGCAGAGCTGCGGCGGCGACGAGAACAGTCCGGAGTTTCTCTTTACGCTAAGCATCGTTTTCGACACACCGTTAATCCGGCTCGTGCAGCAGGGCGGCGGCGCGACCCCGCTTGCGCTGATGCAGGCGGCAGTGGGCGCGGCAAACAACGACCCGGAAGCGATGGCACAGCTTGCGGCGATGATGCAGAGTATGCAAAATATGCAGTAAAAAGGTATAGTCATATGATGGAAAGAAGATGGGGCTGTCGCACTAAGTAATTAGTGCGCAGCTCCTTTTCTGTGTAAAAAATACAGCCGGACTTCGAAAAATCCGGCTGCTGGTGTAAAATATAAGTATGCAAACCCTTATATCATTACACAAGAATTATA
>CAJTOI010000013.1 GCA_910577925.1 uncultured Roseburia sp.
AAAAAGGAAGCTGCCGCTTCACCATTTTTTAATCGTTAAAGCGACAGCCCCTTTTATAAAGAAAGCGCGAGACGGGACTCGAACCCGCGGCCCCGACCTTGGCAAGGTCGTGCTCCACCAACTGAGCCACTCGCGCATATCTGATACACATCGTATCATTCCATATTTCATTGGAAGAGCGCGAGACGGGACTCGAACCCGCGGCCCCGACCTTGGCAAGGTCGTGCTCCACCAACTGAGCCACTCGCGCATATTCGGCTGCATCTGCTGTATTGCTACCAGACACATTTAGCATGATACTACGGACAAGAGAATTTGTCAACGGGTTTTTTTATATTTTTGAAAAAAATTGGTATGATATGGGTGCGCCGTCATAGAATATAGTAATCAGTATGGGGAGGATGGGATGAGCGCAAAGACAAAAATTGTAGTTCTTCACATGAAGGAACTCATTTATACGCTGATATTTGTGGGTCTGGGAATCCTTCTGGCGGTACTCCTTCTTTTTATGTTTCTGCCCAGAGGGGGAAAGGAAGAGGCGGTTCCGACGATGAATTATGTGGCGGGCGTCTATACATCTTCCGTGATGCTTGACGGAAAGACGGTGGATGTGCAGGTGATTGTCGATGAGAGTCGGATACAGTCCATATCCATGGTAAATCTGGATGAGACGGTGACGACCATGTATCCGCTGATGGAGCCGGCACTCTCTGGCATTGCGGAGCAGGTGGTGAAAAACCAGTCAACGGAGGGAATTACATACCAGGCCGAAAATCAGTACACGTCGGTAGTATTGCTGAATGCGATTGAGAATGCGCTGGCCAAGGCCAAAATTTCAGAGGGAGAAGTCGAGGAGTGAATGAAAAAAGTCCCGGTTTTCGGAAAACCGGGGCTTTTTGATTTCTGTCCGACAAAACGGTTCTGTGCTATTCCCCGGAGTACAACGTGTTCATATAGTCGTTGAGGGGGTCAAGATTTACATAGACGGTCTCGATGGGCCTGCTGTTTTCGTATATATTGTAGGCGGAGTAGCCGGCCCAGCAGACGATGGCTGCGGCCGCAATCCATCCGCAGACAACGGCGGCGATATGCTTGCGCTTTTCCTGTGCCATAATTTTCTTACGATTTGCTTTTTGCTCTTTGTAACGGTCAACTTTTGCCTGACTCATAAAAATCTCCTTCTATGTTTAATCAAAAAATTTTCTTCCGAAAATACACAAAAATACTATACTCTATCCGGAAAGAAAATGCAAGCGGACATGCCGACGATTTTGCCGGAAAGGGTAGCAGTTTGGCCTACGGATTTCAGGCAATAGAATCATGTTCATGCAGAATCGTCTGCGCCAAAGCAAAAGTTTTTTGTCACATCAAAAAAGACATCTGCCATGCATAAAGGAGGACAGATGCCCGTTTTGCCGGCCTGCCATATATGCGGCAGGCCCTTTCTCTTTTGTACTGACAAGAGCATAACACAGAAGTGTCGAAAAATCCGGTAAAATATCATATTTCCCTTCAATTTACGGGCCGCCTGTGGCGGCAGAATGGAGGAAGAAATGAGAAGAAGGTTGATGGCAGTTGTGATGGCGCTCTGTGTTACCGTAAGCGCCGCAGTGTGCGATGTGGGCACGGTGTACGCGTCCGTGGTGCAGACGGAAGGAACCGGGGCTGTGTCTGAAGGGACGGCGCAAAACCTCGAGACAATTGAAGGTGAGACAGAGATTACGCAGGAACAGGACGCGGGAGCGACGGAGACAGGAGATACGGAACCGGGCGAAACGGAAGGGACGACTTCGGCGGAAGGGACAAAAGAACCGGCAGAAAGCGAAGCAGCCGGGGAGGGAACGACAGAGACGGAGGAAGCGGGGAGTTGGAGAGGAAGACGAGTTTCGGCCCCAAAAGTGATGTAAGGAAACTTGTGGTTTTGGATGGTATTACGAGGATTGATGCTGATTATCCAGATGGTGTGTTTTCTGGGTATAGTTCATTGTTATATGTGGAATTGCCACAAAGTTTGCGGGTGGTAGGAGCGAATGTATTTGATGGCTGCAATAGTTTGATAAATATAGAGTTGCCATCAGTAGAAGTCATAGGAGAAGATGCATTTAACGGCTGTATTAGTTTGACAAATATAAAGTCACCATCAGTAGAAGTCATAGGACGTGCGGCATTTGAGGACTGTAAAAGTTTGACAAACATAGAGATACCAGTAGTAACAGACATAAGAAATAGTGCATTTCGGGGCTGTAGCAGTTTGACGGACGTTAATTTGCCGTTGACAGAATGTGCAGAATATGCAGCATTTTGGGATTGTAGCAGTCTGAAAAATATAGATATGCCAATAGCAACAGAAATAGGAGATAGTGCATTTTAACGGCATGGGTATTTACAGATTGTCATTCTCTGATGAGAATTGATGTGGAAGAGGGAAATCAGGTTTATAGCTCTATTAATGGTGTTCTTTACGATAAAGCCGGAGATAAATTCTTGGCGAATGGGAAAGGAAAGATGTATAAGAATAAAGCGAAGTGAAAAACCTGACGGCAAAATCCGGCGGAAAGGTGACGCTCTATGCGCAGTGGAAGAAGAACAAGTAGTCCGTTGGAGCTGTTTCTGCTGCTCGCGCCGCTTTGCTGCAGCGGGGACTTGCGTTTCCGGCGCTTACGCTGCTTCCGATCGGTTTTCTGCCGGGGCTGTTTTTCGGTGTTGACCGGGGAGGGGCACTTTTTGGATTTGTCAAGTTCCTGCCGCTTTCTCTGTTTGCGCTTGCATATTTGCAGCTGGAGGAAGCGGAGCAGGCGCGGCTGTGGCGCGCCGTCCCGCTCGGCGGAGTGTGATTCAAACACAGGCGGGAATTAGAACACAATCGGGAATTAAAACAGGAACAGGAGGCGGAGCATGTCGCTGTGTCGGCTGCGCCGGCGGTGTTTCATGCACTTGCGATACCCTCTGCGTCCGTGGTACGGACGGTTGTCGCAGTTGCCGCGGTTGCCGCTGTGGCACTTTTTCTGACGGTTGCCGCGGTATGGGGGAATCCGGAGCTGTTGCGCCGGTTTCTCGTGCTCCCGATAAAGAGCAGTACGTTTAGGGGGCGGCTTTTGTATGCGCGGGATGTGCTTCCGGTGATTTTCACACACCCGCTGGGACTGGGCTATCAGGGCTATCTCTACCTGCAGGGGAGTTTTCAGACCGGCGTCTATCAGACGCGCTTTGTGCACAATGAGCTGCTATAGACGCTTGTGGACGTCGGCTGGCTGCCGGCGGGGCTGCTTGCGGCCGCTGCCGTGCAGGCGTTTCGCCGCGGCGATGTAAAAAGGCGTGCGGCGCTGATCCTGCTGCTGGGGCATGCGCTGTTTGAGTTTGATTTTCAGTTTCCGGTCATTTTCTGCGTTGTCCTCAATCAGCGTACCGGACGTACGCGGAAGGAAAGCAACGAAGCAGGGGCAAAAATTGGCTCTTCTCCGACCGTGTGTCCCTTTGTCCACTGAGGGTAATAAAAGTGTAAACTGATTTTTCTTTTCCTTGAGGAAATTTCCTGTTATAATTAGGATAAAGGAGATATTTATGGGAAATGATCATACAATATTTGACGATGTGTTCCGCACGATGCTGGAAAGAATGCCGCAGCTCGTCATCCCGGTCATAAACGAAATCTTTCATACTTCCTACTCCGAGGACGAACCAATCGAACAGTACCGCAACGAACACCACACCAAATCGGGTGAGCTTATCACGGACTCCTATCTCGGTATCTGCGATAAGCTGTATCATCTCGAATGTGAAAGCCGTCCAAAGGGCAATATGAGTATTCGCATGATTGAATATGATTTTGCAATCGCTCTGGAAAATGCAGAGCAGACGGATGATATCTATGAGATCAATTTTCCGCATTCCTGCGTGCTTTATCTGCGCCATACCATGCGGACGCCGGGTGTGCTTACCGTAAAGGTTAATCTGCCTGACGGTCGGCATTTTCTCTACCACACGCCGACGGTTAAGCTGCAGGAATATACGAAAGAGGAGATTTTTCAAAAACGGCTGCTCTTCTTCCTGCCGTTTTATATCATGCGGTACGAAAAAGATTTACCGGAGATTGCACGGGATCCCGAACAGGTCTCCCGGCTGCTCGCGGAATACGAGGAGATTCGCGTTCGTTTAAAGAAAGAACTGCAGGAGGATGAAGAGGCGGCTATTTTGACGCGTCTCGCCGAACTGACAGAGCGGATTTCCGATTACATTTTAAGGTCAGAACAGATATTAAGAGAAAGGATTGGTGATATTATGGGCGGTAAAGTTCTGGAATTGGAAACGGATAAGATTCTGGCGCAGGCTCATGAAAGAGGACTTGAACAGGGGATTGCGGAAGGACTTGAGCAGGGGATTGCGGAAGGATTTGAGCAGGGACTTGAAAAAGCCACGGTACGTTTCGTCAAAAATATGCTTACAGAAAACGAGTCTCTTGAAAAAATCTGTATGTACACCGGATGCCCGATGGATCAGGTACTTCAAATCAAAGAGCATATGGCTTCCGAATGATCCTTTGCAGGAACCGGCCGCATTTCGTCGGCCGGGCGGCTCCCGCTGATTCATATTTTTTTCAATGGAACAGGGGGAGATGGCTTTCTTATCATCTTCCCTGTTTCTGTTATCATTTCTTATTTCGTTTTGTTTACCCTCAGTGGACAAGGGCGCGTGTTCCTTTGTTCACTGAGGGTATCTTCGCAAAATCCATAGACTGGTAACAGTTCACCCTGTAGCTTCCCGGCAACAGAATCCGTCCACTGAAAGAGTTTGCAGGCATACCAAATTTGCGGGCTATAAAACAGTATGTAAGTTCCAAATCAGGTTGCACAGTTTGCATAACGTATCGCCCAATTTGGAACCTGCGGACTGTTCGATCGCCAGCAAATTCGGTATGCAGATAATTTTTTCAGCGGGCCGGATTCCTGTTATCGGAAAGCCGCAGGCTGAATTGTTACATAGACTGCGACTGTAACCGGAAATTATCTTGTCATTAGAATCAAAATTGAGTACAATTAATTTTAACAGCGCCCGCTGCGGCGCAAATGGGCAAAACGGAAAGGGCATGAAAAATGAGTCTGGCAGATAAGATATTTGTTGCAATGTGTAAAGATATTCTGGAGAACGGGACGAGCACCGAGGGGGAGAAGGTAAGACCCCGCTGGGAAGACGGGAGCAGCGCCTACACGGTAAAAAAGTTCGGCGTGGTGAACCGCTATGATTTGTCAAAGGAATTTCCCGCGATCACGCTGCGGAAGACGGCGATTAAGACCTGTACCGAGGAAATGCTCTGGATCTGGCAGAGAAAGTCCAATAATATCCGCGATTTGAACAGTACCGTCTGGGATGAGTGGGCGGATGCGGACGGTTCCATCGGAAAAGCTTACGGCTATCAGCTGGGGGTAAAGCACATATACAAAGAGGGAATGATGGACCAGGTGGACAGGGTCATCTACGATTTGAAAAATAATCCGTTCAGCCGCCGCATCCTGACAAATATCTATGTGCATCAGGACCTGCACGAGATGAATCTGTATCCCTGTGCGTACAGTATGACGTTTAATGTGACGCAGAAGCCGGGGGATGAAAAGCTGACGCTGAACGCCGTCTTAAATCAGCGCTCGCAGGATGTGCTGACGGCAAATAACTGGAATGTCTGCCAGTATGCGGTGCTGATGCACATGCTGGCACAGGTCTGCGGGATGCAGGTCGGAGAGCTGGTGCATGTGATTGCGGACGCGCATATTTATGACAGGCATATTCCGGTCGTGCGCGAGCTGATAGAGCGGGAGCAGTTTGCCGCTCCGAAATTTACGCTGAATCCGGAGATTTCGGACTTTTATCAGTTTACCGCAAAGGATATCACGATAGAGGACTATGTGACCGGGCCGCAGGTGAAAAATATTCCGGTTGCGGTGTAGAACATTGAAACGGCACGAAATATGCGTACAGAAATGAGGGAACGATGAATTTAATTGCAGCGGTGGATAAAAATTGGGCGATCGGAAATAAAAACCAGCTATTGGTGCGCATCCCGGCGGATCAGAAGTTTTTCCGGGAGACGACGACGGGAAAAGTGGTAGTGATGGGCAGGAAGACGCTTGAGAGTTTTCCGAACGGGCTGCCGCTCAAAAACAGGACAAACATTGTGCTGACCCGCAATCCGGATTATCAGGTTTCGGGTGCGGTTGTCGTACATGACGAACAGGAACTGCGCCGGGTGCTGGAGAACTATCCGAGTGAGGATATTTACATGATCGGCGGCGAGACGGTTTACCGTCAGTTCCTGGACGAATGCGACGTCGCGTATATCACAAAGATCGACTTTGCGTATGAGGCGGACGCCTATTTCCCGAATCTTGACGAGCGGCCGGAATGGAGGCTTGCGGCCGACAGCGAGGAGCAGACCTACTTTGATTTGGAGTATTATTTTTATCGGTATGAGAGAGCAAAATAAATTTGCACAAATCTGACAGAGGAGGACGACATGGATATAACAGGCAGAAAACTATTTGTGAAAGCACTGCAGGAAGAGCATGTCACAACGGTGTTCGGCTATCCCGGAGGAACCGTGACGGATCTTTTTGACGAATTGTATAAGCAGGAGGGAATCGAGGTCGTTCTGCCGCGGCATGAGCAGGGGCTGATCCATGAGGCGGAGGGGTATGCGAAATCCACCGGAAAGGTCGGGGTATGCCTTGTGACGAGCGGTCCCGGGGCGACGAATATCATGACGGGACTTGCGGACGCGCACTATGACAATATCCCGCTGGTCTGCTTTACGGGGCAGGTGCCGCTTTCCCTGATCGGAAACGACGCGTTCCAGGAGGTCGATATCGTCGGAATGACGCGCAGCATCACAAAGTACGGGGTGACGGTGCAGCGCAGAGAGGATCTGGGGCGCATCATCAAGATGGCGTTTCACATCGCGTCTACGGGAAAGCCGGGGCCGGTGCTTATCGACCTGCCGAAGGATATACAGACTGCGGCGGGGCCGGCGGAGTACCCGTCAAGCGTGCAGATACGCGGTTACAAGCCGAATGAGAGCGTGCATGTCGGGCAGCTCAAAAAGGCGTATAAGCTGCTGCGCGCGGCGAAAAAACCGCTGCTTTTGGCTGGCGGCGGCATCAATATCGCGGGGGCAAATGACAGGCTGGCGGCGTTTGTGGAAAAGATGCAGATTCCGGTAGTCACGACGGTTATGGGCAAGGGGGCGATTCCCTCGAGTCATCCGCTCTACGTGGGGAACTGCGGCATGCACGGCAGGTATGCGGCCAACTTGGCAGTCAGCGAATGCGATGTGCTCTTTTCCATCGGAACGCGCTTTAACGACAGGATTACCGGAGATCTGAACGAGTTCGCGCCGAAGGCAAAGATCGTGCATATCGATGTGGACACGGCATCGATTTCCCGAAATGTCGTGGTGGATGTGCCGGTGGTGTCGGATGCAAACCTCGCGCTCGAGAAGCTGGCCGAGTGGGCGGAGTCAAAGGACACGGAAAAGTGGCGGGAGCAGATTGCGCGGTGGGATGCCGAAAATCCGCTGGAAATGCGCAGAGACCACGGAATGACGCCGCAGATGATTTTCGAGCATGTGAACCGCACCTTCGGCGACGCGATTTACGTGACGGACGTGGGACAGCATCAGATGTGGGCGGCGCAGTATCTCGAGCTGGATTCGTGGCATCAGCTGATTACCTCCGGCGGGCTCGGCACGATGGGATTCGGACTTCCGGCCGCAATCGGCGCCAAAATCGGGAACCGCGACCGCGAGGTGGTCTGCTTTTCCGGCGACGGCGGACTGCAGATGAACATCCAGGAGATGGCGACGGCGGTCGTGCAGGGCGCGCCGGTCATTATCTGCCTGTTCAACAACTATTATCTCGGAATGGTGCGGCAGATGCAGCAGCTGTTCTACGGCAAACGGTATGAGGCGACCTGCCTGCGCAGGAGAAGAACCTGCCCGGCGAACTGCAAAGGCACAAACACGGCATGTCCGCCGTATACGCCGGATTTTGTGGCGCTCGCAAAGAGCTACGGCGCGCACGGCATCCGTGTGGAGCGGGAAGAGGAAATCCAGGCGGCGCTCGATATGGCGCGCACCTGCACGGACGCGCCCACAATAATCGAGTTTATGATATCCGCGGACGAGCTGGTGCTCCCGATGGTCAAGGGCGGGAACCCGATGAGCGAGATGATCTTGAAATAAATGAGCCGTGCGCGGATTAGCAAGCGGAATCGGGCTTGAAGCACGGCGGAAAAGCAGATGTCCGTGCGCGGAATCGAGCGTTCGTCACGGCAGAGCGCAGAAGCGAAGGGAAATAAATTATGAAAAACAGATGGATTGCGTTGTATGTAGAAAACCAGGTCGGTGTCTTAGCGAAGGTGTCGGGTCTTTTCTCGGGCAAAGCCTACAATCTCCAAAGCCTTACGGTGGGGACGACGGAGGACGAGACGGTCTCGCGCATGACGATCTGCGTCACCAGCGACGACATCACCTTTGAGCAGATTAAAAAGCAGCTGAACCGGATGGTGGAGGTGATCAAAGTCATTGATCTGACCGAAGTGCCGATTCATATGAAGGAGATTTTGTTTGCAAAAGTTTTGAATGTCGACGCGGCGGAAAAGCTTGAGGTGTTCCAGATTGCGCAGGTGTTTCATGTGGAGGTGTCGGATGTCGGAAATGACAGCGTGCTTTTAGAGTGCAAGCTGACGGAGCGGCGCAACAACGAGCTGATAGCGCTGCTCAAATCAAAGTTCCGCCGCATCGAAGTGGTGCGGGGAGGCGCGGTGGCCATTGAGGCCATCAGCACGTCATGCAGGTAAACGAAATGCAGAAAAAATCGTTTATACAGACACTGACGATACTGATGCGGATACAGCTTGCGGCGCTGTCTTTGATCGTGATACTTTTCGCGGCGGTTACCATCAAAACGGCAGAAAACGAGATGGATATCACGGCGGAAAATTTTCTGAATGTCTATGCGGGCCAGCTTGCAAACCGGATTGCAAAAATGGATGAGAATCTGTCAAAAATCATTCAAAATGACACGGATTTAAAGCTGTTGGAGAGCGATAAAAGCGGGGAGCGCGTGTACGCGTCTATCCGGCTTGCCGAGTCGCTGAACAACATTATGTATATTGACGGCAGCGCGGATATGCTGGTGATCGCCGAGGCGTCCCACGATACCTGCCTTGATGCGAGGAACGGCCGGATCACCTACGACCAGAAAAACGCCATCCGGGAGTTTGTCATGGAATACGCCAGAGGCGGCACACAGACCGGGAGATGGGAGTTTGAAGAAATCGGCGGCGCCGTATATCTGTACAAATGTCTGGTAAAAAACCAGCGTGCGGCAGCGGTGCTGCTGGCGGTTCCGGAGCTTCTTGCGACGGTCCCGGACATTCGGCTGAGCCAGAACAGCTTTGTGCTGACCGACGATGAGGATATCGTATGGGGAGATGCCGGAAACGGGAACCTGGCGGGGACCGAGGGCGTGTCCGTTTCGGAGCTTTCCGCGGCCCGCGCGTCGGAGCATCAGAGAGTGCTTGCGGGCGGACAGGTAAAACTGTATTCATTTGAGAGCAGGGCGGGGATTTTCCGGCAGTTCCGCGGGAGTACCGTGCTGCTGTTTGCCGTAATTCTTCTTTTGCTGCTGTTCGACGTCTACTTTGTACATGTGGTGCAGGAGCAGATGGTTGTCCCGATGAATGAGATGACAAAAAGCATGCGGGATATGATACGGGGGGATTACGAATTCCGCATCGGGGAGACGGGGGACAGTCAGGAATTTTTTATGCTGGCGCAGACCTTCAACAAGCTCATGGACGAGATTATGAATCTGAAAATTCGCTTCTATGAGAAAAAGCTCGAGCTGCAGGATGCGGAACAGAAATACATCCGGCTTCAGATAAGGCCGCATTTCTTTTTGAATGCACTGACTTCCATTTCAAGTCTGAGCGCAAAATCCAAAAACAAAGAGATTGAAATCTATATCGGCGCACTCTCGAAAAACATCCGCTATATGTTCAGCTCGGGACTCCACACGGTTTCGGTAAAGGAAGAAATCCGCCATGTGGAGAATTATCTGGAAATGCAGGAGTTAAAGTACCCGGGCTGCCTGTTCAGCTATATCGATATGCCGGGAGAGCTTGGCGAGTGGAAAATCCCGCAGATGCTGATACATACGATTGTGGAAAACGAATACAAATATGCGGTTTCCACGGAGCGGACACTGATGCTTCTGATAAAAGTGAGCACGGCGGACTGCGGCGGAGAGGAGATGCTTGTGGTCGAGATCGAGGATGACGGGCGCGGTTATCCGCAGGAAGTGCTTGAGATGATGGGGCGGGAAACTGTCCGAAAGGAGGCGGACGGGACGAGAGTGGGGCTCTGGAGCGTCAAACGCCTGCTGGAATTGATGTATGACAAAAGCGATTTAATGCAGCTGTCAAATATCGAACCGCACGGGGCAAAGACGCGGTTTTTCATACCGGCCGAGCCGGTTCACGAGATGGGAAGAGAGAGTTGGAATGAAAACGGGATTCGATAAGGGAACGTGAGGGGGAACGGACGATGCGGATACTGATTGTAGATGATGATATGGCGATCGTTGAGGCGATCCGCGATACGGTAAACTGGAGCAAGCTCGGGATTGTCGAGGTCGAGACGGCATACAGCGCAGAGCGCGCGCGGAAGATTCTAAAGGAGAAACCGGTGGATATTGTCATCAGCGATATAGAGATGCCGAAAGAAACCGGACTTGAGTTGCTGCGCTGGTACCGGGAAGAGAATATGAACGGGGAATATCTGCTTCTGACCTGTCATGAAAGCTTTCACTATGCGACAGAAGCATTGAAGCTGCAGGCCGCGGAATATCTCGTGAAGCCCTTTAACGTCGAAATCATGGAACTGGTTCTGCAGAAAATTATTCAAAAGAGAAAGAGAGAGCAGGAGGCGGCAAGGAACAGCGAATACGGCAAGTGGATCCGGGATAATCCGGGGGAAGTTCGGCTGCTGTTCTGGTCAAATATTTTTGGCGGAAGGCTTTCGCGGGTGCGCGAGGAGCTTGAGCGGGAGCTGCAGAGACGTAAGCTTGCGCTCGACACCGAGAAGAACTACCGGCTTGTGATATCAAAAAGCACAAATATGGAACAGGATATGGACACGTACGGGCGTTCTATGATTCTGTTTATTCTCGAGAATCTTCACTCGGAGCTGCTGTGCGGAAAACCGGAAAATGACAGCGTTGTCTGTTATGAACACAGAGACTCCTGCGTTTTTGTCACGGTCTGTGAGGATTGCCCGGAGGGGGAGTTGAAGGACAGATGCAGCGAACTGGTCCGCAAATGCGGCAGGCTGCTGTCGTCGACACTGACCTGTTATATCAGCAATCCCTGTACAATCCCGGATTTCTATGAAATTTTCCATAAGAGCGAGGAGATTCTGACAAAAAATATCATGTTTTACGGCGAGGCATTTACGGAGACGGAGGCGATTGACCGTTCACTTGAGAATCAGCCGGTGCTTCAGCTCACACAGCTGCAGAAGATGCTGGAGGAAAAGGATGAAAACGGATTTCTGAATTACTTAAAGCGGGAGCTGGACAGCAAGACAAAGCAAAAGATTTTAGATGAGGAGATGTTAAAGAGAATCCGGGCCGAGGTGCAGCAGGCGGTATATGCATACCTAGCACAGCGGGGAATCCAGATTTCGCTTCTGCTCGGGGACGCCGCCTTTGCGCAGCTTTCCGAGAAAGCCGGACAGTCGGTGATGGATATGATGCGGTGGGAAAAATATCTTTTGGAGCGCGCGTTCACTTACGAGGAAGAGGTGCAGAAATCCCAGTCGCTGATCGAAAAAATCAATGCGTACATACGGGAGCACTACAGCGAAAATATCGGAAGAAACGAGATCGGCGCCGCATTTTTTCTGGTCCCGGAATATCTTGCCAAAATGTATAAGAAGAAAACCGGGCAGAACCTTAAGGACTATATCAATGAATACCGTTTGAGTCAGGCAAAGCTGCTGCTTAAGAACAGCGATATGAAGGTCAGCGACGTTGCGCTTGAGGTTGGATTTGACAATTTTTCTTATTTTTCGACGCTGTTTAAGCAGCATATGGGAATGACGCCAAATGAATACCGCAAAAACTAAAGGCAGGGAAACCTGCTTTTTGTTTTTCTTATTTTTGAAAAAATACGTCTTGTTTTTAGAAGCGGGAAAAAAGAGGGGTATGCTATATTGGTAGCATCAAACAGGAGGGGAATCACTATGAAGAAGAAAAAATTACTTTGCGGCATTCTTGCCGCGGCAATGGCAGTCGGCCTCGGCGCCTGCGGGCAGGGAGGAGACGCAGGAACAGGCGCAGGCGATAGTGCTGGCGGAAGCGGAAACGAAGCGCAGAATGAGGCGGGAGGAAGCTACGATCAGGTGACTTACGCGTATGCAACCTTCAACAATATCCCGACGGAGGAAGACCTCGATACGGTCGAGGAGGCAATCAACGTGATTACACGGGAGAAAATCGGTGTGGAAGTTACCTTAAAGCCGATTTCCATCGGAGATTACTCAAGCACGGTCAGCCTGGGACTGCAGGCGGGGGAGAAGATTGATATTTTTGAATCTCTCGGGGATTTCAATAACTGTGTGAGCACCGGTATGGCGGCCGACATCACGGAGCTGGCAGAGGCACATGCGTCTGAGTCAAAGGAGCTGATCGGGCAGGAATGGCTTGAGGCGTGTACATCCGAGGGCAAATTATACGGATTGCCCACTTACAAACCGATTGCACTGACACCGATGGTGATTTACCGGCAGGATATTGCAGACGAGCTCGGAATTAATATGGACCAGGTGACCGGCGTTGAGGAGCTCACACCGGTGTTAAAGCAGGTGAAAGAGGCATATCCGGATATGATACCGATGGCTCCGGTACAGGCCGGGGATCTCGGACTGAACAGAACATACGGAGAGTACGATACGCTCACGGACGACATGTATACGCCGACGGGCGTGCTGCTGGGCGGCGAGATGACTGTAGTGGATCTGTTTTCTTCCGATATCTTTGCGGAGAAATGCCGGATTGCCAGAGAGTGGTATAACGAAGGTCTTGTCATGAAGGATGCGGCGACAACGACGAGTATGGCGGCAGAGCTGATGAGCTCCGGCAATTATTTCTGCTATATGGCGGCTTACAGCTATCCGGAAGAGGACACGGCGGCATCCCTCTCGGCGCAGAGCGGCGGTCTTCCGACAGGCGCACAGATTATCGGGGACGCATACCTTACGACCGGGGATGTCAATGCCCTGACCTGGATGCTGGCTTCGAATACGGATGTGCCGGAAGCGGCGATGAAATTCTTAAATCTGACCTACACGGATGCGGATGTGATCAATCTCTTAATCAACGGAGTGGAAGGCAGAGACTACGTGCTGTCGGACGGATATGTGTCCTATCCGGAGGGACAGGATGCTTCCACCGTACCGTATACCGCACAGTTAAGCTGCGGAACGCTGGGGAATTTCTTCCTGATGTATCCGAATGAGGGGACAAACAAAGATTCCTTAGACTGGGAGCTTGAGCAGAACAAGACGGCGGCGACTTCGCCGGCGATGGGCTTTACGTTTGACTCGTCAAGCTTAAAGACACAGTACACGGCAGTCAGTAACGTGATCAAACAGTATCTGCCGGGCCTGATGTGCGGAAGCATAGATCCGGAGACGGAGATACCGAAATTTGTTGAGGCGCTCAACGATGCGGGGTATCAGGAAATCATCAGTGCAAAACAGGAACAGTTAGACAGCTGGAAGGAAGCAAATCAGTAAATTTTGTGTAACTGTCCGGCACCGTTGCTGCCCTCAGCGGACAAAGGGTGTGTATTGCCCTGTCTGCTGGGGGTATTGATTGAAAAGGAGAAGGATGATGAAAACAGCGAAGAGAAAGAAAAAAAATGATTTTCAGAAATCGTTGCCGCTGCTGCTCATTGCACTGCCCGGAATCGTTTACCTGATTATCAATAACTATGTGCCGATGATGGGACTGTTTCTGGCATTTAAAGATTACAACTTTATGAAGGGCATCTTTAAGAGCGACTGGTGCGGGCTGCAGAACTTCCGGTTTCTGTTTGCCACAAAAGATGCGTTGACGATGACGCGCAATACGGTGCTCTATAATGTTGCGTTTATTGTAATCGGGACGGTCATTGCCATATTTATTGCAATCCTGATGTGTGAGCTGGGCGAGCGCGTCCGCGTAAAGTTTTACCAGGCGTCGATGCTGCTGCCGAATATGCTCTCCTGGGTTGTCATCGGATTTGTGGCCTATGCGTTTTTAAATGCGGACACAGGGTTTATCAACAACACGGTTTTGGCCGGGATGGGAAAAGAGCCGATTTCGTGGTATACTTATCAGGCGGCATGGCCCCTTATCCTGATTCTTGTATTCATCTGGAAAAATGCCGGGTATCAATCAATCGTTTACATGTCAAGCGTCTCGGGAATCGATAAATCCCTGTATGAGGCGGCGGCCTTAGACGGGGCGACGAAAATGCAGCAGATTTTTCAGATTACGCTGCCGATGTTAAAACCGACGGTGATTACGCTGACGCTGATGTCAGTCGGCCGTATGTTTTACTCTGATTTCGGATTGTTTTACCAGGTGCCCCAGAATTCCGGCGCCCTGTATGACGTGACGCAGACGATCGATACCTATGTGTACCGCGGACTGATGGAGTTAAACGACGTCGGCATGTCTGCGGCGGCAGGGTTTTATCAGTCAATCGTCGGTTTTCTTCTGGTTCTCGCGGCGAATGCGCTGGTGCGCAGATTAGATTCGGATAATGCATTATTCTAAGGAGGGGAACGAAAATGATAGAGAGCAAAACTTTTAATCGTGTGGCAACGGTTATTCTGACCCTCCTGGTGGCGGCTACCTTACTGCCGATTATCTTGATTGTGCTTGCATCGTTTACCGCGGAAGCGGCGCTGATTCGAAACGGCTACAGCTTTTTCCCGGAGGAGTTCAGTTTAGATGCCTATTACTATATCGTAAAGCAGGGGGCAGTCATTACACGCGCTTACGGGGTATCGTTTTTCGTGACGATCGCGGGCACGGCGGCGAGTGTTTTAATCACGGCGATGCTGGCGTATCCGATGTCGAGAAAATCGTTTAAGTACCGCAATGTGCTGGCGTTTTTTGTATTTTTTACGATGCTGTTTAACGGCGGAATCGTTCCGTCCTACATTATGTGGACGCGGTTCTTTCACATCAAAAATACAATCTGGGCGCTTCTGATCCCGAATTATCTGGTGACGGCGTTTAACGTCATTCTGGTAAAAAACTTTTATGCAAACAATGTGCCGGATGCCCTGGTTGAGGCGGCGCAGATAGACGGCGCGGGCGAGCTGACGATTTTCTATAAAATTATGATTCCTCTGGCGCGGCCGGTTGTGGCGACCGTCGGATTATTTACGGGCCTGTGCTATTGGAACGACTGGACAAACGGTCTGTACTATGTGGACAATGAAAAGCTGTACAGCATACAGCTGCTGCTGATCAAGATTATGAATAACATTCAGGGTCTGAAAGCAAATTCCAACGCGGCGATGCTTGGAACCGGAGCGGTGGACCTGCCGAGCACCTCGGTGCGGATGGCGATGGCGTTAATCGGTATTCTGCCGATCCTCGCGGTTTATCCGTTTATTCAGAAGCATCTGATACGCGGAATTGTCGTGGGTGCAGTCAAAGGCTAACATCTGAAAATCGTATACATATGGAGGGAAAAATGACAGTTCAGGAATTAATTTGTCGAATCAAAGAAAAGACAGGTGCAAGCATTCCCGATGAGGCGACCTGTGATAAGCTGATGGCGGGGAACCCCGACATGGAGGTCAAAAAGATCGGCTGTACCTTTATGGCAACCGTGGATGTAATCCGGGAGGCGGCTGCGCAGGGCGTAAATATGATTATCACACACGAGCCCACCTGGTTTACGGGGAAGGACGACATCGACTGGGTTTTGGACGATGCGGTCTACCGGGAGAAGAAAAAGCTGATCGAGGAAACGCAGATTGCAATCTGGAGATTTCATGATCATATGCATATAGGGAAAACGGATGAGATCTATACCGGATTTGACCGGGAATTTGGCTGGGAGTCCTACCGTATCGCGCCGAAAGAAGGCGCGAAGGGGGATCAGGAAGACGAGATGATGAAGCATTTCGGGGCTATTTACCGGATTCCGAAGACGACGCTCGGCGAGCTGTGCCGGTTCTTTAAAGAAAAGGCGGGCATGGATGTGATACAGATTGTCGGAAATCCCGATATGGAAGCGGAGCGCGTGTCCGTGCTCGTAGGAGGCGGAAGCCTCGGACTCGGCAGGGAGGAGCGCCCGATGATCCAGATGTTCCGGGAGAATATCGATGTCGCAATCTGCGGGGATATCACCGAGTGGACGCTGCCTGCGTATGTGCGGGACGCTTCCATGCTCGGAATGAAGAAAGGAATGCTTGTTCTCGGCCACGAGAGGAGCGAGGAGTGGGGAATGAAACACCTGGTGGACTGGCTGGAGTCCGTGACCGAAGGAATCCCGGCTGTCTTTCTCGATGCGGGAGAACCTTTTATCTATCTGTAATAACCGGCCTCCGGAAGTTCGATTTTGGCGGACTTCCGGAGGCTTTTGTCTATGTATGCCGGCATCGGTTTGTATAAAAAATTAGTTATCTGTATTCTGTGCCAGGCGTCCGGTTCCCGGCGGTTTCTGTTTGCAGAACGGCCGCGCAGAACATCTAACCTGCAGGTTCTGCCGTCTCTGATTATTTCTGTTCGTCTGACGAGCAAACACCGCAGCCGGTTTGTTCGGAGGAGGAAAGAACAGGCATTTCAGCGATTTCGTGCGGGACTTTGCAGGTGTCCGAACAAAACGGAAACCCGCGGAGAATTGTTCGAGCAGCGCTGCAATCTTTTGTGCGGCAGCACATAGCAGCAGCGCTGTGAGTTGTCGGAGCGGGTTTCCTATCGCGCCTTTGTGAGGACGCCTGCTTAGTGCCGCTAGAAATTGCGTCCTGCCTGTCTTTCCCCTTCGGACAAACCGGCTGCGGTGTTTCATGCGCAGCCGTACAGAACCTTCTCCGGCAGAACCGGCAGGAAGAAGTGCTACACGCGGCAGTTCCTGTCTGCACAGAAATCGTCGGGAACCGGGCGCCGGGATGACAATATGCAGAAAACTAATTTTTATACAAACCGGCGCTGCTCAGACCCTGCGGTTTAAAAAGTCGAGCAGCCGGTTCAGCCGCATCGGCGAACCCTGGATTTCCTGTACCTTCAGCCGGTTTTGCTCGGAGAAACCGACGAGGATATCGTGGTTTGCCTCGGCGAGGTAATCGATGATGCCGTCGATGTCGGATTTTATGTTTTTCGGGCACTGGATATAGAGGTGCCGGTTTGCACTGATGTGCAGCGTGTAGGAGATGCTGAAATGATACCAGAAAATCTTGTGCAGCGTGGAGTACTTGTAAATCCAGATAATCTGGTCAATCGGAATAATGGCATTGCCGTAGGCCGAAGTCTCGATGAAGAAATGTTCGGTGATAAACATATCCTCCGTCGCCAGCTGCGGCAGTGTGGCAAGCTCCTCCTCGGCCTGCTCTAAAAGCTTTCGGGGATTGCCGAACAGCGCAAGGTTCTGACAGGGAGGAGAGAACACGGGAAAGCAGATATAGATCACAAACAGAATCAGGGAGACAAGCGCATAGCCGCCTGAGGCAAAAAAGACGGTATACAGGAAAAAATTCGGCGCAATGCCGTAATCCGGCTCGCTCAAAAGACAGCCGGAAACCTTGCTGCGGATGCCGTGCTCGGTCCAGTTTAAATCCTTGGACAGATTGGAGAGCAGTGCGTCGAAGGTGTCGTCGCCCGGCAGGATTTTGCCGTGAATCGTGGTCTTTGACACGAGAGAGAGACCCTCTTCGCAGGTTTTCGGGGAGAGCAGCACGATGATGCATTCTTCCCCGCGCATGGTGTAATAATAATAGCCGACGGTGCGGCCGAAATACTGCTGTGTGTAGCCGGTGAATTTTAAGTCGGTAAGTGCGGCGGTGACATAGCGTGTCCCGCTGCGGCGCGCGTCTTCCAGGGTGGCGGAAGACGGGAGGGAAGCCGGAAACAAAGGGGCCGACAGAGAAAGGCCAAACCAGAGAATCAGCAGAAAAAGCAGATAGAGGATTGGCGCAAAAAGCCGTCTTTGATAGAACGCTTTCATATTTTTCGTAATATAGTGTTCGTAATTATCAGGCATGTGTCTGTGTATCTCCTAAAATAACAATAGATAAGTCAAGTATACGTTTTCTGCGGGAAATAATCAAGTTGCTTTTCCTGCCGTAAGATTACGGTTTTCGTAAAATCCGAACCGTGTAAAAAGTTTCTGCGCTAATGTTCTTGCTATCCGTTTATAGATTGAATATAATAAAGGAATAACGGTGCAACGGAGGTTTGGCAATGGAGAAATTGGCGATAAATGGGGGAAACCCTGTTCGCAATGATAAAATTTTTTATGGCAGGCAGTGGATCGATGAGGATGATGTAAATGCGGTCAGCGAGGTACTCCACAGCGATTACATCACGTGCGGTCCAAAAGTGAGCGAAATGGAGCGTGTCTTGACGGAGTATACAGGAGCAAACTATGCAGTGGCAGTGTCAAACGGGACGGCTGCGCTTCACTGTGCGTGTATGGCAGCCGGAATCGGTCCGGGAGACGAAGTGATTACGACGCCGATTACGTTTGCCGCGAGTGCGAACTGTGTACTCTACTGTGGTGCAAGACCTGTGTTTGCCGATATTGATTCGGAAACTTACAATATTGATCCGGAGAGCATAAGAAAGTGTATTACAGACAGGACGAAAGCGGTAGTCGCCGTTGATTTTACGGGACAGGCAGTAAAACATAAAGAAATTCGTGCTATTTGTGATGCGTATGGGTTGGTGTTTATAGAGGATGCCGCACATGCGATCGGAACGCGCTACGACGGAAAACAGATTGGCTCCATTGCGGATATGACCTGCTTTAGCTTTCATCCGGTGAAGACAGTGACAGGAGGGGAAGGCGGAGCGGTTCTTACAAACAGGGAAGATTTTTATAAAAAAATTGTGCTCGCGCATACGCATGGAATTACGCATGACGAGGATGCGATGGAGGAAGGACCGCACGAGGGGCCATGGTATTATGAACAAACGGCGTTGGGATATAACTATCGTATAACGGATTTTCAGGCTGCGCTTATCGTCAGCCAGATGAAAAAGCTCCCGATGTTTGCCGCGCGCAGGAAGGAAATCGTAAAGATATATGATGAGGCATTTGCCGATGTTCCGGAGATTATAATTCAAAAAGAGATTGCAGAGTCAGATACCTGCAGGCATCTTTATATCATTCGTCTTGATTTGGACAGATTGACCTGTTCGCGGCGGGAATTTTTTGATGCGATGAGTGCCGAGAATGTCCGGTGCCAGATTCATTATATACCGGTGTATTGGTTTCCTTATTACAAAAATCTTGGATATGAGAGAGGGCTATGTCCCAAAGCGGAGGAAATCTACAGGAGCATTTTAAGTATTCCGCTATACCCGAAGATGACGGATGAGGATGTGCAGGATGTTATACATGCCGTGAAGAAAGTGGTAGAGAATTATCGGAAAGTCTAGGTACATATTTTTCGGTTTTGATTAAAGTAAGCGACCGGCTCAGCTGTATCTGGGAGAATTGGAACTCCTGTATCCTGAGCCGGTTTTTCGTGAAAATGTATATGGAGGAAGCGCATGGAAACATACCGCGGTTTTGCACAGGTGTATGATCTTTTTATGGATAATGTGCCCTACGAGGAGTGGAGCGGATATCTGACCGGCCTGCTGCAGGAATACGGCATTGCGGACGGGCTTGTGCTTGATTTGGGCTGCGGCACCGGGAAACTCACGAGGCTGCTGCGCGCGGCGGGCTATGACATGATAGGCATTGACAATTCGTCCGAAATGCTGGAGACGGCGAGGGAGGCGGAGTGGGATGCGCCGGAGGATGCCGGCGGGGAGCGGCAGATTTTATATCTTCTGCAGGATATGCGGGAGTTTGAACTCTACGGCACCGTCCGGGCCGTCGTCAGCGTGTGCGACTGCATCAACTATATCACCGAGGCGTCCGATCTGCTCACTGTTTTCCGGCTCGTAAACAATTATCTTGACCCGGGCGGTATTTTTATATTTGATATCAATACCTGCTATAAATACCGGGAAGTGCTGGGGGAGACGACAATCAGCGAAAACCGCAGAGAAGGCAGCTTTATCTGGGAGAATTATTTTGACGCGGATTCCGGCATCAATGAATATGCGCTGACGCTCTTTATCCGCGCACAGGGGGATTTATACCGGAAGTACGAGGAGGTTCATTACCAGCGGGCGTACGGTCTTGACGAGATAAAGCGGCTGCTTGCGGAGGCGGGCCTTGCGTTTCTTGCGGCCGGCGACGCCTACACCGGGGAGCCGGTGCGCGCGGATTCCGAGCGCATATATGTGGTCGCACGGGAATGTCAGAAAATGTGCGGTGCGGATACATGTTGTGATGCGATCGGGGAAGAATAATCATAGGAGGAAACGGATTTTATATGGAAGATTACATTGTCAGAGCAACGGCGGCGGACGGTCAGATAAGAGCGTTTGCGATTACTTCGCGGGGGATTGCGGAGGCGGCAAGGACCTCACACGGCACGAGCCCGGTCGTCACGGCGGCACTCGGGCGCCTGCTTTCGGGCGCGGCCATGATGGGGACGATGATGAAGGGCGAAAAAGATCTGCTGACGGTGCAGATTCAGTGCGGCGGGCCGGTCGGAGGACTTACGGTGACCGCGGATGCAAGCGGTCATGTAAAAGGTTTTCCGCGCGAGGCCGTCGTGGATCTGCCGCTGAATGCGCAGGGCAAGCTGGACGTGGGCGGCGCGGTCGGATGCGGCGTCATGCGCGTGATTAAGGACATGGGACTAAAGGAGCCGTACGTGGGGCAGATTGCCTTGCAGACCGGGGAGATCGCCGAGGATCTGACCTATTATTTTGCCGCGTCCGAACAGGTACCCTCCGCCGTCGGGCTTGGGGTTCTGGTGGATACCGATTGCTCCGTGAAGCAGTCCGGCGGGTTTATTCTGCAGGTGATGCCGTATACCCCGGAAGATGTCATTGAAAAACTTGAGCAGAAAATCAGAGAAATCCCGTCGGTGACAGAGATGCTTGAGACGGGACGGACGCCGGAGGAGATGCTCGCGCTGATTCTCGGCGATATGGAGCTTCGGATTACGGACAAAACGGACGCGGCGTTTTTGTGCGACTGCTCAAAAGAGCGGGTGTCGCGGGCGATTGCGACGCTCGGGAAAAAGGATCTGGACGATATCATCAATGACGGGGAAGCCATTGAGGTGAAATGTCAGTTCTGCAATAAGGCGTACCGGTTTGAGGTTGACGAGTTAAAGAAAATAAAAGATTGAAAGTTAAAAGTTTCAATCCCGAGTTTTGCGGCACGGAGGCTAAAAATGAGACATGGATTTGTAAAAGCGGCGGCAGTGACGCCGAAAATAAAAGTGGCCGATACGGCCTACAATGCGGATATCATCTGTGATTCGATTGCGGAAGCGGCGGCGGGCGGGGCAAAGATCATTGTGCTGCCGGAACTCTGTCTGACCGGCTACTCCTGCGGGGATCTGTTCTGGCAGGACCGACTGATATCCGGGGCGAGAGAGGGGCTGGCCAAAATCGCGGCGTTTACCGCGTATATGGATGCGGTTATATTTGTCGGGATGCCGCTCGCGCATAACGGGAAACTGTATAACGTGGCGGCCGTCTTAAATTACGGGGAAATTCTGGGTTTTGTCCCGAAGACCTATATTCCGAACTACAATGAGTTTTACGAGGGAAGACATTTTACCGCGGCGCCCACAGAGCCTGCGGAAATCGAATTTGACGGAAAAATCATATATATGGGGACGCGCATGCTCTTCTGCTGTAAGCAGATGCCGGACCTTGTGCTTGCGGCGGAAATCTGCGAAGACCTCTGGACGCCGGAGCCTCCCGGAATCCGTCATGCGAGAAACGGAGCGACCGTGCTTGTCAATCTGTCGGCGTCAAACGAGGTCACGGGCAAGGACGTCTACCGCAGGGATCTGGTGAAGGGGCAGTCCGCAAGACTTGTGTGCGGCTATGTCTATGCGAGCGCGGGGGAGGGCGAGTCGACGCAGGATCTGGTGTATTCCGGGCACAATCTGATCGCGGAGAACGGCCATCTTCTGAAAGAGTCCCCGCGGTTTGCAAGCGGCATTATCTGCTCGGAGCTCGATGTGAGCCGTCTGGTCTGCGACCGCAGGCGCATGTCCACTTATAAAATGCGGGAGGACGGGTATCTGCGGGCAGAGTTTTCGCTGAATGCGGAGGAGACGAAGCTGACGCGCTTCATTGATCCGATGCCGTTTGTGCCGGCGGATAAGAGCGGCCGCGACAAGCGCTGCGACGAGATTTTGTGCATGCAGGCCGTGGGCTTAAAAAAGCGCATCGCGCACACGGGCTGCACTGTGGCGGTTGTGGGGATTTCCGGCGGGCTTGACTCTGCGCTTGCTCTGCTGGTGACGGTGCGCGCCTTTGATATGCTGGGGCTTTCGCACGAGAATATTAAGGCGGTGACGATGCCGGGCTTCGGCACGACGGACCGCACCTATGACAATGCGGTCGGCCTTGTAAAATCGCTTGGCGCAGAGCTTATCGAGGTGAATATCACGGAGGCGGTCGGCGTTCATTTCCGGGATATCGGACAGGATGCGTCGGTGCACGATGTGACCTACGAGAACAGCCAGGCGAGAGAGCGGACGCAGATACTGATGGATATCGCGAACCGGCTCGGGGGTCTTGTCGTGGGCACCGGAGATCTGTCAGAGCTCGCGCTCGGCTGGGCGACTTACAACGGCGACCACATGTCGATGTACGCCGTAAACGCTTCGGTGCCGAAGACGCTGGTGCGTCATCTGGTACGCTTTTACGCGGACGGCTGCGCCGACGAGGCTTTAAAACAGGTGCTTTACGACGTGCTCGACACGCCGGTGTCGCCGGAGCTTCTGCCGCCGGAGGACGGGAAGATCTCCCAGAAGACGGAGGATATCGTCGGGCCCTACGAGCTGCACGATTTTTATCTGTACAATGTGTTAAGGCAGGGCTTTGCGCCGGATAAGGTGTACCGGCTGGCAAAGGCTGCGTTTGCGGGCGCCTATGAAGACGCGGTGATTCTGAAATGGCTCAAGGTGTTCTACCGGCGGTTTTTTGCGCAGCAGTTTAAGCGCTCCTGCCTGCCGGACGGCCCGAAGGTGGGAAGCGTCGCGGTATCGCCGCGCGGGGATCTTCGTATGCCGTCGGATGCATGCGCCGCAATCTGGTTATCGGAATTGGAGAGACTATAATGCAGTATCGGAAAGACAAAAAGGGAAACGAACTGTCGATCCTGGGCTACGGATGCATGCGCTTTACGAAAAAGGGCGGCAGCGTGGACCTTGACAAGGCGGAAAAAGAAGTGACGGCGGCGATACGGGCAGGTGTAAACTATCTGGACACCGCCTATGTCTATGCGGGCAATGAGGCTGCGGTGGGGGAGATCCTTGCCCGCAGCGGCTGCCGCGAAAAGATTTATCTGGCGACAAAGCTGCCCCACTATCTGATCAAGTCCGCAGACGGCGCGGAGCGGATGTTTCAGGAAGAGTTAAAGCGTCTTCGCACCGATTACATAGATTACTATCTGATGCATATGCTAAACGATGTGACGACCTGGGAAAGGCTTAAAAGCCTCGGCATCGAAACGTGGATCGAAGCGAAACTCGCCTCGGGACAGATACGCAATATCGGTTTTTCGTATCACGGCAATTCCGAGATGTTTCTGCGTCTGGTGGATGCGTATGACTGGGACTTCTGTCAGATTCAGTACAACTATCTCGACGAGTATTCGCAGGCGGGGGTCGAGGGACTGCGCTATGCGGCGTCAAAGGGACTTCCGGTCATTGTCATGGAGCCTCTGCGCGGCGGAAGACTGGTGAATCTGCTGCCGGAATCCGCGAAAGCACTGTTTGAGTCGTCGACCGGTATGACGCCGGCGCGGCTGGCGTTTCGGTGGCTTTACAGCCAGCCGGAGGTCACCTGTGTGCTCTCCGGCATGAACTCCATGGAGATGGTGGAGGAGAATATAAAAACGGCCTGCGAGTCAGAGCCGGGCTGTATGACGGAAGATGACATGCGGCTCGTGGAGCAGGTGAAAGAGGAGATTGCGCGCCGCGTGAAGGTGGGCTGTACGGGCTGCGGCTACTGCATGCCCTGTCCGAAGGGCGTGGATATTCCCGGGACATTCCGCTGCTACAATGCCATGTACTCGGAGGGCAAGAGCTCCGGCAGGCGGGACTATCTGCAGTGTACGGCGTTCCGCAAGGATACGGCGAGCGCGTCCCAGTGTGTGGGCTGCGGAAAATGCGAGAGCCACTGTCCGCAGCATATCGAAATCCGAAAGGAATTAAAGCGTGCGGCGTCAGAGCTTGAGACCGTCGGTTACAAATCGGTAAAAAGGCTTGTACGGCTGTTTAAATTATGGTGACAGATTCAGGGAGAATACGGATGCGGGGGAAGAACTGTTTTATCTTAAAGGGGAATCTTATATATGCGAAAGAGGACCGGACGCTCGCAGAGCTCTCTTACGCGAAGCAGGCGTATCCGTATTTTGTGAACGAGCTGAGAGAAAACTATACGACAAGAGCCTGTGTTTTTGCGACGTTGCACGGACGCCTACGCCCTGTTCGGGATGCACGGACGCCCGGAGACTCGTGGACAATACGGTGCGGCCGCTCACCTTTGCGGATGCGTTTTATCTCGCAACCTTAGGCGGCGGCCGCTATTTCGGCAAAGTCGGAAGCTTTTTGCCGGGCTATGAATTTGATGCGCTTGCGGTAGATGACAGCGGCGTAAAGAGCGTGCGCCGCCTTACGGTCACGGAGCGCATGGCGTATCAGGAATGCGCGTGCAGGATTGTCGGGAAATATGTGCGCGGCAGGAAATTAATGTAACAGAAGCTGTTTCCTTAATTTTCGGCGAGGTTTCCGGTGTAGAGTTGGTAATATTTTCCGCGCTCCGCAATCAGCTGGTCATGGTTTCCGCGCTCAATCACATGACCCTGCTCGAGCACCATGATGCAGTCGCTGTTGCGCACGGTGGAGAGGCGGTGGGCAATGACAAAAGTGGTGCGTCCCGCCATCAGCTTATCCATGCCGTCCTGCACGATTTTCTCGGTGCGGGTGTCGATGGAGCTTGTGGCCTCGTCGAGGATCAGCACCGGCGGGTCAGCGATCGCGGCTCTTGCGATAGCGAGAAGCTGGCGCTGGCCCTGGCTTAAGTTGGCGCCGTCCCCGGTCAGCATCGTCTGATAGCCGTCCGGCAGCTGCTGGATAAAGGTGTCCGCGTTGGCAAGCTTTGCCGCGGCCATGACTTCCTCGTCGGTGGCGTCAAGTTTTCCGTAGCGGATGTTGTCCGCGACGGTGGCGGTAAACAGATGGGTGTCCTGCAGCACAATCCCGAGGGAGTGGCGGAGGTCATCCTTTTTTATTTTGTTGATATTGATGCCGTCGTAGCGGATTTTTCCGTCCTGAATGTCATAGAAGCGGTTGATCAGGTTGGTGATTGTCGTCTTCCCGGCGCCGGTGCTTCCGACAAAGGCGATTTTCTGCCCCGGAGTCGCAAAGAGATTGACGTCGTGGAGTACCATCTTATCCTCATTGTAGCCGAAGTCCACATGGTCGAATACAACGTCTCCGGTCAGCTCGATATAGTCGACGCTGCCGTCGGCCTGATGGACGTGCTTCCACGCCCAGGTGCCGGTGCGCTCCGCGGTTTCCGTGAGCTGCCCGTTTTCCTTTCTGGCGCGCACTAAAGTCACATAGCCTTCGTCTGTCTCCGGCGTCTCGTCTAACAGCCGGAAAATACGATCCATACCGGCGAGCGCCATGACGATATTGTTCAGCTGCATACTCAGCTGACTGATGGGCTGGTTGAAGCTCTTATTAAAGGAAAGAAAGCTTGCAAGCCCTCCGAGCGTAAAACCGAAGGAGCCGGAGAGCGCGAGCGCGCCGCCGACAATCGCGCAGAGTACATAACTGATATTTCCGATCTGCGCGTTGACCGGCATCAGGATATTGCCGAACTTGTTGGCGCTGTCGGCGCTCTCGAAAAGGCGGTCGTTTAATTCGTTGAATTTCTCTATGCTCTCCTGCTCGTGGGTAAAGACTTTTACCACTTTCTGACCGTTCATCATCTCCTCGATATAGCCGTTGACGACGCCGAGGTCTTTCTGCTGTGCGGTGAAGTATTTCGCGCTCTGTCCGCCGATTTTTTTGGTGGAGACAAGCGTCAGTCCGACCATCACAAGCGTTAAGACAGTCAGCGGAACACTCAACATGAGCATGCTCGCAAAGACGCTGACAATTGTGATGGCGCTGTTTAAAAACTGCGGGATACTCTGGCTGATTAACATGCGCAGCGTGTCAATGTCGTTGGTGTAGCAGGACATGATATCTCCGTGCGCATGCGTGTCAAAATATTTGACCGGGAGCTCTTCCATATGTGTGAACATGTCGTTGCGCAGATTCCGCATCGTTCCCTGCGAGACATTTACCATCAGCCTCGTGTTGGCATAGGAGGCGACGATTCCGCACAGATAGAAACAGGAAACCCGCAGGATGGCGTGTGCGAGCCCGGAAAAATCAGGGGAGGCCTGTTTTGTCAGGGGCAGGATGTAATCGTCGATCAGCGTTTGCATAAACAGCGTTCCCTGTACATTTGCAAAGACGGCGATCAGAATACATGCGACTACGACGGCGCAGTGCAGGGCATAGTTTTTCAGTACATAGCGGGCAAGACGCAGGAACAGTCTGCCCGGATTTTTTACTTTCGGTCTGGGACCTTGCATCATTCTCGGCATTATGCGGCATCTCCTTCATCGAAATCTCCGCTGCCGCCGGTCTGTGACTGGTAGACGTCGCGGTAGATCTCATTTGTTTCCAATAATGCGGCGTGGGTGTCAAAACCGTCCACCACACCGTTGTTTAAGACGATAATGCGGTCTGCATCCTGCACGGAAGAAATTCTCTGGGCAATGATAAGCTTGGTGGTGTCCGGAATTTCCTTTAAGAAGGCTCTGCGGATTTTTGCGTCGGTAGCGGTGTCCACGGCGCTCGTACTGTCGTCTAATATCAGTATTTTGGGCTTCTTTAAGAGCGCGCGGGCAATGCACAGGCGCTGCTTCTGCCCGCCGGACACATTTGTGCCGCCCTGCTCGATGTAGGTGTTGTAGCCGTCCGGAAAGCGCTCGATAAATTCGTCGGCACAGGCCAGCTTGCAGGCGCGTCTGCACTCCTCGTCGGTGGCGTCCTTATCGCCCCAGCGCAGATTTTCGTAAATAGTGCCGGAAAACAGCACGTTATTCTGGAGCACGATGGCAACCTCGTTGCGCAGGGTGTCCAGATCGTAGGAGCGCACATCCTTCCCGCCCACGAGAACGGCTCCGTCGGAGACGTCGTAGAGGCGGCTGATCAAATTGACAAGAGAGGACTTGGAGCTTCCGGTCCCGCCGATGATGCCGATGGTCTCGCCGGATCTGACGGACAGATTCACGTCGTCGAGCACCGGTTTGGCCGAGGTGGCGTTGTAGCGGAAGGTCACATGGCGAAATTCGATGCCGCCGTCTGTGACGCAGGTATCCGGGTGTTCGGGATTTTGGATATCGCTGGTCTCGTTTAAGACTTCGCAGATACGTTCGGCGCTCGCCATACTCATTGTCATCATCACAAAGATCATCGAGAGCATCATCAGGCTCATCATGATATTCATGCAGTAGGTCAGAAGGCTCATAAGATTTCCGGTGGTTAACGTGTCGCTTACGATCATCTGTGCGCCGAGCCAGCTGATGACGATAATGCATGCGTAGACCGTGAACATCAGAAGCGGGTTGTTTAAACTGATAATGCGCTCGGCTTTTACGAACATATTGTAAATATTCTGGCTGGCGGTCTTAAATTTTTCTTTTTCGTGCTCCTCGCGCACGCAGGCCTTTACGACGCGGATGGCCGAGACATTTTCCTGCACGGAAGCGTTTAAATCGTCATATTTCGGAAAGACTGCAAGAAAATAGCCGTGCGCCCTGCGGACGATGATCGAGAGGAAAAATCCCAGAATGATAACGGCGATTAAGTATACGCTTGCGAGACGCGGGCTGATAAAAAACGCCATAAACATCGCGCAGACCATGCTGATCGGTGCGCGCACG
The DNA here is from genome assembly GCA_910577925.1 of uncultured Roseburia sp. GTDB lineage: Bacteria > Bacillota > Clostridia > Lachnospirales > Lachnospiraceae > Roseburia. The sequence goes on from CAJTOI010000013.1 coordinate 28,381, forward strand.
CACATGCGCAGCAGCATCTGATAAGCGTTCTGCAGATTCGTGACGTCCGTCGTCAGACGCGTCACAAGGCCTGCGGTACTGAACTTGTCGATGTTCGAGAAGGAAAAGGTCTGGATATTTTCGTACATGGCTTTCCGCAGATTTCTCGCAAAGCCGGTTGAGGCTCTTGCCCCGTACTTTCCGCCCATCATTCCCGCGAACAGAGAGACGCAGGCCGCAAGCACCATGAGAAAGCCGATAAAGTAAATGTGGCCGAGATTCCCGGCTTCCACGCCGTCGTCGATGATAGAGGCCATCAGCAGCGGGATAATCGTTTCCATGAGAACCTCGAGAATCATAAAGACAGGCGTGAGAAAAGAATCCTTTTTAAATTCTTTGATTTGAGCACCTAAAGTTTTTAGCATTAAGTCACATCCTTTTTCATTTATTTTGCAAAAAACATTTGCAATTTAATTGTTAGTGTGCTAACAATATAAGTATACGGACAGAAAAAAATAATGTCAAGATGTTGATTTCAAAAATCGGCGTTACTGCCGAAACGGAGCGGTCTATGGAATTACAGAATGCGGTGGGCGGAAAGATACGCCTGATTCACAATCAGATAAAAAAGCTCATGGAGCCGAAGTGTGAGGCCAACGGGGGAAAGCTGACGGCGATGCATCGATGGACGCTGGATTTTTTGGAGGCGCGGACCGGCGTGGATGTTTATCAGCGTGATATTGAGGCGGCCTTTTCGATATCGCGGGCTACCGCATCGAATATGTTAAAGACGATGGAGAGCCGGGGGCTTGTCGCGCGCGTTCCGGTGGCGCATGACGCCCGGCTCAAAAAGGTGGTTCTGACCGAAAAAGCCGGCAGGATAAAGCGGCAGGCCAAAACGGACATATGGGAGATGGAAGAGCAGTTGATTCGGGGAATTTCGGAGGAAGAGCTGACAGTGCTTCATCGCTGCCTTGACCGCATGCTGACAAATCTTGGGGTGGAGCAGGGCGGAAACACCAGATGTTGTGGTCCGGGATGTGCCGGACACAAAGAGAAAAAAATTACAAAGAAAACGGAGGAAATTTAGGCATTTTGAATAGGAGGCGCGTGGCTGCGGGCTTTCGGCGTCTCTTTTTTGTGCAGAGGAGCCGCAGAGGGACACAAAATCTAGTTTGCCGGTATTGACAATGGCACAATATATTGTGTATACTACTGACTAGTAAATGAGGCGCACCATGGTGCGGCTTTTATAATGTCAGAAAGGATTTTTGTTTTATGAAGATTATCAAACGAAGCGGCAGCGAAGATGTGTTTGACATCGAGAAGATTGAAGCGGCGATACGAAAGGCAAACGACAGTGTGATTGATTACGAGAAGCTCAGCGACGATCGGATTCAGCTGATTATCGCAAATGTGGAGAAAGCCTGCGAAAATATGAAGCATTCGCCGGGGGTGGAGGAGATTCAGGATATGGTGGAGAACCAGATCATGAGTCAGAAGGCGTTCAACGTGGCCCGCAATTATATCACCTACCGCTACAAAAGAGAGCTTGTGCGCAAATCCAATTCCACGGACGAACAGATTTTAAGTCTGCTGGAGTGCAACAACGAGGAAGTCAAGCAGGAAAATTCCAATAAAAATCCGACTGTCAACAGCGTGCAGAGGGATTATATGGCGGGTGAGGTCAGCAAGGATATCACAAGACGTTTTCTGCTCCCGCCGGATATTGTGGAGGCACACGAGAAGGGGCTGATCCATTTCCATGACGCGGACTACTTTGCGCAGCATATGCACAACTGCTGTCTCGTCAATCTGGAGGATATGCTCCAGAACGGAACGGTCATCAGCGAGACGATGATTGACCGGCCGAAGAGTTTTTCCACCGCCTGCAATATCGCGACGCAGGCGATCGCACAGATTGCGAGCTCCCAGTACGGCGGACAGAGCATTTCACTGTCTCATCTGGCTCCGTTTGTGCAGGTGAGCCGCGAGAAATTCCGCAGACAGGTGCGCATAGAGCTTGAGGAGACCGGAGTCGACTACACGGAAGATACGGTAAATAAAATTGCCGAACTGCGGGTAAAAGAGGAGATTAACCGCGGCGTGCAGATGATTCAGTACCAGGTGATCACGCTGATGACGACAAACGGGCAGGCGCCGTTTATCACCGTGTTTATGTACCTAAACGAAGTGCCCGAGGGACAGCTCCGCGAGGATTTGGCGTCGGTGATCGAAGAGATGCTGCACCAGCGGATCCTGGGCGTGAAGAACGAGCAGGGGGTCTATATTACCCCGGCTTTCCCGAAATTGATTTATGTGCTTGAGGAGGATAACATCCGCGAGGATTCCAAGTACTGGTATCTGACAAAGCTTGCGGCGGAGTGCACCGCGAAGCGGATGGTGCCGGATTATATTTCGGAGAAGATGATGAAGAAATTAAAGCAGGACAACTGCTATACCTGTATGGGCTGCCGGTCCTTTTTGACGGTTTATAAGGACGAGAATGACAAATTCAAGTTCTACGGGCGGTTTAACCAGGGGGTCGTGACCGTAAATCTTGTGGATGTGGCATGCTCCTCCGGCGGCGACGAGAAAAAGTTCTGGGAACTGATGGACGAGCGTCTTGAACTGTGCTACCGTGCGCTGCTCGCAAGGCATGACAGACTCAAGGGGACGCCGTCGGATGTGGCGCCGATTCTGTGGCAGAACGGTGCGCTGGCGCGCTTGAAGAAAGGGGAGCCGATTGACAAGCTGCTCTACGGCGGTTACTCTACGATATCCCTCGGCTATGCGGGACTCTGCGAGTGTACCAGATATATGATGGGCGTGTCCCATACGGACCCGGAAGGAACCGAATTTGCCCTCAAGGTGATGCATTATCTGAACGATGCCTGCGCGGAATGGAAGCGCAGACACAACATTGATTTCAGCCTGTACGGCACGCCGCTCGAGTCCACCACCTACAAATTTGCAAAATGCCTTCAGAAGCGTTTCGGTGTGATCCCGGGAGTGACGGATAAGAACTATATCACGAACAGCTATCACGTGCATGTGACCGAGGAAATGAACGCATTCGACAAGCTGAAATTCGAGGCACAGTTTCAGGAGCTGTCGCCGGGCGGCGCCATCAGCTACGTGGAGGTTCCGAACATGCAGAACAATCTTGAGGCAGTGATTTCCGTGATGCAGTATATCTATGACAATATCATGTATGCGGAGCTGAATACCAAGAGCGATTACTGTATGGACTGCGGCTATTCGGGAGAGATTGCGATTGTCAACGACAAGGACGGAAAGCTTGTGTGGGAGTGCCCGAACTGCGGCAACAGGGACCAGAATAAAATGAGCGTTGCGAGACGGACCTGCGGCTATATCGGCACACAGTTCTGGAATCAGGGAAGAACGCAGGAAATCAAAGAGCGGGTGCTGCACCTGTAAAGTAAAGGAAGTTATTATGAATTATTCGGCAATCAAGTATTGCGATATTGCAAACGGCACCGGGGTACGCACGGTGCTGTTTGTGTCGGGATGCAGAAATCACTGCGAGGGATGTTTTCAGCCGGAAACATGGTCGTTTACGCACGGAAAACCGTTTGCCGGGGAGACGGAGGACGCGGTGATCGCGTCATTGCAGCCGGACTATATCAGAGGGCTGACGCTGCTCGGGGGAGATCCGTTTGAGCCGGAGAACCAGCGCGCGCTGCGGCCCTTTCTGCGCAGAGTGCGTAAGGAATGCCCCGGCAGGGACGTGTGGGCTTATACGGGATATCTGCTGGATGCGGATCTGAGACCGGGAGGGAAATGTCATACCGAGGACACGGACGAGATGCTGGCGCTGATAGACGTACTTGTGGACGGGCCGTTTGTGATGGCCCAAAAGGATATCAGCCTGGCGTTTAAGGGGTCAAAGAATCAGCGGATTATTGACATGAAGCACTACAGGCAGACCGGAGAGATAACGGAGCTGATGTAAAAACCTGGCAGGCTTTGCAACCGCCGATTAATTGTGCTATAATAGTACAGAAGCTTAAGGTTGCATCGAGGAGAATTCAAATGAAAATTACATGGAAAACACTGGCGGCGCTGTTCTGCTACGGGCTTGGGGTTGCGGGCTGGTGTTATGTGGGCGGCTGGATGATTTTAACGAAGCCGGTAAAGGGACTGATTGTTGCACATATGGCAGGCACGCTTTCCGTCGGAAAGCTGATTGCGGCGTTTGTGCAGGGGTTCTGGTATCTGTCTCTGGCCGGGGGCGTCTGGTGTATCGGTTACATGCTCAGCAATTATTTTCACGATAAAAATTAAAGGCTGTCAGCCGACAGCCTTTTTAATATCTTCCCGTGATGAAGCGCAGGAAGGTCACCGGAGTTTTCCCTTGTGCTTTTGTCTCTTTGATGTATTTGTCATAGAAGAGAACTGCCTCGGTAAAGCTCATAGACGGATCAATCGTATAACGCATATGGAATCCTCCTTTCTTTTTCTGATTTGTTATGCAGAGTATATCACTCGTAATGTCCAAAAACAAGAACAAATATGTAAAAGATTACCAAATATAAGAGATAAAAATTGTGCAAAATATGAAATACAAAGACGAAATTCGAATTGAAGAAGAGAACAGAAGACGCTATGAACAGGCCAGAGAACGGCGCAGAAGGCGCAGACGCAGACAGCGGCTGATCCGCATTGCGCTGCTTTTGCTTGTGCCTGCGGTACTTACCGGTGCGGCAGTGTGCGGCGTGTATGTTTACCGTCAGCAGATGGGAACGGAAGAGACCATTCAGCCGTATGAGATAAAATATATTGCCGACGCGCCGGATTACCGGGTGGAACTTCTGACGGTCAATGAATACTCGAGACCGGGAACCGAGCTGTCTGAGGTAAACGGCATCGTGATTCATTATACGGCGAATCCCGGGACGACCGCGGAACAGAACCGCAGCTATTTTGAGGGCCTGAAAGATTCAAAGGAGACACACGCGAGCAGCCATTTTGTTATCGGGATTGCGGGCGAGATTGTCCAGTGCATTCCGTGCAATGAAATTGCGTATGCGTCCAACGAGCGCAATGCGGACACGATTTCGGTGGAGTGCTGTATTCCGGACGAGACCGGAAGGTTCACGGACGAGACCTACGAGTCGCTGATCAAACTTGTGACGTGGCTGATGGGACGCTATGATCTTGCTGCGGATGGCATTATCCGGCATTACGATGTGACGGGGAAAAACTGCCCGAAATACTATGTGGAAAATGAGGGGGAATGGACACGGTTCAAAGAGGATCTGCTGGCATATATTGACATGTACGGTATTGCAAAAACAGAAGAAATAAAGTAGAATACCAATATCATAAGCGGCCGGGGAAACAATATGTTGGAAAAATATTACGGAGAAATAGAGCAGAATAAAAATGTGCGGGAGAACTTAAGCCTGATTCGCGGAGAAATCAAAGCGCAGGATAAGCTTGCGCATTTTTTTGTGCTTGCGGGAGACGGAACCCTCCTTATCAAACTGCTGGGCAGGGAGGATGCTAAGACACGCAAAAATGCGGCGCTGCTTCTGGGAGATATGGGGCTTGAAGCCGCGGCTGAGGCGCTGTGGGATGCCTACTGCGCGGAGGAAACGCTGTTTGTGAAAAGCGCATATCTGACGGCGCTCGGAAAGCTTGCGCGTCCGGAATATTTAGAGCGGTATGAGAGCCGTCTTGCCGTGCTAACCGCCGCAGCGCCGGAGGATAGCGAGCGCAAGCATGTGACGGAAGAAATCCGTGCGCTCGAGAAGAATATCACGGCGATTCGCGGCATCAGGCGCCACACGTTTACGGGCTTTCGCAGCGAACGTCTTCTGCTGCTTGCAGCGGGCCGCGAACAGCGGGAGGCGGTGCTCGCAGAGCTGTCCGAGAAGCTGCACGGTACAGGGCGCGTCCACCCGCTCGGAATCCTGGTGCAGGCGAGGGACCTAAAGCCCTTTGAAAAGCTGCGCACCTACCGCGAACTGCTTTTTCCGATACGGCCTGCGGGAAAACAGGGCAGTGCGTCCGCGCATGCCGGAGAGATAAGCGGCGCTCCCGCGCAGCTCGCAGAGGCGCTCTGGACATCGGACCTGCCGCAGGCGCTCGCGGAGAGCCACAGGGAAGAGGGGCCGTTTTATTTTCGCCTGGAAATCAGAGGCAGGCTTGCCGCGGACGAAAAGAGCGTGCTCGCCCGAAAGCTTTGCGCCGAGTTAGAGCGGCTTTCCGGGCGGAGCCTTATCAATCTGGCCGGCAGCTACGAGGCGGAAATCCGGCTGGTGCAGACGAAAGACGGCGGTTACATGCCGTTTTACAAGCTGTTTACATGGAAGACACAGCGCTTCTCCTACCGGAAGCATGCGATCGCAGCGTCGGTGCACCCGGCGACGGCTGCGGCCATGATGCAGCTTGCAAAGCCTTATTTAAAAGAGGGCGCGCAGATTTTAGACCCTTTCTGCGGTGTCGGGACAATGCTTATAGAGCGCGATCTGTGTGTGCCCGCAGGGGACAAATACGGCATCGATCTGTTCGGGGACGCCGTTTTGATGGCGCGGGAAAACGCGTCTGCGGCTGGGGAGCAGATTCATTTTATCAACCGGGATTATTTTGATTTCCGGCATGCGTATCTCTTTGACGAGATTGTCACAAATATGCCGGTGCGCGGAAAGAAGACAAAAGAGGAGATGGATGCGTTTTACGGAAGATTTTTTAAAAAGTCGGGGGAAGTTCTGCGGCGGGGGGCGGTGCTTGTCCTTTTTTCCGTGGAGGAGGGCTTTGTGAAAAAACAGCTGCGGCTTTGCAGGGAATACCGTCTTCTGGCCGAGCACTGTATTCGGAAGAAGGATCACTTTTATCTGTATGTCATTCAGTATCAGGGGGAGTAAAGGGGTAGCGGTATGGCATTTTCAATCAGGGAAAAGGAAGACAGGAGAAAAAATACGGACCAGGGGCTTTTGGACGCGGCGCTGATGCAGAGTCTGCAGGATCGTTTCTGCGATGCCAATAATGTGTACCTTGTGTGCCTGAGCAAACGCCGGGGAGTCGTCACAAAGGCATACGGCTCAAGGGAGGAGCTGGAGTATCTGCACGGGCAGGTGAATATGGACAGGCATGTGAGGCTGATGAACAGGCTTCTCGACAGCGGAATCGAGAGTGTGCTGGAAGAACAGTGCGATGTGCCGTGGATCAAGCTGTGCGGCGTATCGATTAAGGTCGGAGGGGAGACGGCGGCGACCTGGATTGTGATCGGCATTATGGACTGCGCGGAGGCGGATGCGCCCCGATGCGTGATGCGGACGACGCCGGAGCGGTATTACAAATCCCTGGAATTTTTAGAGACGCTTTCCAAGCAGATGTTTGCGGTGAAGATGGAAGAGATGATCGCGCAGGAGGCATTTCAAAAGAGCCGGGAATCCGAGACTCAGATGGAAGCGGAGCTGCACCGCAACGAGGTTATGACATCCATTGTAAAAATGCTGGAGTCCGAGAAGAGCTTTGACGTGATTGTCAATGCAATCTTAAAGGATGTGTGCGAATATATGGATATCTCCGGCGGGGCGCTGCTTCAGGCGGACAAATCGGAGCGGTTTGTGGACATGATATGCGAGTATGCCGAACCCGGAATAATGCCCGCGGCCGAGCACTGGAAACAGGTTCCGATCGGATACGTTCCGTTTTTTAACGGAAAGCCGTATATGATTTCCGCGGATTCGATGATGCCGGACGAGTTTCGGGAATTTTTCGAACAGGAAAGGATTCAGGCGGGAATCTTTCTGCCGATTGACGTAAACGGGCAGATGAGTATGTATCTGTGCTTTTTTGAGAAGATGAAGACGCGCATCTGGGATGTGGCGGATATCAAGTTCGTCAATGACGTGAAGCGCATTATCCAGAGCATTCTGCTCAAGCGTATCGCGAAAAGTTCACTGGCGAGCTCGTATGCGTCGCTCGAGGCGATTCTCGAGAATGTGGGCTGCGGGATCTATGTGAAGGACCCGCGGACCGAGGCGATTCTGTACACGAACCAGCGTTTTCGGGATTCGTTTTTGGGCAGCGTGGAGGGAAGCGCCTTAGAGCGGTATCTCAACGATGCGCTCACCGAGCAGGGAAGCGCGTATTTTCAGGAGATATACGACGAAAAGGGAGAGCGGTGGTTTGACTTCCAGCGCACGAAAATCACCTGGGTGGACGGACGGATCGTGGTGCTGGGCACATTGTATGACGTGACGGACAAGAAACTGTACCAGAAGAGAATCGAGCGTCAGGCGAACAATGATTTCCTCACCGGCCTGTATAACCGTATGCGCTGCGAGCAGGATCTCGCGCGCTGCATTGCGCATGCGAAGAAGGCGGGCGGCGAGGGCGCGCTGTTTTACCTGGATTTGGACGATTTCAAGCATATCAATGACGGCCTCGGGCATTCTTACGGGGATGCGCTTTTGAAGACGATTTCCGAGAGCCTGCAGCGGATTCCCGGTGTGAAAAACAACTGCTACCGCATGGGAGGAGACGAGTTTATCATTATATTGCCGCACGGGCAGCATTCGCTCCTGCAGCGGGTTCTGGAGGAGATTCAGGCGCTGTTTACAAAGCCCTGGCCGATACGCGACACTGAGTATTACTGCACGATGAGTATGGGCGTGGTGCAGTTTCCCTCGGACGGGGACACGGTGGAAGATTTGATTCAGAAAGCCGATATTGCGATGTATGAGGCCAAATGCGAGGGGAAGAACCGCGTCGCTTACTATAATGACAAAGGAGAGTCCGGCTCTTTTAGACGGCTTGATCTGGAGAAAAATATGCGCAATGCGACGAAGCAGTCCTGCGAGGAATTTGAAGTGGTCTACCAGCCGATTGTGGATGTGACAAAGCCGGGGAGTCCCTGTGTGGGTGCGGAGGCTCTTCTGCGCTGGAATTCAAAAGAGCTCGGGCTGATTTCCCCGTCGGATTTCGTGCCGCTTGCGGAATATCTGGGGCTGGTTAACCCGATCGGCGATTTTGTGCTGCACACGGCCTGCAGAAGCTGTAAACACTGGAATGATCTGGGGCGCCCGGATTACAAGGTGAACGTCAATCTGTCCGTGGTGCAGCTGCTGCAGAACGACATTGTGGAAAAGATCCGGGCCGCGGTTGCGGAGAGCAGGATTTTTCCGTCCAATCTCACGGTGGAGGTGACGGAGAGCCTGGCGATCAATGATATGGACCGGATGAAGCAGATTCTTGGGGATATCCGAAGCATCGGGGTGAATGTGGCGCTCGATGATTTCGGGACCGGGTACTCTTCGCTCAGGCATATCCGGGAGATGCCGATTGACGTGATTAAGATTGACCAGTGCTTTATTGCGGATATCGGGTCGGACGAATTTTCCGATGCGTTTGTGAAGATGGTTGCGGAGCTGGCAAATGCGATTGGGGTCAAAGTCTGCGTCGAGGGCGTGGAGACGGAGGCGCAGTACCGGGCGGTGGCGAAGACGAAAATTCAGCTGGTGCAGGGCTTTTATTTCGGAAAACCGATGCATTTGAAGGAGTTTGATGAGGCATATCTGTAGCCGGAAGGACGATATATGTAAAATTTAGAATTTTTTTGAAAATATCCATTGACAATTCGGAAACGGTTTGTTATTATAAACGAGTCGTCACGAAAAGTGATTGAAATGCGGAAGTGTCGGAACTGGCAGACGAGCAAGACTAAGGATCTTGTGATGGTTACATCGTGTGGGTTCAAGTCCCATCTTCCGCATTCAACAGTAGCGGTGACGGAATATGCAGGAGTGGCGGAATTGGCAGACGCGCAGGCTTCAGGTGCCTGTGGCAGCAATGTCGTGTGGGTTCAAGTCCCATCTCCTGCATTTTTTATTGCGTAAAATGAGTGCCATAAGTTGTCTTCGGACGGCTTATGGCATTTTGCATGAGCTCCTTTTTGCGCTGCCGTACTGGAAAAACGAAAAAAATGAAAGAAAAATCAAAAAAATAAAGGAAATACAAAAAGAACGCCGAATTATAGAAATGAGATATTGTTTTGGATGACTATATGATTCGGCAGTCACAGACGAGGAGAAGACAGATGTCAATACGGGAAGAAATGGAAGCGATGGAGCAGGAGACGCTGAGCCCTCATGCCACGCTGAGTGTCAACTCGAGGGGGAGGGACCGGGAGGAGGAAGAGTGCGATATCCGGCCGGTGTTCCAGAGGGACAGGGATCGTATTCTGCACTGCAAGGCATTTCGTCGATTGAAAAATAAGACACAGGTGTTTCTCACACCGAAAGGAGATCATTACCGCACGAGACTTTCCCACACGCTTGAGGTGTCGCAGAATGCGCGGACCATCGCAAAAGCGCTGCGGCTGAACGAGGATCTGGTCGAGGCGATTGCGCTCGGACACGATATGGGGCATACGCCGTTTGGACATGCGGGAGAGTTTGTGTTAAATGAGGTCTCATCCGTCGGGTTTCGGCACAATGAGCAGAGTGTCCGCATTGTGGAACAGCTCGAGAAGGACGGGAAGGGTCTGAACCTGACCTGGGAGGTGCGGGACGGCATTTTAAACCACCAGTCGCGCTCGGTGCCTCACACGCTCGAGGGAAAGATCGTCCGGCTTTCCGACAAGATCGCCTATGTCAATCACGACATTGACGACGCAATCCGGGCGCATGTCCTGCGGGAGGAGGATATTCCGAAGGAACTGCGCCGCACGCTGGGCGATAACACCAGAAAGCGTCTGAACACGCTGATACATAATATTATCAAAAACAGCAGGGACAGGGATGACATTGCGATGTCGAAAGAGGTGGAAGAGGCGATGTTTGACCTGCGGAAGTTTATGTTTCAGAATGTCTACCAGAATCCGACCGCCAAAGGGGAAGAAGTCAAGGCAAAAGCCATGCTCAGACAGCTCTTTTATTTTTATATGGACCACGCGGCGTATCTGCCGGAGAAATTTCTGCGCATGATGGAGCAGGGGGAGAGCAAAGAGCGGGTTGTCTGTGATTATATCGCGGGGATGACGGACCAGTACGCCATCACGAAATTCAGCGAATATTTTATGCCGCAGGCCTGGCAGGTAGACGGATATTGAGTGGGATACGTTGGAGCCGGGCCTGCGGCGTTCGCAGAGCCTGGCAGGTAGACGGATATTGAGGGGGATACGTTGGGGCCGGGCCTGCGGCGTTCGCAGAGCCTGGCAGGTAGACGGATATTAACGAGTGCAAGGAGCGATAGAGAATGCCGTATTTTTCAGATGAAATCATAGAGGAGGTGCGCTCCCGCAGCGATATCGTGGATGTGATCTCGCAGTATGTGCGTCTTGCGAGGAAGGGAAGTACTTATTTCGGTCTGTGTCCGTTCCACAATGAGAAGACGGGGTCGTTTTCCGTATCGCCGAATAAGCAGATGTATTACTGTTTCGGGTGCGGCGCCGGCGGAAATGTGTTTACGTTTCTGATGCAATATGAGAATTTTACGTTCGGGGAGGCGATGGAAACACTCGCGGAGCGCGCCGGGGTGGAACTGCCCAAGCAGGAGCAGAGCCAGGCGCAGCGGATGGAAGCGGACAGGCGTGCGAGGCTTCTTGAGATACAGAAAGAGGCGGCAAAATATTTTTTTATGCTGCTGCGCAGTGAGCGCGGGACGCAGGCGCTCTCCTATTTTCGGAAGCGCGGGCTGTCGGACGAGACCGTCCGGAAATTCGGGCTGGGCTATTCGGACCAGTACAGTGACGACCTGTACCGCTATCTGCGGCAGAAGGGATATGAGGACGAGATTTTAAAAGACTCCGGTCTGATTTCGATTGACGAGCGGCGCGGCGGCCATGACAAGTTCTGGAACCGGGCGATGTTCCCGATTATGGATGTGCGCGGAAAAGTAATCGGTTTCGGCGGCCGCGTGATGGGCGAGGGAGAGCCGAAGTATCTGAACTCCCCGGAGACCAGAATATTTGACAAGAGCCGGAACCTGTACGGGCTGCATCTGGCGCGGAGCACGAAAAAGCAGCAGCTGCTGCTGTGCGAGGGGTACATGGATGTCATAGCGCTGCATCAGGCCGGATTTGACAATGCGGTAGCCTCGCTCGGGACTTCGCTTACGAACGGTCATGCGAACCTGCTGCGGCGCTATACGAAGGAGGTTTATCTGACCTATGACAGTGACGGCGCCGGGGTGAAAGCCGCGCTCCGCGCGATCCCCATTTTAAAAGAGGCCGGGATAACCGCAAAGATTATCAATATGCAGCCGTATAAGGACCCCGACGAGTTTATCAAGGCGCTCGGGGCAGAGGCTTATCAGGAGCGCATCGACAATGCGGAAAACAGCTTTATGTTTGAGCTGCGGATTTTGGAAAAGCAGTATGATATGCAGGATCCGGAGGGAAAGACAGCGTTTTACAACGAAGCGGCCAAAAAACTCTGCGGGTTTACCGAAAAGCTCGAGCGGGATAATTATATCGATGCCGTGGCGAGAAAATACATGCTTGCGGCGGAGGATCTGCGGAAGCTTGTAAATCGGACGGGAATGCAGATCGGGCTTGCGAAAGAGGTGCGCGGAGGCGGGCAGGGCAGCGGGGACGCTGCGGCAGCGGGAGGCATGCGGCCGGAGACCGGCGGCGCGAACAGAGGGCGAAAGCGCGGGGATGGTATGCGGCAGTCTCAGAAGCTGCTGCTTACATGGCTCATTGAAGCCCCCGTTCTGTTTGAAAAAATCGGCAGATATATCACGCCGGAGGATTTCACGGAGGAACTGTACGGCAGAGTGGCGGAACAGCTTTTTGCGCAGTATCAAAACACCGGTGAGGTCAATCCTGCAAGAATTGTCAGCATGTTTGAAAATGAGGAAGAACAGCGCGAAATCGCGGAGCTTTTTAACGCCAGGATTCATGAAGTGGAGACAAAAGAAGACAGGGAAAAGGCGCTGCGGGAAACGATCGTCCGCGTGAAGGAGAACGGGATCAAATGCCGCGGGGACGCTCTGGATCCTGCGGATATGGAGGGATTGATGAAGCTGGTGCAGGAAAAGAAGGCGCTGGAGGAGCTGAAGAAACTGCATATTGTGATGGATGAAATACCAGATTTAAGGACAAAATAGTAACGAACTATGAGAGGATGAAATAAAATGGCAAAAAAGAAAGAAAACGGCGCAGAAAATTTAGACATTTTAAAGGGGAGAACCGAGGAAAATGTCGGTACGGCGGAGGATATGACGGACAATAATTCCATAGAAAAATTTCAGGAAAAATTAAAAGAACTCCTTGCCATGGCAAAAAAGAAAAAAAATATGCTGGAATATCAGGAAATCAGCGATTTTTTCTCGGATATGAATCTTGACGCAGAGCGTTTTGACAGAATCCTTGAATTTCTTGAGACCAATAATATCGATGTTCTGCGTATTACCGATGATGATGTGGACGACGAGATGCTTCTTGAGGTGGAGGAGGAAGAGGAGATCGAGGTGGAAAAAATCGACCTCTCTGTTCCCGACGGCGTTTCCATCGAAGATCCCGTGCGCATGTATCTGAAAGAAATCGGTAAAGTTCCGCTGCTTTCCGCAGAAGAGGAGATTGAGCTTGCAAAGCGCATGGAGCTGGGCGATCAGGATGCAAAGAAACGTCTCGCGGAGGCGAATCTGCGTCTTGTCGTGAGCATCGCAAAGCGCTATGTGGGGCGCGGTATGCTGTTTTTGGATCTGATTCAGGAGGGAAATCTGGGACTGATTAAGGCGGTGGAGAAGTTCGATTACCGCAAGGGGTATAAATTTTCGACGTATGCGACCTGGTGGATCCGCCAGGCGATCACAAGGGCGATTGCGGACCAGGCGCGCACCATCCGCATTCCGGTGCATATGGTCGAGACCATCAACAAACTGATCCGCGTCAGCAGACAGCTGCTGCAGGAGCTCGGACGCGAGCCGAGCCCGGAGGAGATTGCGGCGGAGATGAGTATGCCGGTGGAACGTGTGCGTGAGATTTTAAAGATTTCTCAGGAGCCGGTTTCTCTCGAGACGCCGATCGGCGAGGAGGAGGACAGCCATCTCGGAGATTTCATTCAGGATGACAACGTGCCGGTCCCGGCGGATGCGGCGGCATTTACGCTGTTAAAAGAGCAGCTTGAGGAGGTGCTCGGCACGCTGACCGAGCGGGAGCAGAAAGTGCTTACGCTCCGCTTCGGACTTGAGGACGGACGGGCGCGGACGTTAGAGGAAGTGGGGAAGGAATTTAACGTTACCCGCGAGCGCATCCGCCAGATTGAAGCGAAAGCGCTGCGCAAGCTGCGTCATCCGAGCCGAAGCCGCAAGCTCAAGGATTATCTGGAGTAAGATATGATGAAGCTGTCAAAGCGGCTGGAGGCGGTGGCATCCATGGTGACTTCCGGCGGTATTCTCGCAGACGTGGGAACGGACCACGGCTATATCCCGATATACCTTTTGACACAGGGGCGGATTTCGCGTGCGGTTGCGATGGATATCGGAAGAGGACCGCTTGCGCGTGCCGCGGAGCATATCGCGCAGTACGGGCTGCAGGAGTACATAGAGACGAGACTTTCCGACGGTGTGGCGGCACTTTCGCCCGGGGAGGCGGATTCCGTCGTGATTGCCGGCATGGGAGGCGGTCTGGTAATCCGCATCTTAACGGAGGGCGAGGCCGTGTGCAGGGCGGCAGAAGAGCTGATACTTCAGCCGCAGTCCGAGCTGGAGCGGGTGCGCTGTTTTCTGCGGACACAGGGGTATGTGACACAGGAAGAGAACATGGTCCGGGAGGACGGGAAATACTATCCGATGCTGCGGGTCCGAAGCGTCGATGCGTCCGGATGCGGCGGGAGCGCCGGGGAATGCGCGGCAGGGGTGCGGCAGGAGCCGGAGGCTGCGCTGCGCCGTAAACTGTGGGACCGATACGGCAGAAACCTGCTCGAGGAAGGGCATCCCGTTCTCCGGGAGTACCTGCGGCGGGAGCGCATGATTTCGGAAGGGATTTTAGAAAATCTGCGGCGGCAGGAGCCGACGGAGCAGATTGCGGAGAGAATCCGCGAAGTGGAGGAGGACTTAAGACAAAACGGGGAGGCAATGGCATACGATAGAACAGGGAAGGAAAATGCAGGGCCCCGCAATTAAGGAGGTTTTATGAGCGATAAGATGGTAACGCTGGAGATTTTGGGAGAGAAAAAGCAGTATCAGAAAGGAACGAGCTTTCTTTCGATTGCGCAGGAATACCAGGGACTGTATCCGGACGACATCGTCCTTGTGGTATATAATCACAGGCTGCGCGAGCTTGGAAAAACCGTAAAAAATGACGGTGTGCTCGAATTTGTGACGACGGCGGATAAGACGGGGAGAAAGACCTACCGCAGGAGTGTCACGCTGCTGATGCAGAAAGCCGTGTGGAACCTCTGGAATGCACAGCACATTGCGGTGCGCGTCATGTATTCGATCGGGCAGGGATATTACTGTGAGCTGTGGGAGAAAACGGAGAGCGGACAGCGCCGCATTGCGGTGGATGCGGAGAAGATTGCGGCGCTTAAAACCGAGATGTACCGTCTTGTGATGGCGGATATCGAAATTGAAAAGCGCAGTATCAACACGGACGAGGCGACCGCGCTGTTTCGTGAGCTCGGAATGACGGACAAGGAAAAGCTGTTCCGATACCGCCGCAGTTCCCGGGTAAATATCTATGTGCTGGACCATTATAAGGATTATTTTTACGGCTTTATGGTTCCCTCTACCGGGTATCTGAGATATTACGATCTGCTTACATACGAGGACGGCTTTATGCTGCTGTTTCCGGGACACAACACGAAAGAAGTCGAGGAATTCCGGCCGTCGGTCAAACTTTTTGGTACTTTAAAGCACTCGAGAGAGTGGGGGAAAATGCTGGAAATCGATACGATCGGCGCGTTGAACGACGCGATTGCCGCAGGGCGGATGCAGCAGATTATTCTGACGCAGGAGGCGCTTTTTGAGGAGCGCATCGGCCAGCTGGCGGAGACGATTGTAAATTCCGGCGACAAGAAATTCATTATGGTTGCCGGGCCTTCTTCTTCCGGTAAGACGACATTTTCCCACCGCCTGTCGATACAGCTTGCGGCAAAGGGAATGAAGCCGCATCCGTTTCCGCTCGACGATTACTATATCGACCGCAGCCTGTGTCCGAGGGACGAGAACGGAGAGCTGGACTTAGAATGCCTAGAGGCGCTCGACGTGGAGCTTTTTAACCACGATATGAACGAGCTTTTGGCGGGAAAGCGTGTGGATTTGCCGATTTTTAATTTTAAGACCGGGAAGCGTGAGTACAAGGATAAGATTATGCAGCTCGGAAAGGATGACGTGCTCGTGATTGAGGGAATCCACGGGCTCAACGATAAGCTGTCGTACTCCCTGCCTGCGGAGAGCAAATACAAGATTTATATCAGCGCGCTGACCCAGCTGAATATCGACGAGCACAACTGCCTGCCGACGACTGACGGGCGTATGCTGCGCCGCATTGTGCGGGATGCCAGAACGCGCGGCACTTCGGCGAAGGATACGATTGCGATGTGGGATTCGGTGCGCCGGGGGGAGGAACGCTATATTTTCCCGTTTCAGGAGGGGGCGGACATCATGTTCAACTCCGCGCTGATCTATGAGCTTGCGGTGCTCAAGCTGTATGCAGAGCCGCTGCTGTTTGCCATCGACAGACAGAGCAAAGAATATCTCGAGGCAAAGCGTCTGCTGAAATTCCTCGACTATTTCCTGCCGATGCCGGGGGACGGAATCTCGCAGAACTCGATTATCCGGGAATTTATCGGCGGTTCGTGCTTCAACGTGTAGCGCGTGCGCCGTGCCTGTAAGCGGAAACTCAGAGAAAATAAGACTTTACAGAACGGCGGATACCGCTTATAATAACAGTCTGATATAAGTAGAACAAATGGTCGCGGCTCTCCCGGCGTGCCGGGGAGACGAGGAAAGTCCGGGCTTCACAGGGCAGGATGCCGGATAACGTCCGGTGGAGGCGACTCCAAGGACAGTGCAACAGAAATATACCGCCACGCTCACACGAGCGGGAAGAAGCCGTAAGGCAGCAGAACCGTTCATAGCAGCGGGAAGAAGCCTTATGGCTTCTTCAGAGTTTGGCAACGCCAAACTTTGGTAAGGGTGGAAGGGCAGTGTAAGAGACTACCGCCCGTCTGGCAACAGGCGGGGCATATGTAAACCCCATCCGAAGCAAGACCGAATCAAAGCGTTTACGCGGCCCGCCAGCTTTAGGTAGGTTGCTTGAGATGGCTGGCGACAGTCATCCTAGACAGATGACCATTCCCCCGTCTTTTCGGCGGGGCGACATAACCCGGCTTATCGTTCTGCTTATGTTCAAAGAAGAGAAGACGGAAAAATCCGTGGATTTTTCCGTCTTTTTTATTGGCGAAATCATACGCACAGACTGTTTGTACTTCAAGAAGTATGTTTTTGTTAAAAACCGCGCCAATTTTGCATTCTGTGTGTTCGGGAGGCTTTTTTGTGTTATCCTTGTGTTCCGGGAATCAGCCGGAAGAAGGTTTGAAAAATTGCGGTATATGTTGTAAAATGAGTTAATATGACTATTTATGGTAAAAACCGCACGGCGCGGCAGAGAGACGGAGAGAGGATATGAGAGAAGAAAACGGCTTAAAAAAAATCGCACAGATGCTTCAGACGGCAAGAGAACACAAAGCTTCGGATGTTCATCTTGCGGCGGGACATCCGATGATGTTCCGCATTGACGGTGCGCTTGTACAGATGCCCGGCGGAAAGACGGAACCGGACGAGATGGAAATGCTGACGGAGCTTTTGGTCGGCGCATCCCAAAAGGAAGCGCTCGAGCGGAGCGGGGAGACGGAATTTTCCTGCGCGGTCGCAGACGGCGGCAGGATTCGTGTCAATGTCTTCCGCGAGCGCGGCGCATATGCGATGACGCTGCGCCTGCTGCCGCAGGAGATTCCGACACCGGAGAGTCTCGGGGTGCCGAAATCCCTGGTGGAGCTCACAAGGAAAAGGAATGGGCTTGTGCTTGTGACCGGAGGCGCGGGGAGCGGGAAATCCGCGACCCTTGCATCCCTGGTCGGCGCGATTGCAGAGAATGAGGCGAAGAAGGTGATTACGCTGGAGCGTCCGATTGAATATCTGTACCCGCAGGGCAGGGGTATGGTGCTGCAGCGGGAGATCGGCCGTGACAGCGCAGGATATGCAAAGGCATTGCAGGCGGCGCTTAAGCAGGATTCGGATGTGATTCTTGTGGGAGAGCTGCGGGACGCGGAGACGATAGCGCTTGCCGTCGAGGCGGCGGAGTCGGGGCATCTTGTATTTGCCGCACTGCATATGGAGGGCGCGGCAGCGGCCGTCGAATACATAACGGGAAGTTTTCCGCCCGATCTGCAGGAGCAGATGCGGACACGTTTTGCGGGCGTTTTGGAGGGCATTGCGGCACAGCAGCTGCTGCCCGTGCAGAACGGCGGCGGACGCATTGCGGCGTTTGAGGTATTGTCCGTAAACCGGACCGTGCGGGAACTGATCCGGGAGGGGCGTTTTCTGCGGTTTGCTCCGATTCCGCAGAGCGTCAGAAAAGAAGGCATGCAGACGATGGACGACGCGATTTATGAATTGTATATGAGGAGTTATATTTCTTCGGAGACCGCGGTTTCTTACGCGTATGTTCCGGAGGAGATGAGGCAGAAGGTACAAATTTTTTAAAAAGTCAGGGATGGGCGGATGAATAAAAGTGCAGAGAAGAAAAACAGCGGATTTACAATGACGGAGCTGGTTGTCGTTTTAGTGATTATCGGGATTCTGGCAGCTGTGGTGATCCCTTCGGCAATGCACTACATACGTCTTGCAAAGTTTCGCGAAAATGAAGAAAACGCAAAGACCGTCTATATGGGAGCGGAATCAATGCTGACATACTACCGCACTTCGGGGCAGTGGGATTCTTTTTGCGAGACTGTCCGTGCCGAGGGGATTTTGAACGAGGACTTTGCGGATGGTGACAGAAGAAAGGGCCGGATTTATGCGATTACGCTCGACGGGAGCGCTTACCGCACCGATGCAGCGAATAATCCGGTGTGTAAACTGTTGGACCCGCTGGCTTACAGCGGCGATCTGATGGCCGGTGCAATCGGCATCGAGATCGACATTGAATCGGGTGAGGTCTATTCCGCGTTTTATGCCGGAGGCGGCGCGGGTCTTATCTACGGGGACGAAAGCGGCGACGGACGTCTTTCGATGACATTTCGTGATTATGACAGCAGAAGAGAGCGGGGACTCGGATACTATTCGGTGGAGGATGTCACCAATGTCGTGGAGCTGGAACCGGTGCGTCTGAAAGTGACGTCCGTGAATCTGGTAAACGGCGAAACGCTCTCTTTGAACTGGTCAAGCAATTCGAGACATCAGAATCTGGATGTGGAGTTTCAGATAAAATTTTATGACAAATCCGACGATACGGAGCTTTTTGAGACTACGGTTAATCTGGCGGATCTCGCGATGGGAGCAGGGCAGACGAGCGGGATGTTCCGGCTCGCGGTTAAAGCGCCGGACGGAACGGAGGCGGGGTATTATTTTCCGATTACAAACAACGGAGGTAAATTGTCCCTTATTTTAGACGGCATGATGTCGGCGGATGTGATGTATGCCATAGAGCATGCGGGCAGCCCTGTGCAGGAAGCGGCACTCGCGCGGACTTCAAGCACGAGTATCACCAGACTCGGGGCGGCAGCGCCGAGACTCCTTGAGGAGCAGAATATTTATGCCGCAATCAATGCGGTGTCTGTCTATCGGAATATGGGGGATGACACCAGAGAGTACCGCGCGAGCAACACGGTGACTTCCAACACGGCAAATACGCTGTACGCGGATCAGACTGACCGGGCGGCGGACGGTACGCTTCGAGCGGGAATCGCCGCGTTCCGCCATCTGTCCAACATACGCTACAGCGGCGGCGTGCAGGCGGAGTTTACGCTCACAAGACGCAATATGGACTGGAAATCCGTCGGGACGGGACTGTATGATTTCGGCGGGGTACAGGGCGGCGTGCGGCCGTTAGTCTGGAGAGAAGGCAGCGGGGGATGTGATTTTCCGTCCATACCGATGCTCTGCGCCGGGCAGACCGTGGAGGGCAGCGGGAGCAGTACTTCCATTTTAAATCTGCGTCTGGGAAGCCGCTCGGTTTCGGGAAATGAGGTGCGTTACTTGGGGCTGTTTTGCGAGTCCGAGGGCAGGATTGCCGGGCTGACGTTAAAGGAGCCGCGGCTTTCTGTATCCCGGAACGATGCACAGACGGCCCAGGGGAGCGGCGCGTCTCTTTGGGGCGTCGGAATTTTGGCGGGGCGCAGCGCGGGAGACATGCGGGATATCACCATAGAGGCAGCCGCGGGAACTACGATTTTGGAAGCGGATTTATCGCAGGAAGGGGAAGCTCTGCGCGCGGATACGCCTGCGGCAGTCGGAGGCGTGGTCGGTGTGTTCGCTCGGGCCAAGGCTGACGGCACGCTTGCGCCGACGGATGCGGTGCTTGAAAATATCGTGACGAACGGGAAGCTTTCCGCGGTTCTGCCCGCGTGCGAATGGCAGGACAAAGCGGACGGGAGCGAGCCGCAGTACGGTGTGGGCGGTGTCTGCGGATATGCCGGGGTGACGGAGAACCGTCATATTTCGATGTGCACAAATCATGCAGCCGTCACGGGCAGCAGCTTTACAGGAGGAATCGTCGGGCAGCTCGCGGGGCCGTATGAAACGGCGGACGAATGGGACCGGCTGTTTGACGGAAATCCGGCTGCAAAGAGCAGCCTGTATCAGTGCAGCAGCGACGGGCTGATTCTGTGCGGCAGCAATGACGGCCGGTATTTCGGCGGAATCGCCGGATATGTCTCCCGTGCGCTGATTATGGAGGCGGAAAGCGCCGGAGGCCGGGCGGAAAACTTTACCTACGATATCACAAAGAGCGATCTGCTCAAAGGGGATTATGTGGGAGGTATCGCAGGCTGCGGAAAACAGAGTGTGTTCTATGATTGTTTTACCCGAAAAAACGGCTATGTGCTGGGGCAGAATTATGTCGGAGGAATCGTCGGCGGTATGCGGGGCGATCATACTTGGCGTATCGGCGGCACAAATGTGACCGCAAATGCGGGCTACGTGATTGGAAACAGTTACGTCGGCGGCATTATCGGGGAAAATATCAACAATAAAATAGAGGACTGCATCAATAACGGAATTGCGGCCGGATACGGCTCCTACATCGGCGGAATCGTGGGCTATAACGATGCCGAAGAAGGAAAGACGGCGGAGATTCTTGACTGCGCAAGCTATCTGTCCGACTATAACGACGCAATCTACCGCATGATTGTGGATCAGTGGCAGACAAAGGGGAGCTGTGTGGGCGGTCTTGCAGGCTACAACAACAGCCGGATTACCTTCACCTCCGCGAGCGCTGCGGTTTCCGTCAAGGCGGTGTCGAGCATTGTGGTGGGAAAAGATTATGTCGGAGGCATGGTCGGCTTTAATGACGTAAACGGCGTGATCGACACGGACTACACGCTGATTGGCGGAAGAATTTACGGATACGGGGACTGTGTCGGCGGGTGTATCGGACTGAATGCGTCGGGATCGCTGATGGAAAAAGCCGTTACCATCAAGCCCTACAGTGTGACGGGGCGCTACTGCGTCGGCGGGGTAATCGGTGCAAATGTCATCAATCTGTCCGACGGAGAAAAGGACGTGGATCTGACGGCGAATGCGCTCTATGCAGACAATCCGCTGGGACTGATTACCGGTGAGGCATTCTGCGGAGGAATTATCGGTTATCAGAAAAATTACGCCGACGTCTCGGGCAGGGCGCTGCTTTCGTTTTTTGAAAACTATAAAACGGATGTGATTCCGTCCCTGTCGGCGGATTCGGGCGTGCCGGTGTATACACAGACGGCGCCGGAAGCGGAGCGGCTTTCGGCATCGCAGGGGACGTTTACGGTCACGTCAAAGGAGAATGACGGCGTACATATTGTCCGCGCCGGCAATAACATTCCGATACGGGCGAATCTTTATACCGGGGGTATCGTCGGATACGGTGCTTCGGGCAGTTTTCTGTGTATCGAAAATTGCAGGAACGGGGGGAATATCACAAAGACGGGCGATTCCTCGGTGATTGTCGCGGAGTATCTCGCCGCGGATCTGAAACCGGAGCAGAAGGAGCAACTGGGGAATTTTTCCGTGGATATGATCGGCGGTATGATCGGGGTGAACCAGAAAGGCCAGACGATACGGCACTGCGAGAATGCGGCCGTCATGTACGGGTTTATCGGAAACGGCGGAATCGTGGGCCTGAATGCGGGCAGCGTTTACCGGTGTGCACTCACGGATCATTTCGGAAGCCTGAATCTGGATTATGTCGGCGGGATCGCCGGGGTAAATAACGGGATGATTGAAAACTGCGGGACGGTGGCCGGGAAAACGATTTCCGGAAACAATTATGTCGGAGGGATTACCGGGTTCAACTTGTTTGACGGCGTGCTGCGGGAGAACACCTGCTATGCCGGCATCAGCGCCGCCGGAAGCTACGCGGGCGGAATCGCAGGAAAGAATGCGGGGATTATCGAGGCGGGTGCGGACGGCGGTCAGACTGCGCGCAGCGTTGCGGGCAGAAACGGTACGGCAATCGGCGGACTTGTCGGTCTCAACGATGAAGCGGGCGTGATCCGCTGTCCGGACCGCGGAGCGGTCACGGTGGTGAACGATACGGTGACGGTCATCGGAAAACAGAACGTGGGCGGTATGGTGGGCAACAATGCCGGGACTATTACGTCCGACGGCGCGGTAATGACGGTAAAGGCACGGCTGGTGCAGGCGCTGGAGGGAGATGCCGGAGGAATCGCCGGAAAATCCGATACGGCCGTTTGCAATATGAACAATGCATCGGAGCGCGTGACCGCCGACCGCGGAAATGCCGGAGGAATCGTGGCGGTCAATGTGGGAATTATCGAGCGCTGCACCAACAACGGAAATGTGTCCAGCAGCCAGGGAAATGCCGGTGGGATTGCGGCGACAAACGAATCTGCGGGGATTATCCGCGGATGTCTGGTTGCCGATGCGCGCGCGGTGAACCTGCGGGGCGTGGGAGCGGAGGCCGCGGGGGCCGTGTGCGCGTTCAACGAGGGCGTGATTGAAAACAGCGCGGCCGCAGGCCAGGTGACGCTCGGAGGAAGTGCGGGCGTATACGGCGGTGTGGCCGGTATCAACCGGGGAACGATACAGGGGACGGACCGGGATCTGTTCGCGGTAAAGTCGATGCCACAGATCGCGTCATCGGAGGCAGGAAGGCTGACAGTCGGCGGCGTGGCAGGCATCAATGAGGAGAACGCGGTGATCCGCGGTCTTGCGGTGGAAGTCGATTTCCTGAAATTCAGCAATTATCAGTATCTCGGCGGTGTGGCCGGCGTCAATGCGCAGGGCGGAACCGTTGCAGGCTGTACCTATGCAGGGACGATGACGGACACCGCGAGTCTGGCAGGAAACTGTTACGGCGGAATAGCCGGGGATAACGGCGGCACGCTCGAGGACTGCAGGGTAGACCGGCTGTCGATGACGGTCAAAGGCGTTTACACCGCGACCAGTAACAGTACGGCGGCACAGAAGGAAGCGCTTTCGAGCCATGTCGGCGGAATAGCCGGGAAAAACGAAGAGAGCGGCGGGATTATCCGCTGTTACCTTGTCAATTCGGCAGAGAGCAAAATGATTGCGGACAGCGGAATGTCCGGCGGGGTGACAGGGTATAACAAGGGGCTGATCCGAAATTCGGGGGATGCCGTCACCGCGCAGGTGATGGCGGAGATCACCGAGGATTCCACGACGGATGAGCTGTGCGCCGCGGCGGCAGGCAGCGGCATTGCGGCGGTGTCCGACTATGTGAATACACAGGATAACAGAGAGATCGAAGCGCAGCGCTACAGCGGGCAGGGATCGGTGTCCGCGGGAAGAATGCAGATGCGCATGGAACAGAACGGAAATGTAGGCGGAATCACCGCGTATAATGCGCCGACCGGCACACTCGAATACTGTGTGAGCGGAACCTGGTTTATCAACAACAAATCAAATGCGATCGGCGTCGGAACCGGCGGAATGATCGGGATGAACGAATCGGAAAAGGATTTGAAATATCTCGTGAACGGGGCCTTTGTGGGCAGACAGCTCGGCACGGGTGCGACAAACCGTTTTGCAGGGGGAATCATCGGCAATCAGAGCAATTCCACAAAGAGCGGATGGACGATAAGAAACTGTGTGAATTACGGGACGGTCTACTGCTATAACGCCCACTATTCCGGGGGAATTATGGGACAGTGGACGGGAACCGGCGGGAATATCGAAAGCTGCAGGAATTATGCGACGCTGCAGACCAGCTATCAGGCGGGATGGACGGGCGCGGCCGCAGGGATTGTCGCGCAGCTGTATCACGCGGATTCCGGGGATACGTTCAATATTATAAGCTGCGGAAACTACGGGAGCATTTACGGCAGAAACGGAGCGTTCAGCGGCGAAGGGAAGGCGGCAAATGACAGCGCGGGCATTCTCGGGAATGTGACGACGTATAAGGTGTCGAACAATACGGGCGATTATCAGAAGGGGCAGCAGTTTACGATCCAGGTCTTAGACTGTGTCAACGCAGCGGGCGTCTCGATTTATTCGAGCTCGATGGCATCGGGAATGGTAGGATTCTTCTCGTGTGACAATCCGACGGACAATGCGATTGTCGCGTCGACGCAGAACGTCATCCTGCGCATTGAGCGCTGCCGGAATTTTGCCGAGAATCTGTACGGTTACCGGTATGTGGGCGGTATTTTCGGCGATCGCTACGGCCGGATCGGAGCGCAGAACACCTATATCAAAGACTGCTTTTCGGTGAGCTCGGACAACTACAGAAGGAACGGCGCCTCCAAATGGCACAATCCGGTAGTCTCGATGGAAAAGGAAAACAATGCAGACGGTGTGCAGGGGAGCGAAAACTATTTCTTCGGCAACGGCGTGGGGTATACCAACCTGACGCTGTACGGCAACAGGAACGGGAGCGGAAGCAGCTATACCTACAACGGAAATTCGGTGAACAGCCTGGATAATCTCCGGCGCGGAGGCGGCAATCTGATCTATCTCGTATATGACGGGACAAAGGAGCAGTACGCCGCAGCGGCGCTTCGGGACGGCGCGCAGCTGAACAGAAACTGCAGGATTGACGGGACAAACATCACAAACGGCGGCGACAAAATCGGCGAGGTGCTTTGTTATCTGGGCGCCGCGAAGTACGATTCGGCCGCGGCGGTCACAAAAATACCGTGTGATTACTATGAGCTGGTGCGGGGAAGCTACCGCCACCGGAATATCGAGGGGATGTATACGGTGACGGCCGAGGACGGCAAAACGGCCGACAAACTGATTGCTCCGGCGTCGGTGACGGCATCCGTGGAGGACGGCCGGGTTTTGTTTTCGGTGACGCCGGCATCCGACGGCGGAAAGGAGCTCGACCCGTTCTGCTATGAAGTGCGGATCACGGTCGGGGATGCGGTATACGAGGGATTTTATTTTTACACGGAATCCGGGAGCCTTGAACTGCCGGAAGCGATCTCCGGCGGAGCGGTGCGGGTGGCTGTCCGCGCGGTCAGCATGTACGGGGATGTGCTGCCTTCCGATTACAGGGAGGCCGGCGACGTGGCGGCGGATATTATGCCGACGCCGGATATCCGGGCGACACTTGTGTGGGACGATGCGGCGGGAGACTACCGCTATCGGTTTACGCTGAATAACCTGGAGACATACCGGCAGAATTATCCGGGCTGGCAGGTTTTGATCACATTTTCCGATGGCGCCGCGGTTGTGCTGAACGAGAGTCAGACCGGCGCACTGGCGGCCGGAAGAGGCGCCGATGTTCAGCAGCTGATTGTGCAGGCAATTATGCAGAACGGAGGCACGGGTGCAGGAATTCTGCCGTCGGCACGGGCATCAGTAGCGGCATATCTGCCGTCTTACGCCCCTTCGGTAGCCCTGCAGGACAACGGGACAAAGGCGGTTCCGTATGTGGAAGTTGCGGGAACGACACTGTCCGATCTGCGTGTCAGTGTCACACTGGACGGAACGGGTACCGGAAATATCGACGTTCCGCCGGTATACCGCGCGGAGCTGACGGGTACTTTTCGAGCGGGTACGGACGAGGAAAAGAGAGACGTCGTTTTTGCGTCGGCGGATATTCTTGTGGCTGCGGACGGAACGGCGACGGCAAACTTTACGGATTTTTCCGAGAATCTGCGCGAGGCGTCGGAGTTTCAGGTACGGCTCTGGTACGCAGAGTCCGGACTCGGGCCGGTATACGGCTGGTTTGCGTTGGACGGTCCGGATACGGAAGGACTCGGAGAGCTCATTACGGCGTTTGACGGACTGGATGAGTCGGGGCATGCGGTGTACCGTTACAGTGCAAGCCCGGTATTGTTCGGCGGTAGCCGGACGGCGTTTGACAATTATAAATGGTATTCCGGGGAATTATTTGCATTCTTTCCGGCTCCGGAGCTGATGGAGATACCGACGGATGCGGCCGGCGGAGAGGTAAGCCTTACGCCGGAATTCGGACCGGACGGGACGCTGCGCTATACGTTTTTCTGGGATGCCGAAAAAACCGGAGACGAATACCGGCATGCGAAATACCGGGTGGCGCTTACGGGAATCAATGCGGCCGGCGAGCGGGTCGTAATCGACACTTCGTCCGTCTATGACGAGGACGGAGGCGCGCGGTCGCTGACGGTGGATGCGGAGAGCTGGGATTATGAGCGCGTGGAGCTTTCCGTGACGCGGATCGGGGATGCGGCGGAACGCAGAATCGGGTTAAACGCCGTAAATACCTATCGCGTGAAGCGGAGGTTAAGACAGCCGGGCCAGCCCGTCATTTCCCTGACCGGCAGCAATGATCTCAGGTATATCGTTGCCTGGGCGGCGCAGGACGGGGAAAAGGGATGCATCGCGTACCGCATCTATGCGAAATATACGGATGACGCGGGAAATGAGGTGACGGAGCAGCTCGGCGAGGTAAAAGCCGAAGGTGCGGCAACTTATGAGAAAGAGGTGGATCTGGAGGCGTTTGCCGGAAAGAATATCGCGGTTTATCTGGAGGCGATTGCGGGGGACGATTCCGCGGAGTATGTCGACAGCCGGCCCGGCGACGGTTATACGCTGGAGGTTCCCTCGCGGATTCCGACGCCGCAGGTAGAGTGGAAGTGGAGCTGGACCTACGACAGGACGGCGCCGGTGGGAAAGACGGCATTTGAGACGGGAGACGAGACAGACGGACTTACCGTCGGCTTTACGGCGGATGCGGCCAGCATTCCTCCGGGCGGAAGCACTTATCTGCTGCGGGCCAGAATATATGACAGTGACGATGCGGATGCAAAGCCTGTCGCGTATTATCCGGCGGCGGACGACGCGGAGGCCGTGGTTGAGATGACGGCGGCTTCGGGTGCGGAGTATCGGCATACGCTGGCGGGACTTTCCGCGGCATATGCGGGGGACTATATCTGTTTCGATATCCGGATCACTTCCGGAAACGGACAGATCAGCTCGAAGTGGAAGGAGTCGGAGCGGATTCGCCTGCCGTATGTACGGTTAGAGCAGCCGGGCGTCCAGTCGCTGATAGAAAGACAGCCGTTTTATATGGGCGTCACGGACAATCCGGATTTGCCGGCGGAGCAGAAGGAGTGGCAGGCAGACCGGCAGACGATTGTGTGGAGTGATGTCGCGTATGCTGATACGGTGTATCTGACGCTGACCGGCAGAGGCGCGGGAGCGGCGTCCGTGAATTACCGTGTGGTTAAGACGGAGGATGCGGCAATGGCAGTCGGATACCGCCTCGAAGTACAGGAAAAAGTGACTTTGGACGACGGCACGGAGCGCTGGTTTGCGCTGGCAGGCACGGCCGGAGAAGAGGAGCAGCTTTTGGGTACCTGGCGGTTTCCGCTCGGGCAGACTGCGGCGGAGCCGCTGCCGGAGCATGTTTCTCTGCAGGGTTACGGATACGAAGTGTCCGGAGAGTACACAAGAGACGGCATCTGGTACGGCTATCGGACGATGCTTTATGCGGAGCTTAAGGCATTCTGGCAGGACGACGGCTTTTCTTATGTGCTGGCTCTGCCGGACAATTATGAGATACTCGATGAAACCGGATATGATGTGGAAGCACAGAAAGAGTATCATCTGACGGGAACCGTAAGTTTTACGTCCGACCGTCTGGAGAACGCAGGGGATACGGTGAGCGATGCCTATGTGGAATCCGAAGAATATGTGATGGTGATTAATCAGTAGCAGAAAAGAGGGAGGAGAGCCGTGAAGAAAGGAATGAACTATCTGCGGGAGAACGGACGCGGCGGCGCCTCCCTCGCTTATGTGGCATGTATTTCGGCGCTGCTGGTTGCGTTTGCGCTTGCGATGACCTACACGGCCGGGATGATGCTCTCCGGCGCCAATAAACGGATTGCCGAGGAGCGCTGTTATCAGCTCGCGAAAAGCTATGCCGAAGTGCTTGACGCGGAACTTGGGGATGAGACCTCGTCCTTTTACCGGTATGCCTGTAAATTTATGAGCAGCAGCTACGCCTCTTACAGTCCGGATAATAAGGAAAATACGACATATCAGTACGGAACGGACCAGACCAGCGAGGGCTACGGGTCAATCGGGATTACGCTTTACAAGGTTGTAAATGAGGAGGACGGGGGGCTTCGGGAAACGCTTGCATATGCGGAGGACGGAAACTACACGACTTTAATAGAGAGCCTAAAGGGTGCAAAACATCTGCGCTACATGTTTGTCGTGACCGTGACAGCCGCGTATGAGGATTTTGTGTATCAGTACACGACGGAGTATGACTGCGAAGAACAGCTGATGCCGAGATTCTATCACGGCGGCAAGGTAATCTGCTGGGACGCCGTACATCTGATCTGGAGGGAGGGAGAGGACGCCGTAAACGGAGTCGGTTATGACACGGGGAGGACGCTGATTACGGAGGCTGACCCGGTGCAGTATGAGATGCGCACGGATGACGACGGAGTGATACACAGGGAGTTCCGAAATGTGTACGAGGAGGCAGCCGTGCCGGGGGAAGGAGGCGCGCCGTGAGACAAGTGTCAAAGAAACGGGGAAATGCGGGTGAAACCATTGTGGAGGTAACGGTCAGCACGGTTATTTTTCTGCTGGTTGTGGCGATGCTTCAGGGGGCCGTGAGCTTTTGCGGCAGAGCACAGCAGAAAAGCCGTCAGATACGCTGCGATGCGGCCGAAGTGGCAAAGGCGCTGCGCCGGCAGAGCTGGCCGGAAAATGATGTCGGAACGGAACGCTTTGACTTTTATGCGGTGGGAGCAGACGGAACCAAAGGGTATCAGGTGTTTTCCGTCGAGGCGGTTTTAAAGGAAGAGACCGTGGATTATGAGGCTGCGGACGGCGCCAGTCAGAGCATGACCTTCCGCATTTACCGGCCGCTGCCGGGGGGAGGTGGCAGTCCATGAGACAGAGAACGCAGCGTGTATCCGCGCCGGGCAGACGGCGCAGGCGGGGCAGCAGCGGGACCACACTGGTGGAATTGCTTGTGAGTATTCTGATGGTAAGCATTCTGATGGTTATGGTGGTGGGAATTGTGGCGCCGTCTTTTAAGATTTTTGTGCGGATGCAGAAAACGCAGTTTGCACAGATGATACTGGACAATACGCTCCAGGAACTGAAAGGACAGACAAGAGAGGCGGTCGGCTATGTAAAAATATACGATGCGGCAGAGGCGGACGGAAGCGGTGTGCTTGCGGCGGACGGAAGCGATGCGGGCGGGGCGCTCGAGTATATGAATACGGACGGTTATGTGGTGCTGCTGTCTGCGGGCGGCTGCCCGAAGACTGCCGTTTACCGCGGTACGATACAGACGGGAAGTGCCGATGCGGTAGACAGCGGGCAGATGCTGCTGCGGTATTACTGGCAGCGCGGCACGGCGGGGGCTTCCGATTCGGAGTATTTTTACAGGACGGACGGCGCCTACAGCGCAAGGGCGGTGACGACGTCATTTGCAAGAGGGTATTATATGGGCAATTATCTGTCTCTGGAATTTGCGTTTCCGGCAGGGACGCTTGAGGGAGACACGGTGTCTTATCTGGAGGTGACGGCACGGCTCTATGCGGAGCCGGAGCACATCAATCTTGTGGCGGAGGATTCGGCGGTGCTGGATTTTCGCTATCTTCTGACGCGCAAGGACGGCGTGACCGCAAAGGAGGGCAGCGTGACGGGCGGCGGAACCCCGCCGTAGGCAAAGCGGATCCGCGGAATAAAAATATATACGGAAAGAATATAGATGCAGCGCACCCTGCATTTATACATAGATTTAGGAACAAAAGAAGAGGAATAAGCAATGTTAAGCAGGTTAAAAAAAGCAAAAAGCAGTGATGAGGGTTTTACACTGGTAGAGCTGATTGTCGTTCTGGTTATTTTGGCGATTCTGGCGGCACTGTTGATTCCGGCGCTGACCGGCTATATCGATAAGGCCAGGGAGAAGCAGATTATTGCGGAGACACGTCAGGTCGTGCAGGCAGCGCAGACAATATTTGATGAGGAATATGCGAAAGCGTATATTACAGAGCTTGAATCGACAAAGTATTCGGACATTTTGAAGCTGGCGGAGGTTAACGGATCGATTGTTGATGATGTTGACCCTAATGATGGCAGGAGAAAAATTAAATTTGTAAACGGAAAGCTTTCAGAGCTCACTTATGAGAATGACGGTAGGAAGTGCAAGTATGTGGCAGAGCCGAACACGGCTGATGAACATTTGGACAATGATGAGATGTATAATATCATTCCATAGGGGAAAAGAGAGGAGAAAAAATGTTAAAAAGATTAAAAGAGATGAGAGACAATAAAAAGGGATTTACGCTGGTGGAGCTGATTGTGGTGCTGGTGATTCTGGCGATTTTAGCGGCGCTGCTGATTCCGGCGTTGACCGGGTATATCGACAAGGCGAGAGAGAAACAGATTACGGCAGAGACACGTCAGGTTGTGATGGCGGCGCAGACACTGGCGGATGAAGAGTATGCGAAGGATGGAGACGGGGCAATTACGCTTGATACGGCGGCAACTACAGTGCCAGATCCACGGGCTGCGCATACAGTTTACAGATGTGAGGTTGCAGCGCTTGCAGAGATAAAAGAGGTGGGTAACATAAATGGAATTACTTTCAATGATGGAAAGGTTGCAGAAGTAGTTTATGTATCAGGAGGAAAAACCTGTACTTATACCGAAGCGGACGGACAGTATGTGATTACGGAAACATCAAATCCGTAATTATAAAAAGTAAAAATCCAAAATCCTGTCAGGTTTCCATTTCCCGCAGGGCAGACGGTGCGGTCTGTTCGCGGCCATGGAAGCGGGCGGAGTGCGGGAAACCGATAATTGCAGAACGGCATATGCAAAAGACACGGAGCCGGGGGCTCTGTGGAGAGCGCGTATGCACACAGAGGGAAAAATGATTGTTTTTTTGGAAGGATTGCTCTGGGCGCTTCGATTTCTGATCGGCGCGAGCGTATTCAGTTTTATCAATGTAGTGATTTATCGTCTCCCGGAGGGGGAGAGTCTTGCGAGAGGGCGCAGCCATTGCAGGAGCTGCGGCCATGTACTGTCGGCGGGGGAGTTGATTCCCTGCGTTAGCTATCTGTTATTGCGCGGCCGCTGTAAGGCGTGCGGCGGGCGGATTGCGGCGCGTTACTTTTGGATAGAATGTGCCGGCGGTGCGGCATTTTGCTGCTGTACCGCGGCGTTTACATACAGTCCGGTCAGTCTGATTTCCGCGCGGGGTCTGCTCGTGTTTGCATACCTTGCGGTGCTTACGGCAGCTGCGGGGATTGACCGGGACACACAGATTATTTATGACTGCTTCCAGTGGATGATTCTGGCATTGGGGATAGGAGCGGCCCTGCTGTTTCCGGAGGTCGGGCTTTTGCAGCGGGGAATCGGTGCAGCCGTCATTTCGGTTCCGATGCTTCTTCTCGCGCTTCTGATACCGGGCGCGTTTGGCGGCGGAGATATCAAGCTTGCGGCGGTATCCGGCTGGTTTCTCGGCGCGAAGGCCGTCGCTGCGGGAACTTTTCTGGCATTTTTGCTGGGCGGAGGCTATGCGGCCCTGATGCTGGCGCAAAAAAGGCTCGGGCGAAAAGACAGGTTTGCGTTCGGTCCGTTCCTTGCGGCGGGCTATGCGGCCGCGGCGTTTGCGGGCGAACGGATTGCGGACTGGTATATCGGATTGCTGTAGATTTGGGAGGGGGTACGGTAGGATGGCACGGTTTCGGTATGTGGCAAAAAATATGGAGGGTAAGACCAGCCGGGGGATTATGGATGCGCCGGGCGAAAAGCAGCTGGCGCAAAGCCTGCGCGAATCCGGGCTGTATCTGGTCGACGCAAAGGATTTGAATGAGGCGGGGAAAACGCACAGGCTTTCCGCAAAAGAACTGTCGGAGTTCTGCAGGGAGCTGTCAAATCTGATGGCGTCCGGCGTGACGCTGGTGCGAGCGCTGGATATCGTGGCAGGGGAGGAAGGCCAGCCCGCCTACGCAAAAGAGACCTATGAGGCGGTGATGGCGGAGGTGAAAAAGGGCGTCAGCCTGTCCGAGGCGATGGAGGAGAGGAACTGTTTCCCCGATCTGATGCTCGGCATGATACGTTCCGGGGAGGGAAACGGAAATATCGATGCGGTGATGGGGCGTCTGGCCCATCACTATGACAGGGAGTACCGGCTGAGCCAGCAGGTGAAATCGGCAATGGCTTATCCGATGATCCTTGTCGTGCTGATGATAGCCGTGGTTGCGGTTATCGTGTCCTTTGTGATGCCGGAATTTGAGGAATTGTTTGAGGAGATGGAAAGCCTGCCGCTTATCACGGAAATGCTGCTGGCAATCTCGGAATTTCTGACAAGATGGTGGTATATGGTGATTCTGTGTGTGTTCGCGGCCGTTGTGGTGCTGCGGGTCTGTCTGCGCATCCGCGCCGTGCGTAGGGCGGTGGATTATTGGAAGCTGCATATGCCGGTGGCGGGAAGACTCAATAAAATAATTTATACGGCCCGGTTTTCGCGGACGTTAAGCAGTCTGTATACGAGCGGCATGCCCATCGCATCGGCGATTCGGACGGCGGGGGAGACCGTCGGCAATGCCTATGTGGAGGAGCAGTTTGACGAGGTGACGGTCAAGGTCCGCAGCGGTGTTCCGCTGTCTGTGGCGTTGAAAGAGGTAGACGGACTTGTAAAAAAGCTTTCCAGCACGATTCTGGTCGGGGAGGAGAGCGGGCGGCTTGACTACATGCTCGGCGCAATCGCGGATACGATGGAAGAGGAGGCGAATCAGGCGACAAAGCGTCTTGTCACGCTGCTTGAGCCGCTGATGATAATAATAATGGCATTGATGATAGGATTTGTTGTGGCCGCGGTGATGCTGCCGATTTATCAGTCCTACGGAGCAATTGAGGGAATGTAAGAGGAGGAGAGGAATGAGCCGGACAGTGCTTGTGTTTGAGGAGGAAGCGATATTGGCGGCGGCCGGACAGGAGGGGAGAACGCCGCATATAAGGCAGGTGGAGCGTGTTTTGCTCACGGGCTACGGAGACTCTTTTTCCCGGTGGAAGGAGGGACTTGCCGGGCTGCGGGGAAAATTGGATTTAAGCCGGGTTCGGCTGATTCTGCCGTCGACCATGTGCTCGACGAAAATGATACAGATTCCGTATGCGAAAGGGAAACAGCTCGACACGATGGCCAGACGGGAGATGGAGGAGGCCTTTCGAAGTGAAATTATGGACTATGCGGTGGTAGAGGCAGAAAAAACGGGGATGTCTTTGTGCTGCGGCAGCGTGGAGGAGACGGTGTTAAAGCAGTTTCGGGAGATGCTGAACGCGCTAGGCATCGAAGCGGCGGAAGTGTCGGTTCCGATGGAAGGATATCTGCGCGTGCTCTCAAATCTGGAGGCTTACAAGGAAAAGACGGCAATTTTTCTGTTCTTTGAGGAGGGCGGGATGACCAGCGTGCTCACGCAGGACGGGCAGTACCGTTATTCGTCGAGAAGCCGCCTGTTCAGCGAGCGCGGAACGCTCGATTTCGGGACGGAGATCATCCGCAGCATTTCCGGTATTTTACAGTTTCAGTCGGCCAGCAAGAGCGGCGCGGCGATTACCGATATCTACTATGCCGGCTGCTCCGACGCGGACTTTGAGGTCAGTCTTGAGGGGATTTCCGGCATGAATCTGGCGGCGCACCGCCTGGAGCCGGAGCGCGGTATCACGCTTCCCGACGGGGCGCGCGCATCCGACTGGATGGCCTGTGTGGGAGCCATGATGGCGGGGGTGCGCGGCCAGCGCGACATGAACCTGAAACCCGTGCCAGAAGAGACGGAATCCGCCGCCTTTGCGCGGGAATTCGGCAGGCAGATGATTCTGCCGGCGGCGGTGTTTGCAGTCGGCCTTGCGGCGGCGGGCGTCCTTTTCGGGATTCGGGTCTACCGGGAGAGCAAGACGGCCGACATCCGGGAGTGGATGCAGTCGGAGGAGGCGCAGAGCGGGTATCAGAAGGTGCGCGCGTTAGAGGCCGCGGAGGAGCGCATGGTCAATGCGGTGTCGTCGCTGCGGTATACGGAGAGAAACCTTGCCACCTACCCGACGGTGGATTCGGGTGTGACGGATAAAATTGAACTGGCGGGCGGAAGGGATATTGAAGTCACGCTGCAGTCCTACGACAAAGAGAGCGGTATTTTAAATTTCGAGGCGACCAGCGAGGAGGTAATCAATATTCCAGAGTATATATTAAAGCTGCAGAATACAGGACTGTTTTACGCGGTGGATTACACGGGTTATGTGTATGATGACAGCTATTATCGTCTGACGCTTTCGTGTATGGTGCAGGGCGTTTCTGTGGGAGGTGAGACAGAATGAAATTAGAGATGACACCGAGAGATATTCTGCTGATAAGGGTTTCCGTCACCGCGCTGATGCTCGTTTTGGCAGTCCGGTTTCTGATTGTGCCGCAGGCGGAAAAAATGAGGGAGGCCGGGGAGGAGCTTGTGCGGACAGAAGCCGCCGCAGAATCCATGCAGCGGCGGATGGAGGGGATTCCGGAATTGGAGGAGCGCATAGAGCAGCGCGCCGCAGAGCTTCGCGAGCTGCAGGTACCCTACTATAAGACACTGGAAAATCACGAGCTGGACGAACTGGTGACGGGGATTGTCCTGCGCCATCAGCTGTTCCCGCTCTCGCTTGCCATCGGTGAGGGGGAGAGCCGTATCCCGGACCCGTATCTCTATTCCGAAGGCGGTGTGCAGGACGCGGAAGCGGCGATCGAAAAGGACGCAGAGGAGGCTTTGGATAACGGGCAGAACGGGCAGGAGAATCCCGTGGAAGCGGCTGCGGCGGAGGCGGAAGCAATGGCGGAAGCGGCCGCTGCGGGAACGGAAACCGCGGAGACGGAAACTGCGGCTGCAAAACCGGAGGGATATGTCCGCCAGGTGGAGGTTGCGGTGTCCCTGCGCGGGGAGGAAGCCGATGTGATGTCCTTTCTGGACGATATCTGGAATAATTATCCGTCGATTCAGATAAAGACCGCACAGATGGAAGAAGAGACCTATGCCGACGCGGATTTAAGGGCGGTGGGACAGACAAATTTAAAGTGTGTGCTTGTGGTCTATATGTGCAGCGAACTGGAGCAGAAATGAGGGAGGAGAGAAGACATTGGCAGGGAATCTTAGAATCGGCGACGTGCTGACAGAGATGGGATATGTGACGGCGTCCCAGATGGCAAAAGCACTTGACTATCAGAAGGAGCACCGCGACAAGCGCGTGGGACAGATTCTGATGGAGCTTGGGTTTGTCGAGGAAACGCAGGTGCTGGAGGCTTTGGCGAACCGCCTGGGACTGGAAATCGTGGATGTGGCGCAGCTTCAGATTGAGATCGAGGCCGTGAGCAAGGTGGATAAAGAGCTGGCGGAGAAAAATCTGTTTCTGCCGGTGAGTATACAAAACGGGACGATGCTCCTTGTGACCAACGATCCGCTGAACTATTTTGCGCTGGAGGAGGTGCGGCAGCAGACCGGATGTTATCTTCAGATTCTGCTCAGCGAGGAGGCCGCGCTCAGACAGGCGATCTCCTACTATTTCACGGAGGCCAGTGCACGGATGGCGGCGACACAGGCGAATGCCGGCTTTGCGGAAGAAGAGCTCGCGAGCATGAATTTAGACGAGCTGGGCGCGGAGGGGGACGATGAGGCGCCGATTATCCATCTGCTCAACACGCTGGTGGAGCGCGCGATCAGGCGGAACGCCAGCGATATCCACATTGAGCCGTTCGAGTCTGACACAAAGGTGCGGATGCGCATTGACGGCGTGATTATGGAGTATGTGACGCTGCAGAGAAGTGTTCATCAGCCGCTGATCGCCCGCATTAAGATTATGGCGAATCTGGATATCGCGGAAAAGCGGCTCCCGCAGGACGGCCATTTCCGCGTGCGCATCGAGGATAACCATATCAATATCCGTGTGTCGGTATTGCCGACGGTATTCGGGGAGAAAGCGGTGCTGCGCGTGCTCTCTTCTTCCGGGGAGCTTGACTATTCGGGACAGTTCGGAATGGACGATGCGACATACCGGCGATTTGCGCCGATGCTCAATGTGCCGAACGGAATTATCTATATCACAGGGCCGACAGGGAGCGGAAAATCGACGACGCTGTATATGATATTAGAGTATCTGTCAAAGCGGATGGTTAATATTTCGACGGTGGAAGACCCGGTCGAAAAAAATGTGCCGGGAATCAACCAGACGCAGGTCAACAATGTCGCCGGGCTGACATTTGAGACCGGACTTCGCGCGCTGCTGCGCCAGGATCCGG
Source organism: uncultured Roseburia sp. (assembly GCA_910577925.1). GTDB lineage: Bacteria > Bacillota > Clostridia > Lachnospirales > Lachnospiraceae > Roseburia. Next base: position 65,255 of record CAJTOI010000013.1, read on the forward strand.
ATATCATTATGGTGGGGGAGACCAGAGACGGGGAGACGGCCGGTATCTCGGTGCGGGCGGCGATTACCGGACATATGGTGCTCTCCACACTGCACACGAACGACGCGGCGTCAAGCGTTGTCCGCCTTGAGGATATGGGAGTGGAGAGTTATCTGATTGCCAATTCCCTCGTGGGCGTCGTGGCGCAGCGTCTGATGCGCAAAATCTGTCCGAATTGTGCGAAGGAAATTGAGACGACAGAGGAGGAGCGCAGACTTTTAGGAGCGGAGGTGCGGACGGTAAAGCGCGGGATGGGATGTCCGCAGTGCAATCACACCGGCTACCGCGGCAGAATCGCAGTCCATGAGGTGCTGGCCGTAGACGCGGAGGTGCGCCGCATGATCGGGAATCACGCGGCGACGGAGGAGCTTATTGCGTACGGAAAAGCGTACCAGAATATGCGGACGCTCCGCGAGAGCGGAATCCGGATGGTGCTGGACGGGATTACGACGACGGAGGAGCTGTTAAAGATTACCTACGAATAAAACCGGGGAGGGAATGCGATGATTACGACGGACGAGATTATGCGGGATGCGAGAGAAAAGGAGGCCTCCGACATTCATATCACGGAGGGGATGCCGATGCGGTACCGCATTCACGGAACACTGCAGGAGTCACGCCTGCAGGCAGAGGACGAGGAGACGCGCGCGCTGCTGTGCGGGATGCTGGACGAAGGGCAGATGGCCGCACTCGAGGACGGCGCGGACATTGATTTTGCGGTTACCTCTTCGGACGGGCAGCGCCAGAGGGTGAACATATTTCGGCAGCAGGGGAAGCTTGCGGCGACGATACGCCTGCTGAACGGGCATATTCCGACGGCGGAAGAGCTGCAGCTGCCGCGCATCGTCACGGAGCTGGCGAAAGAACCGCGCGGACTGATTCTGGTGACAGGGCCAACGGGAAGCGGGAAATCGACAACGCTCGCGGCTATGGTGGAGCATATCAACCGGACAAGAAGCGCGCACATCATCACGATAGAAGATCCGGTGGAATATGTCTATGAGTGCAGGCAGGCGCTGATCCATCAGCGGGAGGTCGGCAGAGACGTTGCGGGCTTTGCGCCGGCACTGCGCAGTGCGCTGCGGGAGGACCCGGATATTATCCTGGTCGGTGAGATGCGTGATTTTGAGACGATTTCGGCCGCGCTGACCGCCGCGGAGACGGGGCATCTGGTGTTGTCTACACTGCATACCACAGGCGCCGCACAGACGATAGACCGCATTATAGACGCCTGTCCGGGAGAGCGCGAAAATCAGGTGCGCGCCCAGCTTGCCGGCGTGCTAAAAGGAATCGTGACGCAGTGTCTGATTCCGCGCGTGGACGGATGTTCGCGGATGGCGGCGACGGAGATTCTGCTCGGCACGGACGCGGCGCTGAATCTGATGCGGGAAGGAAAGACCTATCAGCTTCCGAACATCATGCAGACTGCGGGCGGCGGCATGCACACGCTCAATATGGATCTGCAGCGTCTGATACAGCTTGGGTATATCAGCCGTGAGGAGGCGTGCAAATATACGAATAACAGAAAGGAATTTGAGCAGTTTCTGTAGCGGGCCGAGTTTCTGATAAAAATCTAAAATGTTTCTTAAAAGACAATAGATAGGTTGACAGCTTATTTTTCAGGGCTTAACATGGAATCTGTGGAGGGGGTTGCGATGAGAGACAGATTTCAGAGATTTATGACGGGGAGATACGGGGCGGATGAGCTGTCAAAGCTTTTGAGCGGCGCCGCGGTGGGCTGCCTTGCGGCGGCGATGTTTGCGGGCGCTCTGCCGCCGCTTTTCATTTTTTACTGGATCGGGCTGGGATTGATTGTGTATAGCTGGTATCGGATGTTCTCGCGGAACACGGCAAAGCGCTACGAGGAGAATCAGAAATTTCTGAACTGGCGCTACCGTATGGCGGTGCGGCGGGACGCGGCAAAGAAGCGGTTTGCCCAGCGCGGAGAATATCGCTTTTTCAGGTGTCCGGGCTGTAAGCAGCGGGTGCGCGTGCCGAGAGGGCGGGGGAAGATCTGCATTACCTGCCCGAAATGCCGCAGAGATTTTATCAGGAAAAGTTAAGCACGCGCAAAGGAGACGGTTCTGATGTTTGGTTATATCAACATAAATCAGAAGATAATGACGGAAGAAAACAGGCAGATGTATCAGGCGTATTACTGCGGTCTGTGCCGCAGGCTCAAGTCGAGCTGCGGGACAAAAGGTCAGATGCTTCTCAATTATGACATGACTTTTTTGGTGGTGCTGCTGACCGGCCTCTATGAGCTTTTTGATGATACGGCGATGATTACCTGCGCGCTTCATCCGACGAAAAAGCGGCAGGTGCGGCTGAATGCGGCCACGGATTACGCTGCGGACATGAATGTGATTCTGGCATACCACAATTTGATTGATGACTGGAAGGACGACAAGGCATACACGAAGAGAGCGCTTGCGAAGATGCTTGACGGGGATTATGCCCGCATCATGGAAAAATATCCCAGACAGGTGCGCGCGGTCGAGGAATTTATGCGGCGTACCGAGGAGGCGGAGCGAAACCGAGAGACGAATCTTGACGCCGTGGCGGGACTGACCGGGGAGATGCTCGGGGAGGTATTCTGCTGGCGCGAGGATGAGTGGCGCGAGGAATTAAAAAATCTGGGTTTTTATATGGGGAAATTTATCTACATCATGGATGCGTATGAGGATTATGATGCGGATTTGAAAAAGAACGAATACAATCCTCTGACTTACCTTGTGAGGGAGAGCGCAGAGGATTTTGATACGCTTTGCAGGCTTCTGCTCACAAGTATGATGTCGGAGTGCGCAAAATCCTTTGAGCGTCTGCCGATTCTGCTCCATGCGGATATTCTGCGCAATGTGCTGTACTCCGGCGTGTGGTCGAAGTACGAATATCTCCAGCTTCGCAAGAAGAAGCTGAAGGAGAAGGCAAAGAAAGTCAAAAAGACGAAAGCGGCAGAGAGGAAGAGAGACAGCAAGTTCCGGAGACAGACGGAGGAAAAACGAGAATTATGACGGATCCATACCGGGTGCTCGGCATATCGCCGGGCGCCTCTGACGAAGAAATAAAAAAGGCATACCGGAATCTCAGCAGGAAATATCACCCGGATGCCAATATCAATAACCCGAACCGCGCACAGGCGGAGGAGCGTTTTAAGGAAGTACAGCAGGCCTATGATCAGATCATGCGCGAGAAGCAGCAGGGTTTCGGCGGCACGTACGGGCAGGGCGGCAGCCATGGAGGGTTCGGCAGTTTTACCGGAAGCAGAAGCTACCATCAGAGCGGGAGCGATTCGCCGAAGATGCAGGCCGCGGCCAATTATATTGCGAACCGCCACTATGCGGAGGCGCTGCATGTCCTCAACGATATTCCGTTTGGAGAGCGCCGTGCGCGCTGGTACTATTACAGTGCAATCGCGAATCAGGGAACCGGAAACAATATCGTGGCCAAAGAGCATGCCGGACGCGCGGTGGAGATGGAGCCGAGCAATATGGAATACCGGCAGTTTGCGCAGCATCTCGAGTATGGGGGAACCTGGTACACTAATATGGGCAGCAATTACGACAGGCCGTATGCGGGGGCGGGAAACTGGTGTCTGAGTATGCTTCTGCTGAATATGCTGTGTAACTGCTGTTGCTGCGGGCGTCCGTTTTAACCCCGGTTTTGAGGCTGTACAGTCTGTCTGGTTTTGTGTTATACTATAGAAAACAGACAGACGTGGTAAGTACGGTCTGTATATATGATATCTGCAGACAGGAACGGCCGGATGGCTGCAGAGTGCCGCGCGCAGCATACCCGCTTTGCGGGTGTGATATATCGATATCAGGGATCTATGGGGAGGCAATTACATGGAGGAGAGAAGACGCAGTGTTAGAACAGAACTTTCCGCTGAGCTGATGGTGAAACGCATTGACGGACAGAGCGGAGAGCGGGTGACGATTTCGGTCAGTGATCTCTCGACAACGGGAATCGGATTCACCTGTGACCGTGAACTTGAGCTGAACGCAGTGTATGACTGTAATCTCACCATCTGGACAAAGGAGGTAATCCGGGTTTTTGTCCGGATTGTACGGGTGGAAAAGAATGCGGATACCATTCGCTACGGCGGTATTTTTGCCGGGATGCTTGAACATGACGCATGCCGTATCGGCGTGTATCAGGCATTTGAGGAATACAGGAATAAGGGTGAGGTATCCTGAAAAGGGGGTATTTTTGTATTTCGGAACAAAAGGACTGCCCGCAGAGCATGCGGCAGTCCTTTTTCTGTGCGGTTTCCCGCGCGGTCTATTTCCTCCGGTTCGGATTGATGTATTTCTCCTCGCAGTATTTGCAGCGGTAGATTTCCCGCTTCTCGTCGGTCAAAAGGAAGATCTGGTCAAGCTCCTGCTCGACGGAGGTGATACAGCGCGGATTCTTGCAGGATATGATATTGGTTACCTGGCCGGGCAGATGCAGCTGGCGCTTTTCTACGATTTTGTCATCCTGGATGACATTGACCGTGATATTGTGGTCGATAAAGCCGAGAATATCCAGATTTAAAGCTTCCACCGGACATTCCACTTTGACAATATCTTTTTTTCCCATTTTGTTGCTGCGGGCGTTTTTTATGATGGCTACCGGGCAGTCGAGCATATCGAGCTTTAAATCGTGATAAACCTGCAGACTCATTCCTGCCTGAATATGGTCTAATACAAATCCTTCCCGGATTCCGCTGATATTTAACATGGCAAATTCCTTTCTGTTTGCGGTTTGCTGACATCGATTTCGAGGAGCGTGAGAATTAAAGCCATCCGCACGTAGACACCGTACTGCGCCTGACGGAAATAGGCGGCCCTCGGGTCGTCGTCCACCTCGACGGAGATTTCGTTTACCCGCGGCAGGGGATGGAGCACCAGCATGTCTTCTTTGGCGAGTTCCATCATGGACTTTGTCAGAATATAGTAGTTTTTCAGGCGCACATAATCCTCCTCATTGAAGAAGCGCTCCTTCTGAACACGCGTCATGTAGAGGATATCGAGCTGCGGCATGGCCTCGTCGAGACGTTCGACTTCGGTGAAAGGCACATTGTTCGCCGCGAGGACATCTTCTCTGATATAGCTTGGGATCCGAAGCTCCTCCGGGGAGATCAGCACAAAGCGGATATCCGGGTAGCGGATCAGCGCATTGATCAGAGAGTGCACGGTGCGCCCGAATTTTAAATCGCCGCAGAGCCCGATCGTCAGACTGCCGAGTGTCCCCTTTAAAGAGCGGATGGTAAGCAAATCGGTTAATGTCTGGGTTGGATGCTGATGACCGCCGTCTCCGGCGTTGATAACGGGAATCAAAGATTTCTGGGAGGCTACAAGAGGCGCGCCTTCCTTCGGATGCCGCATGGCACAGATATCTGCGTAACAGGAAATCACTCGAATTGTATCGGAAACGCTTTCTCCTTTGGCGGCCGAGCTTGAATCGGCGCTGGAGAAACCTAAAACAGAACCGCCGAGGTTTAACATGGCAGCTTCAAAGCTGAGTCTGGTCCGTGTGCTTGGTTCGTAGAAACAGGTGGCAAGCTTTTTGCCGTCACAGGTGTGGGCGTATCTGGCCGGGTTTTTCTCGATGTCGTCGGCGAGGTCTAAAAGCCTGTCCAGCTCGTCGACGGAGAAATCCAGCGGGCTCATTAAATGACGCATAACAATCCTCCATACAAGTATTTTTTACCCTCAGTGGATCTTTGTCCACTGAGGGTATCATATACTAACGGATAGACAATTTCAAGAGCGAAAAAATTTACATATTACAGGGGGAAAAAGCCGTTGTTTTCAGATAGTTTGGCGCGTTTGTGCCGCCGCATCCCGCTGTTTGTCGGAAGCCAGAAGGATTCGCTCAAACAGAAGGCCCGCCGCCATCCAAAAGGGGGCATAGTCGAGGCGGATCAGGCCGTCGATGCTGGTCTTTGCGCCGCTGTAATCCCAGGGACAGAGCCGATGGCGCTTGAGAATGGAGCCGCTTAAGTACTCAAAAGAGAAAATACCGACACTGTAGAGCGCACCGCGCAGGAGCGCCGGGATATGTTTGATTTTGCGGTATACCGGATAGATAAAAGCCGCCATGCCGTAGATGGGAAACATCCAGACCGATGTCTGTCCGATGAGCCGGCCGTCTTTTTTTAACAGTGAGCCGGCGGAGGTAAAGAGGATTTCCATGCACCAGCCGGTAAGACCGCAGATGAAAAAGTTTTGTCCGTTCATCTTTTTTCTCCTTTATTTTTGTATTCTGATGGTAGTCTGCGCGTATTTTCTGAAAAAATTCTGAAAAAAAATGGGATAACTTGTAAAACATAAGCTTCTGGCATATAATAAAAAAAATGTGTTCGGCAGAGGCAGGATGCAGTTAAAAGAGCTATTACAGGCGATTACATATGAGTGTGTGCAGGGAGACGCGGGGCGTTTTATAGCGGATATCTGCTATGATTCCAACAAGGTCCGGAAAGGTTCTCTGTTTGTTTGCATAAAAGGCCAGCGGGCCAACGGACACGACTATCTGCTCTCCGCAGTCAGACGGGGAGCGGCTGCCGTGGCAGTCGATGTCTCGGAGATCATCTGTCTGGGGAAGAAGCGCGTGCTGTACGCCGGAGGAGAGAAGATCGTCATAGAGCAGTGCGAGAGGGAGTATGGCGTGGCATTTGTGTTTGTGCGGGATACGAGGCTTGCGCTCGCGCAGCTTTCGGCCGCATGGTTCGGGCATCCCGCAGAAAAGCTGCGCATGGTCGGCATCACCGGAACAAAAGGGAAGACAACGACTGCCTTTATGGCGGCATCGATCCTTGCGGAGGCGGGACACCGCGTCGGCATGATCGGAACGGTTTTCATCTGGGACGGCAGGAAGCGCATTCCCGCCTCGCACACGACGCCGGAATCCTGCGATCTGCAGCGTTATCTGGCGCAGATGGTGGAGAACGGCTGCGACTGCTGTGTGATGGAGGTGTCCTCTCAGGGTCTGAAAATGCAGCGGGTGGCAGGCATTTTTTTTGATATCGGCGTCTTTTTGAATATAGAGCCGGACCATATCGGAGCGGGTGAGCATGCCTCCTTTTCGGAATACCTGTGCTGTAAGGCAAAGCTGTTTTCTCAGTGCAGCGTCGGTATCGTGAATGCGGACGATCTGCACGCGGGGCGTATCTTAAGAGGACATACCTGCAGCGTGAAGGCGTTTTCCATGCGCTATCCGGCGCAGGTGACGGCGGAACCGCCGGAATTTTTTATGGAGGGCGGAAGCCTCGGAAGCCGTTTTACGGTCTGGTGCGGTGCGGGCAGGCTTTGCGTGAGGCTGTGTCTGCCGGGGGTGTTCAACGTGTACAACGCGCTGGCGGCCGTTGCGGTTGCGGAACATTTTTTTGTGACGCCCGGACAGATATGCAGGGGACTGGAGCGGACCGTCGTTCCGGGCCGGTGTGAGAACACGGGCATCTCCGAAAAGTATGTGTTTTTAATTGACTACGCCCACAATGAGATGAGCCTGAAAAATCTGCTGGAAACGCTGCGGGTATTCTCCCCGTCGCGTCTTGTGGTGATTTTCGGATGCGGCGGGAACCGCTCGCTTCTGCGGCGTACCCGGATGGGGGAGATGGCGGGGCATCTGGCGGATTTTTCCGTGCTCACCTCGGATAATCCGAGATGGGAGGACCCGGATAAGATTATCGACGATATCGAATCGGGAATCCGGGGGACCGGAGGCGCTTATGTGAGGATTCCCGACCGGGCCGAGGCGGTGCGGTATGCCGTGGAGCGGGCTGCGGAAGGGGATATTATCGTGCTCGCCGGAAAAGGTCATGAGGATTACCAGGAGATCTGCGGGGTAAAATATCCGATGCAGGATCAGGCGCTTGTGGCGGATGCTGCCGGCCGGCTGGCCGAAAAGCGGGCCGGTCGCATGAGTACGGTGCGGACGGCAGAAAGTGAAAGAGACAATGGCGGAATACGCAAGAGTGATAGTGGATATCTCACAGGACAAACTAGACAAGACATTTGAATACCGTATTCCCGTGTATTTACAGGCACAGATTGCGGTGGGGACGCAGGTTCACATCCCGTTCGGAAGGCGCAGGCTGACCGGATATGTCGTGGAACTTACAGACGAGACGGAGTATGACGCCGACAAAATCAAAGACCTGATCGGTGTGGTGCAGGGGAGCCTGCCCATCGAGTCGCAGCTGATCGCACTTGCTGCGTGGATGCGCAGAAATTACGGCGGCACGATGAATCAGGCGCTTAAGACGGTGATTCCGGTCAAAGAGAAAAAAAAGGCGGTGGAGCACAAGAGCGTGCGTCTTGCGCTTCACCCGGTGGAGGCGAAAAATCAGCTCGGAGAGTATCAGCGGAAGCACAGTACGGCCCGCGCAAGACTTTTGGAGGCGCTGCTTGCCGAGGGGGAGCTGGAGTGGAACTTTATCACGGGGAAGCTCGGTGTTTCCGGGCGCGTGATAAAAGCGCTTGAGGAGCAGGGGGTTCTGCGGGTGATGCGGGAGATACAATACCGCAATCCGGTCGGTCAGCTTTCGGCCGGTGCGTATGTGTGTACGTTAAACGAAGAGCAGCGGCGGGCGGCGGATGCCGTCTGCGGTGATTTTGACGCCGGAGTGCGGGCGACTTATCTGCTGCGGGGCGTCACCGGAAGCGGCAAGACCGAGGTCTATATGGAGATGATTGCCCATGTGTGTAAAGCGGGAAGGCAGGCGATCGTGCTGATTCCCGAGATCGCGCTGACTTATCAGACGGTGCTGCGCTTTTACAGGCGGTTCGGAGACCGTGTGTCAATTCTCAATTCCCGCATGTCGGCGGGGGAGCGGTACGACCAGTTCCTGCGGGCCGAAAACGGTGAGACCGACATCATAATCGGCCCGCGCTCCGCACTGTTTACGCCGTTTCCGCGGCTGGGACTCATCATCATTGACGAGGAGCATGAGCCTTCCTATAAAAGCGAGTCGGTACCGCGCTATCACGCGCGCGAGACGGCGATTGCGCGCGCGCGGATGGCGGATGCCAGTGTGGTCTTAGGTTCCGCGACGCCCTCGATGGAGAGCTGCTACCGGATGAAGCGCGGGGAATACCGCCTGCTCGAGCTTCGGACGCGCGTGGGGGGAAGAGTGCTGCCTGCCTGTGAGATCATAGATATGCGCAGGGAGCTTAGAGAGGGGAATCGTTCCATCTTAAGCAGGCGTCTCGCAGAGGAGATGGAGGAGCGCCTGCGGCGGGGAGAGCAGATGATGCTGTTTTTGAACCGCAGGGGGCTCGCGGGCTTTGTGTCTTGCAGAGCCTGCGGACATGTGATAAAATGTCCGCATTGTGATGTTTCTTTAAGCCAGCACGGCGGAGGAAGAATGGTGTGCCATTACTGCGGGTATGAGGAGCCGCAGCCTGCCGTATGCCCGTCGTGCGGATCGAAATATATCAGCGGCTTTAAGGCGGGGACGCAGAAGATCGAACAGGTGGTGCGGGAGCGCTTTCCCGGGGCGAACGTCCTGCGTATGGATTTTGACACGACCCGGAACAAAGAGGGATATGAGCAGATTTTATCCGCATTTTCCAACGGGGAAGCGGATATCCTGGTCGGAACGCAGATGATTGTCAAGGGGCACGACTTTCCGAATGTGACGCTGGTGGGGATTCTCGCCGCGGACCTTTCGCTGCATGTGGGAGATTACCGGGCATCGGAGCGCACGTTTGCGCTTCTGGCGCAGGCGGCGGGACGGGCCGGCAGAGGGGATCGGCCGGGACTTGCGCTGATTCAGACCTATGATCCAACGCATTACAGCATCGCTGCGGCAAAGGCGCAGGACTATGAGGCGTTTTACCGCGAGGAGATCGTCTACCGGGAGATGCTCTGCTATCCGCCCGTGTGGAATATGCTGGTGATACTTTGTGCGGCAAAGCAGGAGGAGACGGCAGAGCAGGCGGCGGAAGAGCTTGCCCGGGAGCTTACGGCGTATATAGACCGGCCGCACGCAGCGCGTGTCAGCCTGATCGGACCGGCGGATGCGGCTGTCGCAAAGGTGAATGACATTTATAAAAAAGTGCTTTATCTAAAGAGTGCGGACTATGATTCTTTAGTGGAAATAAAAGACAGGACAGAGCATTTTATAAGGGATAACGGCAGGTACCGGGATGTGACGGTACAGTTTGATTTTAATCCGGTAAACGGGTTTTAGTGTGAGAGAAATAAAGGAGGAAAAAATGGCGCTTCGGACAATTCGCGTGCAGGGGGACCCTGTGCTGAACAAGACATGCAGGGAGATTAAGGAGATAACGCCCAAGATTCGGGAGCTGATTGAGGATATGCTGGAGACCATGTACGAGGCGAACGGTGTCGGACTGGCCGGCCCGCAAGTGGGCGTGCTCCGCAGAGTGGTTGTGATTGACGTCGGGGAAGGTCCCATTGTGATGATTAATCCGGTGATTCTGGAAACCTCAGGCGAGCAGACCGGGGATGAGGGATGTTTGAGCATACCGGGAAAAGCGGCCACGGTGACGAGGCCAAACTATGTAAAAGCGCGGGCGTTTGACGAGAATATGGAAGAGTACGAGATAGAGGGGACGGAGCTTTTGGCACGTGCGATCTGCCATGAGCTGGACCATCTGGAAGGGCATCTGTACGTGGAGCTGGCGGAGGGACCGCTGCGCGAAGTCACCTATGAATCGGACGAAGAAGAATAAACGGAGTAAAAGATAAATCAATCACTTCTGTGGTCAGAGGGAGGGGAAGTATGAGAGTCATTTTTATGGGTACGCCTGATTTTGCAGTTCCGACGCTGGAGGAGATTCTGAAGGCAGGACATGAGGTTGTGCTGGTGGTATCTCAGCCGGACAAGGCGGTGGGCCGCAGCAAAGCCCTCCGATATACGCCGGTGAAAGCCTGTGCGCTTGCGCACGGCCTTAAGGTATATCAGCCGAAGCGTGTGCGGGAGGAGGAGAGTATCCGGTATCTCGAAGAATATCGGCCGGATATCATAATTGTCGAGGCTTTTGGGCAGATTATACCAAAGGAGCTGCTTGAGCTGCCGCGCTACGGCTGTGTGAACGTGCATGCATCCCTGCTTCCGAAGTACCGCGGTGCGTCGCCGATTCAGTGGGCCGTGATCAACGGGGACACGGTGACCGGAGTGACTACGATGCGCATGGACGAGGGCATAGATACCGGCGACATGATTATGAAAGAGGAGATTGTGCTCCGGGAAGATGAGACCGGAGGCAGCCTGTTTGAACGCCTCGGCAGAGCCGGCGCGCATCTGTGTGTGAAGACGATGGCCGCCATCGAAGACGGTACGGCCGTGTATACAAAGCAGGACGATACAAAGGCGACACACACGGCAAAAATTCATAAGGAACTCGGATGCATTGACTGGAATATGGATGCAAAGTCCATTGAGTGCCTGATCCGCGGGTTGGACCCGTGGCCGAGCGCATATACCTGCCTTGACGGAAAGACCCTTAAGATATGGAAGGCAGAGGTGCGCCGGGGGGAAAAGAAAACAGCGCCCGGCTGCATTGCGGCGGTGGAAAAAGAAGGGATCTCGGTGCAGACCGGCGACGGAATGCTCGTGCTCAAAGAGGTGCAGCTGGAAGGGAAGAAACGGATGTCCGCGGAGGCCTTTCTGAACGGCTATACCGTGGAACCGGGAACGTATTTCAAGCGCGGCTGAACAACCGGACGCGCCTGATAAGAAAGGACGGAAAGTTATGATGCCATTTTATTATTGGGGGTTTGACCCGACTTATTTACTGGTGCTGATCGGTGCGGTGATCTGTCTGATCGCTTCGGCGCGGGTGAAGACCACGTTTCAGAAATATTCACAGTACCGCAGCATGTCCGGGATGACCGGAGCGCAGGCGGCGGAGCGCATTCTGCGGTCTGCCGGGATCAACGACGTGACGATTCACCACGTGTCCGGCAGTCTGACGGACCACTATAACCCGGCGAAAAAGACGCTGAATCTCTCGGATTCGGTGTACGGCTCGGCCTCGGTGGCGGCCGTCGGTGTGGCGGCGCACGAGTGCGGACATGCCATTCAGCATCATCAGGGCTATGCGCCGCTTACGATCCGCTCCGCAATTGTTCCGGTGGCAAATATCGGTTCGACGCTTGCGTGGCCGCTGATCTTAATCGGCCTGCTGTTTACCCAGAGGACCGGTTCGACATTGATTCAGATCGGAATCCTGTGCTTTTCGTTTGCGGTGCTGTTTCAGCTGATCACGCTGCCGGTGGAGTTTAACGCTTCCTCGCGGGCGCTTGCGATTCTCGGACAGCAGGGGATTTTGAGCGAGAGCGAGCTCCCGTACACGAAAAAAGTGCTGGGCGCTGCGGCGCTTACCTATGTGGCCAGCGCTGCGGCCGCGATTTTACAGCTGCTTCGGCTTGTGCTGCTGTTCGGAGGACGAAGAAGCGATGACTGATTCCGTGAATACAAGAGAGCTGATACTCGGGATTTTGATGGAGGCCGCGGAGGACGGGAACTACAGTCATCTCGTCATCCGCGCCGTGCTGGACAAATACCAGTATCTCGACAAGCGCGACCGCGCGTTTATCACGAGGGTCTCCGAGGGAACGCTCCAGCGCATGATTGAGCTTGACTATATCATTGACGTGTTTTCCAAGGTAAAGACGCGGAAGATGAAGCCCGCAATCCGCAATATCCTGCGGATGGGCGTTTATCAGTTAAAATATATGGATGCGGTTCCGGCCTCCGCAGCCTGCAACGAGGCGGTGAAGCTTGCCAGAAAGAAAGGGTTTTCCTCTCTGGCAGGCTTTGTGAACGGTGTGCTGCGGAATATCAGCCGGAACCTTTTTGACGTTACATATCCGGATATGGAGACGGAGCCTGCCGCGGCGCTTTCCGTCCGCTATTCCATGCCGGAGTGGATTGTGCGGGATTGGCTTTCGGCATACGGAAGAGAGCGGACCGAGGAACTGCTGGCCGCGTTTCTGACTGATGCACCGCTTACGGTGCGCGCGAATCTCGGCCGGATTACACCGGAGGCGCTTCGGGAACGGCTCGCGTCGGAGGGAGTTTCGGCGGAGCCTTTGGATGAGGGGAAGTACCCGGGGCTTTCGTATGCCTTTGCGATCCGGGACTATGACCATCTGAATGGATTGTCTTCCTTTCGGGAAGGATTGTTTTATGTGCAGGATGTCAGCTCGATGATGGTCGCGGAATACGCGGCTCCGAAGAGCGGAGACGTCTGCATCGATGTCTGCGCGGCACCGGGAGGAAAGAGCATGCACCTTGCGGAGAAGCTCGCCGGAACCGGACATGTGTCCGCGAGAGATCTGACGGATTATAAGGTGGCTCTGATCCGGGAAAATATCAAAAGACAGGGGCTCGCGAATATCACGGCGGTAAAACAGGACGCTGCCGTCTTTGACGCGGCGTCGGAGGCTGCGGCGGATATCGTCATTGCGGACCTGCCCTGTTCGGGGCTCGGTGTTCTCCGGAAGAAAGCGGATATCAAATATCGGATGAGCAGAGCGCAGCAGGAGGAGCTTGCGGCGCTGCAGCGCCGGATTTTGGACGTGGTATGCGCCTATGTAAAATGCGGCGGGACGCTGATTTATTCCACCTGTACGATCAATCCCGCGGAGAACGAGGAGAATGTACGGTATTTTTTGTCCGGACATCCGGAGTTTACGCTGGTAAAAATGGAGCAGCTGTTTCCCGACAGACAGCTCGGAGACGGTTTTTTTATCTCCAAAATGGTGAAAAACAATGGAAAAGACAGATATTAAGTCGTTGAACTTAGAGGAACTGACGGCGTATGTCACGGGGCTCGGAGAAAAGAGCTTCCGGGCAAAACAAATTTATCAGTGGCTGCACGTCAGACAGGCGCAGAGCTTTTGCGAGATGACAAATATCCCGAAAGCACTTGTGGAAAAGCTCGGGGAGCAGTGTGTGCTTACGGCGCTGAGAGCCGAAGCGGTGCAAATCTCAAAGCAGGACGGGACAAGAAAGTATCTCTTTGCGCTTGCGGACGGGAATGTGATCGAGAGCGTGCTGATGCGCTATAAGCACGGCAATTCCGTCTGCATTTCGTCGCAGGTGGGATGCCGTATGGGGTGCCGGTTCTGTGCGTCGACGCTCGACGGGCTGGTGCGGGGGCTGACGCCTTCGGAGATGCTCGATCAGGTATACCGCATCGGAAAGGATATCGGCGCGCGCGTCTCGAATGTGGTGGTCATGGGAACCGGCGAACCGCTTGACAATTTCGACAATCTGCTTCGGTTTATCGAGCTTTTGTGCGATGAAAACGGTCTCCATATCAGCCAGCGGAACGTGACCGTTTCGACCTGCGGCATTGTGCCGCGGATGCGGGAGCTCGCGGACAGAAAGCTTGCGATTACGCTGGCGCTGTCCCTGCACGCCGCGAGTCAGCAAAAGCGGTGCGGACTGATGCCGGTGGCGAACCGCTATGAGCTATCGGAAGTCATGGAAGCCTGCCGCTACTATTTTGCGCAGACGGGAAGGCGGGTCACATTCGAGTACAGCCTTGTGGCCGGAGTGAATGATACCGCGGAGGATGCGGCGGAGCTGTCCGCGCTTTTAGACGGCATGAACTGCCATATTAATCTGATTCCGGTCAATCCGATTTCGGAGAGGGAATACCGGCAGCCGGACGGCAGAGCGGTTGTCGAATTCAAAAATAAACTTGAAAAAAACGGGAGAAATGTTACTATTAGAAGGGAAATGGGCAGGGATATTGACGGTGCCTGCGGACAGCTGCGCAAGCGGTATGTCCGGAATTTACAGGAAAGGGAGGAAGCATAGATGAAGACGTTTTCCATGACGGATACCGGGCAGCGGCGCGACACAAATCAGGATTATATGTATACGTCAGAGACAGCAGTCGGAAATCTGCCGAATCTTTTTCTCGTGGCGGACGGTATGGGAGGCCATGCGGCGGGGGATTACGCGTCCCGCTGCACGATTGAGCAGACGGTGGAAAGTATTTCGGCATCCGGGCTGACGGAGCCGGTCGCTCTGATGCAGGAGGCGGTGAACCGCGCGAATCTCCTGCTGCTTTCGGCCGCGCAGAATGATCCGGGGAAGGCGGGTATGGGTACGACTCTGGTCGCTGCAACCTGCATGGACCATCAGCTGTATGCGGCAAATGTGGGAGACAGCCGTCTTTATATTATTAATCAGGAGACAATTACGCAGATTACCAGAGACCATTCTCTTGTGGAGGAGATGGTGCGTTTGGGAGAGATGGACGAAGCGGATGCAAAGTTTCATCCCGATAAAAATATTATTACGAGGGCCGTGGGCGTGTTTGAGGAGGTCGCAGCGGACTTTTTTGAGACGCGGATCGAGGAAGGCGATATCATTCTGCTGTGTTCGGACGGGCTGACCAACGAGGTCTCCGACGCGGACATCAAGCGCATTGTGCTCGGACAGCGGGATATCGTGGAGAAAGCGGAGAAGCTGGTTGAGACTGCGAATAGAAACGGCGGACACGACAATATCACGGTGGTGTTAATCGAGCCGTTTGTAGAGTAATTGGAGGATAGACGTATGTTGACAGAGGGAATGTATATAGCGGACCGCTATGAGGTGATAGGGAAAATCGGCGCCGGCGGAATGTCGGATGTATATAAGGCGAAAGACCTGACGCTGGGACGCTTTGTTGCGATCAAGGTGCTGAAGGCGGAGTTTTCGGAGGATATGAATTTTGTGACCAAATTCCGCACGGAGGCCCAGTCGGCCGCAGGGTTGGAGCATCCGAATATCGTGAATATCTATGATGTCGGGAGCGAGAAAGGGATGCACTACATCGTCATGGAGTATGTCGAGGGCATCACCTTAAAGACCTACATTGAGAAAAAGGGGCAGCTGTCCTTCAAAGAAGCCGTAAGCATCGCGATTCAGGTGGGAAGAGGTATTGAGGCGGCCCACGGCAAGGGAATTATCCACCGGGATATCAAACCTCAGAATATCATGATATCCACCGAGGGGAAAGTCAAGGTGACGGATTTCGGAATCGCCAGAGCGGCGAGCGGAAATACCATCAGTTCGGATGTGATGGGGTCGGTGCACTACTCCTCCCCGGAGCAGGCGAGAAACGGATTTGTCGACGGTAAGAGCGATATCTATTCGCTGGGGATTGTGATGTACGAGATGGTGACCGGCCGTGTTCCGTTTGACGGCGACACTACGGTGGCGGTGGCGATTCAGCATCTGCAGGAGGAGATGGTGACGCCGAGCGCCTACGCGCCGAATCTGCCGATCAGCATGGAAAAGATTATTCTCAAATGTACGCAGAAGAATGCGGACCGCAGATATGAGTCGATGACGGCGCTTTTGACGGATCTGAGAAAGTCGTTAGTCAGTCCGAATGAGGATTTTGTCGTGATGGTTCCGGCGGTGAGCCAGGACAAGACGCGGATTATCGCGGCGGAGGAGATCCGCCAGATTAAAAAGGAGACGGGAAGCATCCATATTCCGGTGCCGGAACGCGTGGAACCGGACGATGACGAAGACGAGGAGGACGGCGACGAGTTCGACGGCGGCGACGAGGGTGAGCTGAATCCGAAGATGGAAAAGGCGATCACAATCATGGGAATCGTGGCGGCGGTTGTGATTGTCGGCATTATCGTTGCGCTCGTGATCAATCTGTTCGGCGGTTTCGGAGACGGCGGGAAAAAGGATAAGGACAGTCAGTCCTCGCAGTCGTCCCAGTCTACGGAGTCCACGCAGTCTACGGAGTCCACACAGGCGGGGCAGACGTCGGAGAGCACCGAAAAAGAGCAGGTTCCGGTGCCCGAGCTGCGCGGCAAGACTTTCGAGGAGGCAAAGGCGGAGATTGAGGGACTCGGCCTTGCCATCGAGAATAAAGGCGAGATTTCCTCAAACGATTACGAGGAAGGAAAGGTGGCAAACCAGGACCCGCTTGCGGGCGCTTCACTCGAGAAGGGAAAGACGGTCGCGGTTGTCATCAGCAGCGGCAAGGGAACGATTGACGTGCCGGGCGTGACCGGGGAAAAGGATACCGACGCGATTGCGAAGCTGACGGAACTCGATTTTGTGGTCGAGAAAAAATATTCTTACAGTTCCACGGCGCCGGAAGGCTATGTCATCAATCAGTCGCCCTCCGCAGGTGCGCAGGGAAAGCCGGGGGATACGATTATCATCGAGATCAGTCAGGGGCCGGAGCTTGTGACCGTGCCGGACGTGCAGACGACTTACAAGTCCGAGGAACAGGCGCGGGGCGAACTTCAGGATTTTGCGGTGACGGTGACGCAGGCTTACAGCGATATGATTCCGGCAGGTATCGTGATGCAGCAGAGCCTTGAACCGTATTCGAAAGCGGAGAAGGGAGCCGCGATTACGATCACGGTGAGTCTGGGACCGGAACCGTCCCAGGTGGTGACGGCGACGACTTACAAGTTTAAGATTACGATTAAGCAGCCGGCGGATATCTCCAATGTGTCCGGCGCGGATATCGTTCTCTACGACACCGCCGGAAATATACTGGAGCAGTGGAACGATCAGGATATCTCCCAGTTCGGTGAGGACGGTCTGACACTGACGAAATCCGGACTCATGGTAAACAGCGGCAAGCTTGTTATTACCTGGCTGGATCTGGACGGAGACGAGCTGAACGACCAGACGGTAGACGACCTGTCCAAGGCATTTACCAAAGAATAGATTTGGAAAGAAATATGCAGGGGAAGATTGTAAAAGGAATTTCCGGGTTCTACTATGTCCATATAGCGGAATCCGGAATTTATGAGTGTAAGGCAAAGGGCGTATTCCGCAATCAGAAAATCAAGCCTCTCGTGGGCGACAATGTGGAGATTGCCGTCTTGGATGGTCAGGAGAAGAAGGGGAATATCGAGCGGCTGCTTCCCAGAAAAAACGAACTGATCCGGCCGGCGGTGGCGAATATTGATATGGCGCTTGTGATTTTTGCGGCTAAAGAGCCGCAGCCGAGCTTTAATCTGCTGGACCGTTTTCTGGTGATGATGGAATACCAGAAGGTGCCGGTTGCGATCTGCTTTAACAAGACGGATCTTGTGACGGAGGATGCGCTTCATGCATTCGGAGATATTTATGAGGCGTGCGGGTATCCGATGCTCTACACCAGCACAAAAGAAGGACGGGGAATCGAGCAGCTGCTTGAGGCGCTGGAGGGAAAAACGACGGCGGTGGCCGGGCCTTCGGGGGTGGGGAAGTCGTCGCTGATCAACCGCCTCCAGTCCGGACAGCAGATGGAGACGGGGGCGGTCAGCCGGAAGATTTCGAGGGGACGGCATACGACGCGCCACTCGGAGATCGTACCGGTGGGTGACGGCACCTATATTATGGATACCCCCGGTTTTTCCACGCTGTATGTGCCGGGGTTTGCGAAGGAAGAGCTTGGACAGTATTACCGGGAATTTGCGCGGTATGAGCCGTATTGCAGGTTCCGCGGATGCAGCCATATCGACGAGCCGGACTGCGGCGTTAAGGCAGCTTTGGACGGGGAAATCAGCCGCCTGCGCTATGAGAATTACAGACTGCTTTATGAGGAGTTAAAGGCGGTAAAAAAGTATTGACGGGGCGATATGCCGGCGCGCAGAGGGAGTGTCCCGTCTGCAGAGACGCGGGCAGAGAAAGGAGCAAAACAGGATATGAATTGTTTGTCACCTTCGATTCTGGCGGCGGATTTCAGTCGTTTGGGGGAACAGATTGCACAGCTTGACGCGGCGGGGGCCCAGTATCTGCATATTGACGTGATGGACGGAGCATTTGTCCCGAGCATTTCGTTCGGTATGCCCGTCATCCGTGCAATACGGCCCTGCAGTGACCGGATTTTTGACGTGCATCTGATGATTGAGGAGCCGGTGCGCTATGTCGATGCGTTTGTGGAGGCCGGTGCGGATTTGATCACGGTGCATGCGGAGAGCTGCAGGCATCTTGACCGCACGGTTGAAGCCGTCAAGGAGCGCGGGATTCTGGCGGGTGTTGCGCTGAATCCGGCGACGCCGCTGTCGGCGATATCCTATGTGCTCGAAAAGGTGGATATGGTGCTTATCATGACGGTAAATCCCGGGTTCGGCGGACAGAAGCTGATTCCGTATACCGTGCAGAAGATCCGCGATTTAAAACAGATGGTGGACGAGCGCGGGATAAAGCTTGACATCGAGGTTGACGGCGGCATCAATCTTTATAATGTGGGAGAGGTGATGGCGGCGGGCGCTAATGTGATTGTGGCGGGGAGCGCCGTGTTTGAGGGCAATCTCATGGAGAATGTGGAGAATTTTCTGAATATTTTAAATTCCCGCAGATAGAACAGAATGTCCGGGCAGTTTTTTGACAGGTCAAAGAAGGGTTGGGAGATGAGACATTTTTTTGTGATTTCCGGCGGGAACGTGGAGGAAGCATTTGTGCGCGGGGTGCTGGGCAGACAGCCGTCCGCGCTGATCGCCGCGGATTCGGGAATGGATTTCTGCTACAGAAACGGCATAAAGCCCGATGTGATCGTCGGAGATTTTGATTCGGCGGACAGTGAGGCGCTTGCCGCATTTGAGGGACGGCCGGATATTCGGATGATACGGCTGAATCCGGTCAAGGATGACACGGATACGGAGTCGGCCGTCAGGCTTGCGATAAAAATGGGGGCGGAGCAAATCACGCTGCTCGGCGGCACGGGCAGCAGGCTTGACCATGTGCTCGGGAATATCGAACTGCTTGGCATCGGCCTTCAGGCCGGGGTTCCGATGATGCTTTTGGACTCCCACAACCGCGTGCGTATGATTGATGCGGGAATCACGCTGGAACGCGCGGAGCAGTTCGGGGATTACGTGTCGCTGATTCCCTACAGCGCGCAGGTGGAGCATCTGTATTTGAAGGGGTTTAAGTATCCGCTGACGGATTACTGTCTGGAAGGGTTTTGTTCGCTCGGGGTCAGCAACGAGATTGTTGCCGAGCGGGGAGAAATTACATTTGACGGGGGAATCCTGCTTGTGATCGAGTCGCGGGATGATGTGAGGGGATAGGCCATTGTCGAAAAGGAGAAACGGCATGAGGTATGTATCGTTGAAACAGGCAGCCGCCGGTATGGTATTGGCGAACGAGCTGTATGATTCCTACGGGCGCACGCTCATAGGAGCGAACCATCCGCTGACGGATTCCTATATCGAAAAGCTGCAGAAATACGGATTTTGGGGTGTCTATATTTCGGATGAGCTGTCGGAGGGAATCGAGGTGGAGAGCGTGATCTCCCCGCAGCTGAAAGCGCGGGGGATGGAGAGCGTCCGCGCCTGTAATATTGACGAGTGCAAGAAGGTCGCAAAGCAGATTGTGGAGGAGATACTAGACAGCGAAAAGGTGTCTTTGGATCTGGCGGATCTGCGAAGCTACGATGATTACACCTATGCGCATTCCGTGAATGTCGGCGTGATCTGCGGCGTGATCGGAATGGGGATGTATATGAGCGAGCAGGATATGATCCATCTCGTGACGGCGGCGCTCCTGCATGATCTGGGAAAGCTGTCTATCCCGCCGGAAATTTTAAACAAACCGGGGAGGCTGACGCCCGAGGAGTATGCGGCCATGAAAACGCATGCAAAGAAATCGTATGAGCTTATCTGTGAGCGCTGGGATATCTCCGCAAAAGTGAAAACAGCCGTGCTGTTTCATCACGAAAATGTGGACGGGAGCGGTTATCCGAACGGGATCGACGGGGCGAGCCAGACACTGTTTACCAAGATTCTGCATGTGGCGGATGTCTATGACGCGCTGGTGTCAAAGCGCCCCTATAAGAATCCCTACTCGCCGTACGAGGCGTCGGAATATATGATGGGAATGTGCGGAAGTATGTTTGACAGGCAGGTTGTGGACGCGTTGCTGCGCTTTGTGCCGCTGTACCCGAAGGGGACGACCGTGCTCCTGTCAAACGGCCGGACCGGTATTATTTACGAAAACGCCGGGATTCACAATCTTCGTCCGATTCTCCGGATGACGGACGGCACGATGATGGATATGGCAGATTCACGGTGTCTTAATTTGGCGCTTGCGCCGGTCGACGTCTTTTATGAAGAAATAGAAACGGCAGAGAAAAGCCGCCACGAAATGATAAAGCTTGTATGAAATGGGGGACGGGGGTATGAGCAGACAAATTGCGGTTCTGATGTGTACGATCAATGCAGATAATCAGTGCAGGATGTTAGAGGGAATGATTGACGCTGCAAAGGAGACAGACAGTAATCTGTATGTCTTTACGAATTATATCAGCTACAGGGAAAAGGAAGAGAATCTGAAAGGGGCTTATCAGATTTTTAGATTGCCGGATTACAGAGAATTTGACGGTGTCGTTATCGCAAAGAACACAATTACATATCCGAAGGCCGCGGAGGCAGTCATACGGGCAGTGCTCGAGAGCGGATGTCCGGCGGTCAGCATCGATGTGGAGATAGAGGGGATGAGTCACATCAGCTTTTCAAGCTATGAGGCGGAATACGCGATGACCGAACATTTTATCCGGGCGCATGGGTGCAGCGATATCTATTATATCAGCGGGCCGCTGTTTCATAAGGAGGGGCAGAAGCGGTACCGCGGATTTCTGGACGCCATGGAGAAAAACGGCCTAAAGGTCAGACAAGACCACATATATCAGGGCTTTTTTACAATGGACAGCGGAATGCAGGCGGTCGAAACGTTTTTGAAGGACGGAGGACGTCCGCGGGCCATTATCTGCGGAAATGACGCGATGGCGGTGGGGGCGCAGGAGGCGCTCCGCCAGCACGGCCTGCGGGTGCCGGAGGATGTCATCTTGGCGGGCTTTGACAATTCCGAGCTCTCGGAACTGAGCTATCCGCCTCTGACGAGCGTGGATAAAAATCAGCATGAGGTGGGATATCGGGCGGTTTACGAGATTATGTCGCGTGTGGAAGGCAGCCCGCCGAACGGAACGGCTGTCACCGGAGAACCGATTCTCCGCACGAGCTGCGGCTGCCCGTTTGAGGAGGAGCAGAATGCGCGCAAGCTGCGGGAATCCTATGTGCACAACCAGATTTCCACGCAGAACGGTGCGGATATTCTGCGCAACATGATTACGGAATTCTCCGGGCTCGGGACGCCGGAGGATGTGGTCGAGGCGCTCAAAAAGTATGTGGAGCAGATGGAATTTGAGAGCTTTTATCTGTGCTTCTGCGAGAAGGACCGGCTGTTTGCGATACAGGACGAGACGCTTACGGGCGCGCTTGATATCCTGCACGGAAATACAGAGTACACGGATATGATACACATTCCGCTTGCCTACGAAAACGGGGTGTTCGCCTCCTATGAGAACTTTCCGAGAGGGAAGGTGCTCCCGGAGGAATGCCGGACGAAAAGCGGCGGCAATTACTATGTGGCGGTACCGATTTTCTATCAGCACTGCTGTTACGGGTACTGTATCAGCGGCAATACGCATCTTCCGCTCGAGCACAATTTCTTTTACGCGTGGATTATGAACATCGGAATCGGGTTTGAAAATATCCGCAAGCGCGTGCTGCTTGAAGATACGGTGAAGCGTTTAAACAGTATGTGGGCGTATGATATGCTGACACGCCTTTATAACCGGGCTGGATTTTTCCATTATGCGGAGCGGATGCTGAGAGACTTGCAGCAGGAGGACGAGTATGTCTGTCTTGTCTTTCTGGATCTGGACGGCTTAAAGCAGGTCAATGACACGATCGGACATGAGGCCGGGGACGAATTAATCGGCAGTATGGCGGAGATTATCCGGCAGAATATAGAGGAGGGCAGTCTTGCGATGCGCTACGGAGGAGACGAGTTCGTGATTCTCGGGCGCTGCGCGGGGGAGGGAATCACCGAGCGTTTCGTCGCCGCGCTCAGAGAGGGCATGCAGCGCAGAAACCGGCGCAGCAATACCTCCTATGAATTGCGGGCAAGCATCGGAGTCTCAAGGTACCGTGCCAGAGACATTGAAAGCCTGGATCTGTTAATCGGACAGGCGGATCAGAAAATGTATGAGGAAAAACGGATGAAACGCAGGATGAGAGACAATGAAAGGCAGCAGAAGTAAGAGGTGAAAGAAATTTGAGGAGCAGAATGCTTGCGACAGTGAGGATCGGAGGAAGACGTAAGAAGTGTCATAATATAAAATTTGGATATTTATAAATGAATGACAAATATAAATATTATCTTGGCCTCAGCGGGATTCTTTGTCCACTGAGGCTGATAAGTAGGGATAATTATATGAGGAAACACAGAATAGCGCAAAGAGAGCTTAATGAAATAGGGGAAAGGTGGTACGATTTTGATTTTCGGTTACAAAAGAATATTTATTGTTATTTATGTTGTATAAGATTACAAAAGAAAGATTTTAGGAAGCTGGATTTAAAATTTGAATCATATCAACAATGGAAGCAATATGTTAGAGACAAATATGATAAATATGAAAAAGATATGCTAAATCAATTTAGCAGATATCTGAATCAAAGAATAAGGAATGCTAAATGCAGTAATCAGTATGGAGATATAATACGCAATGTTTCATTGACGCTGGTTTTTACAAAATTATTTGATACATTTCTTGATTCATATTTACAAATGGATTTTGAAGGAATACCAGTAGTTATTGGTATAGTAGTAATTTTATTATTAGCATTCATGCTAATAGCATTTATAGGGGTTGCTGTGTATCAAACCTTAAAGCCCGTAATTGATGATAATATGGATGAGAACTTTTTAAAAGATTATAAGGAGATCATTGATGAAATTATCATAGAAAAAATGAATATTTGAGTAATACAGTCCATCAAAAACAAGATTGAATTTTGTACTGTATGATTCGATTCTTATATTGATTAAGCCATTACAGTTTTAGAAATTATATTTTTAGGCGGGGTAATATAAAATGAGTCAGTTGATTAAAATAGATGAAGAATACGCAGAGTGGATACAAAGTGTAGGAGCAAGATTCAGGAGTATGCGGGTAAAAGCAGCAACGAAAGTGAATCAGGAAATGCTGCGTTTCTATTGGTCTTTGGGAAAAGATATGGTTGAGATGCATGCAGAGAGCAGATGGGGAAGTAAGCTTTACGACAGTCTGAGTAAGGATTTGGTTTCAGCGATGCCGGAATAAAAAGGCTTTTCGCCAAGAAATCTCAGATATATGACTCAATTTTATCAAATGTATAGGAAAATGGTTGATTATCTCAAAAAAGCCTTGATTTACGGGCATACAAGCAGAACTTCAAGCTGAATTTACTACCAGTTTACTATTTTTGAGGGAAAGAGCCTTGATATGCCGCCTGCAAGCCCAAACACCAGCACACAGCATTGAGAAAGAATAAATGAAAACGGAATACGACGCAGACGCGGCGTTTCTCTATCCCTATACAGGGAGAACAGGAACGCCGCTTTTTTTATGCCCTCATGTTACGCAGTAGGGGCGAAAAGAGCTTTGCTATATGCGGCTTTGCGGGCGCATTTCTGCCGGGGACAGGGATTTATATCCAGCCCCGGCAAAATGGCGTTCTATCGCGTAACAAATCCACAACCAAAGGAGTGATGAAGCTATGGCAGTTTTCCGAGTGGAGCGCAGCAATGGCTATACCGTTATGAGCAACCACCATTTACGAAATAAGGAGCTGATCTTAAAGGCAAAGGGGCTTTTGTCGTAAATGCTTTCCCTGCCCGAAGATTCGGACTACACCCTTGCGGGGCTGTCATAGATCAACCGGGAGAAGATAGACGCTATTTACCCCGATCTTCTGTATCTCCGCTGTCATTGCCTTTACGTCCGCGTGGTCTACTTGGATAATGTACCCGTCAATGGCAATCTTGCGCAGATACGCCGCCATGTTGGTTGTGGGGACGAGCTTCATTTTTCCTCAATCAGTTTCCTTTCTTCCTCTGTCACATAGAATTTGACCTGTATTGTCCTTTTGCGTCCGTTCATGGGTTTTCGCTCCTTTCCGTTCTCATAGAGGGTTTGGGACACTTCCCAACAAGCAATTTCTGCCCGCCTGGGCGGGCAGAAATACGGAAAATGGTACTCTTTTCCTAGTATTGACTGTAATAGAACATATTATTTGTAGCCTGTCCATTGCTATTATTCGTAAGTCCGTATATAATGTGATTTAAGAAAGGGCGTAGATAATATGACAGAGTACATTACAGCTTCCGAAGCAGCAAAAAATTGGGGCATTTCAGAAAGACGGGTACAGAAGCTATGCGAAGAAAACCGTATACCCGGTGTTTCTAAATTTAGTTATATGTGGCTAATACCAAAGGACGCAAAAAAGCCTGTTGACGGCAGGAG
>CAJTOI010000014.1:0-37163 GCA_910577925.1 uncultured Roseburia sp.
AAAAAGGAATCTCAGAAGCCCGATGAATAAAGGCTTAGAGATTCCGAGAGTCTATTATAAATAAGAAAAGGAGAAACGGCAGTATGAAGCAGTTTTTTGGAATGAGCCAGAGCGGAAATCTATCGGAAGCGGTAAGCGGGCTGACAAATCCGCAGTTTATTATGCTGTTTTCGAACGATGCTCAGTTTGAGTCCCACGTAAAGGCTCTGGAAAAACTATATCCGCGTATTCCGAGTATCGGATGTGTCGGAATGAGTTATGATACCCGCATTGCGGAGAAGGGAGTTGGCGTCATCGCTTTTCAGGGAGAAGTCAGTGCCGCCGCAAATGCGCTCGAACAGGTATCGGTAATGCCGGTAAAGTACATACGTCGTCTGGAGGAGGATATTCGGAGAGTGAGCGGTACGGGCAGCAACACGGTCTGTATCGATTTCTGCACGGGAAATGACGCCTGTGTGCTGACGACCATGAATACCGCTTTGAGGCGGAGCGGAATCTCGCTGGTCGGCGGAACCGGGGATGCCGGTAAAGTATCTGCCAACGGAAAGGTTTATCGGGACGCAGCCGTATATGCGATTGTAAAAAATAACGCGGGGCGTGTTAAGACCTACAAAGAAAACATATATCATCAGCTTGGAAATTACCGCTTTATTGCATCGGATACAAACAGAGAAAAGTATATGATCGGCGCCTTAAACGGGAAGCCGGCAAAGCAGGTATACGAGAGCATTCTTCACGTGACGGATCAGGAGATACTGACGCAGACATTCAAGAATCCTTTCGGCAAAATCAACGGGGACGACACCTGCATTATCTCGATCAAAGAGGTCAACGGAAATTCGCTGGCATGCTTCCGTCAGGTCAACGACTCCGATGTTTTAATCCTGTTGGAGCTTGGGGATTACAAAGCCACTGTCAAAAAGACGATCCAGGATATCTGCCGGGATTTCCCGAAACGATCCGCCGTCTTTTCCGTCAACTGTCTGTTTCGTTATAAACTGTTTTCCGAAAACAATTATATGCAGACATATCTCCAGGAAATGTCTGCGCTCGGCAGCCATGCAGGGTTTGTAGGGTACGGCGAGCATTACAACAATCGTTTTGTCAATCAGTCTATGACATGCGTGGTCTTTGAGTAGAGGAGGAAGAAATTGTTATACAGAAAAGAACGACAAAGAGCAGGTCAGACGCAGCACGACGAGCAGAGTCTCTATCCGGTGCTGTACGTGACGGAGCACTTAAAGGATTACAAGGAGGAACTGATTCACAAGGAGGTACAGTCGCTGTGGGAGCTTAGCATGATCCGCAAATCGTTTTCGGACGTGCTCAAAAACGCAAATCAGTTTCAGACGCAGCTTCAGGAGTTCGGCGGTACGTTCTCAAGCATCAATGAGGCTGCGGAGCAGTTTACCGATGTAAAGAGCTCGATTACGCAGTCCGTCTCGGAGGCGCAGAACAATGTCGAGGGGCTCAAGACCATTTCCATGGATATCGAAATGTCTTACAAAGAGATGGAACAGACCTTTGAGCATCTTCAGCAGGCCGTAAAATGTATCAGACAGTGCATCAACAAGATTGTCTCCATCGCAGAAGAGACCAATATTCTTGCGATTAACGCATCCATCGAAGCTTCCAGAGCCGGCGAGGGCGGCAAAGGGTTTGCGGTTGTTGCGGCCAAGGTCAAAGAGCTTGCGGAGGAAATCAAAGTGCTTGCCAACGATGCGGACACGGGGATTCACAATGTGGAGTCCGGGACGACAGAGTTAAATGACAGCATCACCGCATCGTCGCAGAAGCTCGGGAAGGGCACCGGGATCGTGGGCAGTACCTATGACTCGTTCCAGCAGATCACACAGGCTGCGGACGGAGCGCTATCGGTTCAGCGGGGAATTTCCGGCGTCATCGAAGATTCGCAGCGGGAGCTGCAGACGATCTGCCAGTTTTTTGAGAATATGGAGCTTCAGTATCAGGAAGTTATTAAACATATCAACCTTGCCAACAATCTCGGTACGACAAAAAGCGCAATGTTTGAGGATATCGACAATATGCTTTCCCAGATTCCGCCTATGGTCAGGGATGCCGATCCGCAGAGATAGCCGGTGTTCCTGAGGATGCCGATAACCGAAAGGAGAACGACGCGCTGATAAAAAGGGTTCTGGCATCCGGGGAGGACATCGGTATTTTTCAGGAAAAGGGATATCCATTACAGCAGCGTGTTTGAGCAGCAGTGCGCGATGCTTCCGATGGGAAGCTGGTTTATCGCCACACTGATTCAGGATAAGGCAGACGGTAAAATCGATTTTAACTGGGGCGTGACAAAGATTCCGCATCCGGAAGGCGTGGAGGCAGGCAGCACGGTCGGTTCCGTGACGCCGATCGCAATTAATGCAAAGACGGCGCTCGAGGTGAAGAGCCTGGTGCTTGACCGCCCGTTAGACGCAAAGATGGCGGCCGTGCGCAAGGTGATCGAGGAAGAGCACGACATGATTATGATCGGGGAAGAAGATATCGAGACCGGAATCGCGAATATGAATGAGAGAGCGGCAGAGGCAAGAGAAGAGTAAAGAACAGAAGTATCTCGGGCTGATCCTGATGCAGGCGTTTTCCGCGTTCGGCGTGTTTTTGATGCGGCAGTTTATGATGAGTATTCCGACTGAGCTTTTGGAGGCGGCGCGGACGCCGTCGCGGGCATGCACGACGTTACGGGGGATCTGTTCAGCGAGGAGTATCAGGAGGAATTTATCCGGGTATACTGTGAGCTGTTTGACACGAAGGCGTATGTCTGCGGCGAACATGTGTGGAACTTTGCGGATTTTGCGACCGCGGAGAATAGTAAGCGCGTACAGGGCAATAAAAAGGGTGTGTTTACGAGGGACCGCAGGCCGAAAAAGGCAGTGCGGTATCTGCGGGACCGCTGGACGGGTCAGACCGGCTGATTGACCGAAAAAAGCCGCACGCAATGAGAAATAACTGGTATAATGGGGATGAGCCTGCCGCGTTGGACGGCAGGCTCATTTTGTGAAAAGGGGTGGGAAGTATGAATCGGGTGCTTAGAAATGATGCGGAGGAAATGCGTTTCCGTGCAACCAAAAGGAGGAAAGGCGCAACATGAAAAACGAATATGAGAACGAAAACTTTTTTCGGCGGTATGCCGAGATGCCGCGCAGCAAAGAGGGGCTGTCCGCCGCAGGCGAATGGCATCAGCTGAAACCGTTATTTCCGCCGCTTGGCAAAAAGACGGTCTTAGACCTCGGCTGCGGCTACGGATGGCACTGTAAATTTGCCGAGGAGCAGGGGGCGGCCCGGATTCTCGGAATCGATCTGAGCTCTAAAATGATTGACGAGGCGCGAAAGCGCAACGGAGGCGCGCGGATTTGCTACCGCGTCTGCGGGCTCGAGGAATATGAGTATCCCGAGGGTGCGTGGGACTGTGTCGTTTCGAATCTGGCGCTGCATTATATCGACGATTTGGAAGCGGTGTTTCAAAAGGTGTGGGACACTTTAAAAGACGGCGGAGTGTTTCTGTTTAACATAGAACACCCGGTTTTTACATCCGCAGCGGGACAGGACTGGCTCTTTGCGGACGACGGCAGCATTTTGTGCTGGCCGGTGGACAATTATTTTATGCCGGGAGAGAGACACACAAATTTCCTTGGCT
Source organism: uncultured Roseburia sp. (assembly GCA_910577925.1). GTDB lineage: Bacteria > Bacillota > Clostridia > Lachnospirales > Lachnospiraceae > Roseburia. Next base: position 3,659 of record CAJTOI010000014.1, read on the forward strand.
GCGATGTGGTGAAGTATCACCATACATTGACACAGATACTGATGGGGCTGCGGCGCAGCGGATTTCTGCTTGAAACAGTCGAGGAAGCCAAACCGCCGCGGCAGATGATGGATATTCCCGGCATGAAAGACGAAATGCGCCGTCCGATGATGCTGCTCGTGAGAGCGGTGAAAAACACCGGATGCCTGTAAGGTTACGCATTTAACCTTTGAAATACAAAATATTTTTAACTATACTTAATTCGGGTACCGGAGGCGGCCGTATGGGGCTGCTTCCCGCGCCCGAATTTGTGTTTTAAAATCTTTTGAGAGGAGATGCGGGCGGATGGTAAAGGTGACAAACCGGTGGGACGAGATTGTCCGCTTCGCATCCATGTGGAATATGGAAGGGCTTGTAATCATCGGATTCTGCGAGGACTATAAGAAGCTGCGGGATTCGATGCGTATCCCCTTTGTCGTATATGACGGGGATTTCGAGGAAACCGAAAGAATCGGAAAAAACGATGGATGGACGGCATCTGAATCAGAGCATGTCGTCAAACAGCTCCCCGTCTATCGAACAGATAAATTCGACGGGGACTGCGGTGCCGTCGGTAAGCTGTATCTGCCTGCGGACCGTATCGATATGCTTCAGGTTTCCCTGCACGGTCACATAGCTTCCGCCGCCCTTTTCGGGCATAAGGACGGGATGCGGCGCGTGCGGGCCGCCGCCTTCGTCCGGTCGAAAGTAGGTGACGGTAATCGCGGGCCGTAAGGCCAGGTGTTCCCGAAGCCGACAAAGCCGGAGGTTCAGCAGCTCCTTTTGATCCTCGTCCGGCTCCGCAAAGATGTCGGTCGGTCGCTCCGCCTCAGAGATGGCGTCGTCAAACCCCGAGAGAGCGGCGAAGGGGGAAAACTGTGCCGCCCGGTTTAAGAGCGGCATCTGCGGATGTCTCTGCGAGACATGGTGGGGAAGATGGATGATATCGTCGTATTTGTGTGTGTCTTTGGGGTTCATGCCCTGTGGCCTCCGATCTGTCGGTTTCGCTCTGCGGCTGTGGCGCCTTCCTGTAAGCTTGTTCCCTTTAAGACCGCATTTTTTCCGTATTTCTTTTTGACGGACAGCATGGCTTCCTGGAGCTTCCGCTCTTTGGACAGGCGCGCGTCCTCTTCCTGCTGCGCTTCCTTTTGCGCCGCATAATCGGTAAACAGATCAAGCTGTTCGAAGCCGTCTGCTTTTCCTGCGAGGGTTTCGTCCACGACATGGTTTGCGGCGACCGTCACGCGGCGTATCGAAAGCTTCGGGTTGACGATGCGCGCATACAGCTGCATCACGGCGTCCGTGATAAGGCGTCCGGAAGAAGTCTGCCGTGACATGCCCGTCGATCCGTGGGCATATTCCGAGCGGTTTTCATAGCCGACGGTGAGCACGATCTGGTCTGTGACAAGCCGTTTTTCCACGAGCTCTAAGACAAGCGAATCCGTCATTTCCCGCACGATCAGCTTCCCCTTTTCGAACTCATAGGGAACCGGCAGCACCTGCCCCAAGCTGAGGCTGTTTGTCTCCGGCCGATATGCTTTGATCTGGGCGATTGTGGTCGGTTCGAAGCCCCAGGCGTGGTCGATCAGAAGCTCCGCGTTGACGCCGAACAGTTTATATAAAAGCTCCTCATTGTGATACTGTCGGTCCGTTCCGAGAGAGCAGCGGGCAATATCGCCCATCGTATAGAGGCCGACGGCCTCAAGCTTTTTTCGGTAGCCGCGTCCGACGCGCCAGAAGTCGGTGAGCGGCCTGTGATCCCACAGAAGCTGCCGGTAGCGCAGCTCGTCGAGCTCCGCGATGCAGGCGCCGTCCGCGTCGGGTGTCACATGCTTTGCGACGATATCCATCGCCACTTTGCACAGATACAGATTCGTGCCGATTCCGGCGGCGGCCGTGATGCCGGTGGTGTCGAGGACATCCCGCAGTATCATGGAGGCGAGACCGCGCGGCGTCGTGTGATAGGTGTTCAGGTAATCGGTCACATCCATAAACACCTCGTCTATGGAGTAGACGTGGATATCTTCCGGCGCGATATACTTGAGGTAGATGTTGTAGATGGCGGTGCTGTATTCCATATAGAAGGCCATCCGCGGCGTTGCGGTGATATAGGAGAGCGCAAGCTCGGGATGCGCCGCAAGCTCGGGCGCGCTGTGGGAGGAGCCCGTAAGGACTCTGCCGGGAGCGTCGGCTTTACGCTGCAGATTGATTTCGTCTGCGCGCCGGATCACCTCGAACAGTCTCGGGCGGCCGGGGATGCCGTATGCTTTCAGGGAAGGAGATACGGCAAGGCAGATCGTCTTGTCGGTCCGCGCGGCGTCCGCCACGACAAGGTGTGTCGCAAGCGGGTCAAGCTGCCGCTCGACACACTCTACCGAGGCATAGAAAGATTTTAAATCGATGGCGAGATAGGCGCGTTCTTTTTCCATGTGTGCTCCTTTCCGGTGTCATAGAGTCCGTGCACGGTTTTCGGTCAGGCGGATTCGCTGCAGTTCGCTCGGCCTTGTCTTAAAGCTGTATTTCTCTGACATTACATTGTCCACAATCACGGCGGATGATTCATGTTCGGGCCAGTTTTCCCGGATAATTTCAGGCAGGTCCGTGTTCATAGTTAAATTGGCCTGCACGCAGGAGTATTCGCCGGCCGGAAGCGTGACAAGCCGCGGGTGGCCTTTTTTTCCGTTTAATATCTCGAGAAAGCAGCGGTATCTCATTTCGCCTGACGGATCGATGTCAATGAGCTGGCCGGCCGGAAGCAGCGGGAAGAAATCGTTTTTCTGGGCGTCTTTATAAAGCTCCGCCACCTCCGAGACCATTCTTTTTTTAATTAGTGGCTGCCTGTGGATATAACCGGTCACAATGACGGTCCGCTCGTGAAAATATCTCGGATAAACACTCTGTTTACCCGCAAATTTTTTGTTGCCCTCAATGCTTTTTAAAGACATTTCGATGTAATTGAGATTGTTCTGCATTTCTTCGATCCGCTGCTGTGCGAGAAGCTTTCCCTGTTCCAAAAGCTTCTGCGACTGCAGATTGCCGTCTTCGTCGATCATGTTCACCATTTCTTTTAACGGGATGCCGAGCTGGATGCACAGAATGATTTTATTTAAAACGGTAACCTGTTCCGGCAGATAGTAGCGGTAATTTGTTTTTTTGTCGATGTAGGCGGGCCGGAGCAATCCGAGCTTTTCGTAGTACCGCAGTGAATTGATATTGACATTTCTTAATTTTGCAAATTCGCTGATCAGAAAATAATCCTGCATGCTTCCCCATTTCTGTGCGGCGGGCAAAAGAAATCGCCGCGTTCCTGTGCGTTTTAAATTTATCGGTATTTTTGTTGACTCTGTTATTATAATAGGGTTTAGAATGGATGTAAACAAAATGCGGAAAGGAACGAAACTTAAAAATGGAAAAAAGTGCGAAAATGCAGGATATGGGTGCGGACAGTATTCCAAAGCTGTTTGCGAGATTGGCGATTCCGGCGGTGGTGGCTCAGATTATTAACTTGCTCTACAATATTGTCGACCGGATTTACATCGGCCATATTCCGGAAGTGGGCGCTTCCGCGCTCACGGGAGTGGGGCTGTTTGTGCCGATTTTTATGCTGATAAATGCGTTTGCCATGCTGGCAGGCGCCGGAGGCGCGCCGCTTGCATCTATTGCGATGGGGCGTAAGGAGAATGAGCACGCGGAAAAAATCATTGCAAATTGCTTTTCTCTCCTGATGATTCTGGCGGCTGTCCTGACGGCCGTGTTCTATTTCTCTGCGCCGGTGCTGCTCCGCTTTTTCGGAGCGAGTGATGTGACGCTTCCCTACGCGCTGTCCTACGCGCGGATTTACATTCTCGGCAGTATTTTTGTGCTGATCGTGATGGGAATGAATCCGTTTATCACGACGCAGGGCTTTGCCAAAATCAGTATGCTCACGACGGTAATTGGAGCGGTCATCAATATTATTCTGGACCCGATTTTTATCTTTGTCTTCGGGATGGGCGTAAGGGGAGCCGCAATCGCAACGGTTTTAAGCCAGGCCGTGGGAGCGGTGTGGATTCTTAGATTTTTAACGGGGAAAAAGACGATCCTGCGCCTGAAAAAGGAAAATATGAAATTGGATCCGGCCGTTTTCGGGCCGTGCCTTGCGCTCGGCGTCTCTACCTTTGTGATGCTGTCGACCGAAAGCCTGCTTTCGATGTGCTTTACGTCGAGCCTTGCGCGGTACGGCGGCGATCTTGCCGTGGGAGCCATGACAATCCTTTCAAGCGTGAGCCAGCTTGTGCTGATGCCGCTGCAGGGCTTCTGTCAGGGCGGTCAGCCGATTATGAGCTACAATTACGGCGCCGGAAACGAAAAGCGCGTAAAAACCGTATTTTATCTGCAGTTTGGGATCTGCTTTTTGTACGCGACGCTGTTCTGGGTGTTTTCCATGGGCATGCCGGGGGTCCTTGCCGGTATCTTTACAAACGATACGGCGCTTGTGGAGTATGCATCCCGGGCACTTCGGATTTACATGGCGGGAATGTTTGCGTTTGGAGCCCAGATTGCATGCCAGCAGAGCTTTATGGCGCTCGGACAGGCGAAAGTGAGTCTGTTTCTGGCCTGTCTGCGCAAGCTGATTCTTTTGATTCCGCTGATTTTCCTCCTGCCGGCGCTTCTGGAAGATAAAGTGTTCGGCGTTTTCCTTGCGGAGCCGATCAGCGACATTGCGGCGGCGCTGGTGACGGTCCTTGTATTTTTTTCACGGTTTCAGAAGATTCTCGGCAAAAGCCCAAAATGCAGATAGCGGAACAGAATATTTGTTCGTATTTTGGCGTAAATGTTGCCGGAAGGACTTGAAATAAAAAGAGAATGTGGTAAAATAGTACCGGAATTATTTATTAATGTATGAGGGAGGAAAACCAATGAAAAAGTACAGACTGACATGGCTGCTTTGCGTGATGACATTGCTTGTGGCGGTATGTCTGCAGGGCTGCGGGGGACCGAAGAGTCAGGAAGAGCTTCTGGCAAATATGCAGGAGTTTGCGACGGCGGACGGCAGCGCTGCCATTTATCTCGACAAAGACTGGAAAATAGAGGACATGGGAATCGAATATTTCATGTGCGCAGCGAATGAGAGCGGCACGAGAATTGCGATTCTGATGCAGTTCCAGAAAAGCGGCCTCAATCAGATGGCTTCCAGCTTAGACGAAGTGAAGGATCTTATCAAGACCAGCTACGGCTACAGCGCGAGCGGAGAGAGCCAGGAAGCGCCGCAGGTGCCGGGCATGACAAATGTCCAGGCGGAGAGAGGAACTGCGCAGGTGGAAGGGACCAGCGCGGAGATTTATCTCGTTTACGGTGAGACGGATTACGCTTACTATGCAATTCTCTACGGTGCAAATTCCATGAATGACAATGAGATCGCATACGCGAAAGCGTCCTGCTCGAAGTTCAGCGAGAACGCGCCCGAGGAAGAGGATGCGACGACGGTGGAGCTGACGGATACGGTTCGCTGGTTTAACGCGTCTTACGCGGTACTTACGGAGCTCAACGGCTGGGATTATAACCGTTTTGCAGGACTGCCCGCAAACGACGAGTCCAAGGCGCTTGAGCAGGAGTCTTTGAAAGAATGGTGGGATGTGACGGACCGCGCGACTGCGGACGAGACGCTTGAGTGGGCCCTGACAGAGGGACACCGCGCCGGCTTTGTAGAGAATATGTCCTACCTGGAAGAGAACGGGATGAGCGATGTGGCCGAGGCGGACCGCGTCGGTTTTGTACATGAGTGTTTTGTCGTGACGGATGACCAGGCGGCTCAGATGGCAGAACAGTATAAGATGTATGAAGAGTTCGGTGCAAGCGCGCTTGACGGCTGGGATTACTGCCGTGCGATGAACCTGGTTAGCTTTTACTATCTGGCAGGTTACTACACCGAGCAGGAAGCGCTTGACAAATCGCTCGAGATCGCGCAGATGATACAGCCGCTGTTTGGCTCGTGGGATGAGCTGGTAGACAGCTATATGCGCGGATATGAGTACTGGGCGGAGGAGAGCGCGGACGAGCGCAGAGCCGTGTACGAGGATTTAAAGAGCAGAGAAGACAACCCGTATGCGGTTGATTTCAAGACAAGCCTTGAGAAGACGTGGTAAGCCGGATGACGGAAACTGCGGGGGCAGAAACGATAAGACAGGTATGGCGCGAATGCCATGCCTGTTTTTTTGCGGAAAAATGAAACTTTTCGAATCATACCGGGGTCTAATCAACAGAACGGACAAAGGAGGTGGAAACGGATGCTTTTTTCGGGAAAGCATGGAAAGGAACAGAAGATAGAGCAGCTTCTGACAGAAAATTATAATCGCTATTATCGTCTTGCGATGAGCTATGTACACAACGGGGCCGACGCTGCGGATATCGTGCAGAACGGGGCATACCGGGCGATTCTTCACAGCGGCGACTTAAAAGGGGAAGCGTATGCCGCGACATGGCTGTACCGGATTATGTTAAACGAAATTTTTCGCCATCTGCAGAAGACGCCGCAGGACATCTGCCGGGACACCGGGGAGGACGGGGGCCCGGAGGCGGGGACGGAGGATGCGGGACTTGCACATGCCTGTGAAAATATGGACCTGCAGAGAGCGCTCGATGCGATGACGCCGAAGGATAAGGCCGTGATTGCGCTTCGCTTTTTTGAGGAGCGGAAGCTTGAAGAGATCGCGGTGATTTTGGAGGAGAATGTCAGTACGGTAAAAAGCAGGCTGTACCGCGGCTTGAAAAAGCTGCGTGTGGAGCTGGGGGAGGACGCATAACAGGGAAAGCAGGGAGGAAATCGGTATGGGAGAAAATCAGGAACGAATCAGTGAGCTTGAAAAGTTAAGAAACTTAAAGGCAGAATATGAAAGGGAGGAGATGACGCAGGAGCAGGCGGAAAAGCTGCGGGAGCGCATGGAAGACGCAAAACGGGAAAAGCGCAGGGCAGGACAGAAAAGAGGCAGGCAGATAGCGGCAGCGGCGGCGGCAGCGGCAGCGGTATTTGTCGCGCTCCCGAACCTCTCGGCGGATATTGCCTACGCCATGAGCAATGTGCCGCTTCTCGGCGGGCTGGTGCAGGTGGTCACGTTCCGCGATTACCAGTACGGAAGTGAGCGGAACCGCGCGGATATCCGGGTGCCGGAGCTGATTGTCGGGGAGAATGTCGCCGTCACCGACACCGAACAGCCCGCGGGCGGGACCGAGACCGCAGGGCAGAGCGAGGCGCAGGAGAATCTGCGCAAATCAACGGCGGAGATCAATGCGGAGATTCAGGCGATCACGGAGAATCTGGTCAATGAATTTGAACGGGATCTGGAAGCGGAGTGGGGATATCAGGACGTCATGGTGTCCAATGAGGTGATTGCGACCACGGAACAGTATTTTACGCTGAAGCTGTCCTGTTATCAGGGAGCGGGCAGCGGTTATCAGTGGAACTATTTTTACACGATTGACCTGACGACGGGAGAACGCCTGGAGTTAAAGGATCTGTTTGCGGAAAATGCGGATTACATTACGCCGATCAGCGAGGAGATCAAACGCCAGATGAAAGCGCAGATGGAGGCGGACGAAAATGTGATGTACTGGCTCGACTATGAGGAGGTGCCGGAGTGGTCATTTACCGCAATTACAGACGAAACTCTGTTCTATGTCAATGCGGACGGAAACATTGTCATCAGCTTTAACGAGGGTGATGTGGCGCCGATGTATATGGGGGTTGTCGAATTCGAAATCCCTGCGGAGACGGTTGCGGATATCCTGAAGTAGAATACGGAAATTATACGGCGGGCGACATTTGTCGCCCGTTTTGTGCAATATACCGGATGGCTGGCGTTATTTTGTGCCTTTGTGCCTGAAAAGATATTGTAAATTATACCAAAAAGGACTAAACTATACCCATAGGTATCTAAGGATGCACAGAATAAGATGTACCGGGCTAGGAAATAAACTGCGATGGGCAAAATGGAACAAAAGGGGGGAATGAAGAGAAAGGGGAGTATCTTTGTACCTGAAAAATATTTACGAAATCGAGTAGGAGAGTCAGTTATGTTCAAGGACGAAAAGATTGAGAAAAAGTTGACAAAATCCTTTGTCAAGGTATCAATGATTACGGCCATAGGTGCGATTGTGGGATTACTCGCGCTTATTGCGGTTGCAAACAGGTACGCTTATGCATTGAAGAATTTTGGTTTTGCACAGGGGGACATCGGTAAAGCGATGTACGAATTTGCGGATGTGAGGTCTTCCCTGCGGGCTGCGATCGGATACGATGATGCGGATGCCATCGCAGCGGTTGTGCAGCAGCATGAGGATGCAATCGCTTCTTTTAAGGAGAATTTTGCGGCGGTCGAGAAGACGATCGTGTCGGATGCGGGACGCGAGACATATGACGCGATTGTGGAGGAGCTGGATACATACTGGGAACTGGATACACGGATTATGGAGCTTGGCGCTACAACAGACAGAGAGCTGTGCAGGCAGGCACAGGAGCTGGCGCTGAGTGAGCTGGCGAGTGTTTATCAGGGGATCAATGAGAAGCTTGATGATCTTTTGGAGGTAAAGGTTACGGAAGGGCAGAGCCTTTCCACGATGCTTACCATATTGAGTATTGTTCTGATTATCGCAATCATCATTGTGATCGTGATTGCCGTAATGATCTCTATGCGTATCGGTAAGACGATTGCGGTAGGAATCTCGGAGCCGCTGAAACAGCTTGGAGACCGTCTGAAACTGTTTGCAGAGGGGGATCTCACGTCACCGTTCCCGGAGATGGACACGAAGGACGAGATCGCGGAGATCGTCAACGACGCGACACAGATGGCCAATACGCTCAATGTGATCATCACCGATATCGAAGAAGTGCTCGGCGAGATGGAAGGAAAGAACTACGCGGTACAGTCCAGTGCACACGAGAAATATACGAAAGATTTCAAGAAATTACTGCAGTCCATGCGTGCGCTCAGAGACCAGATGACGGATACGATACGTTCTATCGGAGAGGCGTCCAATCAGGTATCGGGCGGTTCGATTAACCTTGCAGAGTCCGCACAGAGCCTTGCGGAGGGTGCGACGGAGCAGGCAGGCGCCGTGGAGGAGCTGCAGGCTACGATTATGGATATTACAACGACGATGGAGAAAAGCGCGCGCAGCGCGGAGGAGTCTTACCGGCAGGCAGAGAACTATGCGAATGAGGCGGACCATACCCGCGAAGAAATGCAGACAATGGTTACGGCGATGGAGAAGATCAGCGAATCTTCGGCCAAGATCGGAAATATCATTTCCGAGATCGAGTCGATTGCGTCACAGACCAATCTGCTGTCGCTGAATGCATCGATTGAGGCGGCGAGAGCCGGCGATGCAGGGCGCGGATTCTCCGTGGTGGCGGAGGAGATCCGTCAGCTCGCAGAGCAGAGCGCAAAGGCGGTCGTAGATACGAGGGAGCTGATTGAGGGATCCATGCGGGAAATCGCAGAGGGAAGCCGCGCCGTGGAGCACGCGTCGAGCTCAATTGAAAGCGTAGTCAGCGGAATCAAGCAGATTGCGGAGTCTTCTAAGGAGCTGAGCGTTATGGTGATCACACAGGCAGAGACGATGCGCCAGGCAGAGCAGGGCGTGAGCCAGATTTCCGAAGTGGTGCAGAGCAACTCGGCAGCGGCGCAGCAGTCTTCGGCAACAAGCGAGGAGCTGTCCGCACAGGCGGCTACGCTCGACGAGCTGGTAGGCCAGTTTGTGTTAAAGGAGGAGTAATTTCTCCGCGTTTATGAATTAGATCTTTGCAGAGAGAAGAAAAGATACGAAGGCCGGAATGTCATACTTTTTCAAAGGGACATTCCGGCTCTTTTAAACAACCGGATACCTGCGCCGCAGCCTCTGTCCGCAGAAGGTGAATCCGTTGTTTTAGAAAAGGAGAGAGCGTATGAGACTGACAGAACTTTGTACGGCGGATTTTGAGGAGGCGTGGCAGATTCTTGCGGAGAGTTTTCCGCCGGAGGAGCGCAGAACAAAGGAAGGGCAACGGGAAATCATGAACGAGGAAGCCTACCGGCTGTACGGCTGCAGAGAAGAAGGAGAGCTGCTTGCGATTCTTGCGGTGTGGGAGTTTGAGACGTTTACGTTTCTGGAGCATTTTGCGGTGAGAAAAGCAGCCAGAGGAGGAGGCCTCGGCGGAACGCTGTTAAAAGAGTTTCTGGCAGACTGCCGTAAGACGGTATTGCTGGAGGCGGAACCTCCGCAGGGAGAAATCGAAAGGCGCCGGATTGCGTTCTATGAGAGAAACGGGTTTGTCGTGAACCGGTACGATTATATACAGCCGCCTCTGCAGGCGGGGTGTGCGCCGATCCCGCTGCAGCTTATGACATCGGAGAAGCCCTTCCCGGCGCCGGAGCTTAACCGAATCCGGGACGAGCTGTACCGCGCGGTCTATAAGATTGAACCGTAAAATGATTTCAGGCCGGTGCATCAGATCGAGATATGGATCCATTTTCCCTGCTTGAAACGGATGGAAGCGAAGAGAAAACGGCTGATCTGGTCTGCGAGTACGCCGAGCCAGATCCCTTCGATGCCCATTCCGAACATGTAGCCGAACAGATAAGAGGCGAGGGTCCGGACCAGCGTGACGCTGACCGTGGAGGCGCAGGCGGTATAGAGGGTGTCTCCGGCGCCGCGGAGGCATCCCATGTAGATGACCTGTGCGATCTGGAACAGCACGGTAAATATGATGATATACATGATGTGAATACCGTATCGGATGACCGCGTCTTCCCCCGGGAAAAAGGCGGTAAACAGCGCTTTTGCACCGAAGAAATAGACGAGCGCAAGACAGACGGAAAAGCAGCCGCCGATGATGCGGCAGGTTTTTCCGTATTCTTTTGCCCGATCCGGGTCTTTTGCTCCGAGAGAAAAGCCGATCAGCGCCACGGCGGCGGCCTGCAGTCCGTCCCCGAAGGAGAACGACAGTCCCATGATATTCATGGCGACCTGATGGGCGGCCATGGATTCGGTCCCCTGTGCGGCCGCCATGATGGAAGTGGCCATGAAGCCGATACGCATCAGAAGCTGCTCAAAAAAGATACTGTAGCCGACGCGCACGAGATTTTTGAGCGCGGCAGCCGTGGGAAGGATTTTTTCGGACAGCATATAGGGGATGCTGACATAGTTGTCCTTCGGAAGTATGGATAAAACGCTCATAATACTTCCCACGACGGTTCCGAGCACCGTGGCCAGCGCGGCGCCCCGGATCCCGAGTGCCGGGAAGCCGAAATGTCCGTTGATAAGCAGATAATTGAAAATGACGTTTAAGAGATTGGCGGTCAGATTGGTGCGCATCGTAATTTTTGTGTTGCCTGCGCCCCGCTGGGAAGCGTTGACAATCAGGGAGATGCAGTTGAAAATCATTCCGCCCATAATAATGCGGTAGTAGGCGACCGCCCCGTCATGCGTGGCCTCGGTGGAGCCGCAGAATTCCATGATGGGACTTGCAAAGGCGACGAAGAAGACGCTCAGGATCGTTGCCAGGACGATGGCCAGTACATAGGCGGAGAGGGCGAGATTATTGGCGGCTTCCCTGCGCTGTTCGCCTTTTCGCCTTGCGACCAGAGCCGAAACCGAGACGTTAATCGCGATAAAAACGGCGAGCCCCAGAAACTTCGGCTGTGTGGTCAGTCCGACAGAGGCCACTGCCTCCTTGCCGAGTGAGCTGACCATATAAGAATCTACAAGTCCGGCCAGCGCCACAAAAAAGGATTCGAGGATAGCGGGCCAGGCCATCCGCAGTGTTTCATTTACAATATCTTTTTTCATTCTATAACCATGCTCCTTTCTCGGTGTGCGAATTTGGGCGTGAGCACAAATTTGCAGATTGATTCTATTATACATCCGCTGTCAAAAAAAGGAAACAGCTGCGGGAGATTACCGGCGGTTGTTTCCTTTTATAAATGAAAATTATTTTAAATCAAAAGACGATTTACAGTGCGTTTGCGGTGTCATAGGCACTCTTTACGGCATAGTCGATGTTGCTGGGCCGCTCGCCGCCGCAGTCTCCTATGTAGTGAACGGGAACGGGGCAGCCGTCCATATCCGGCAGATGCTTTTTCGCACCGACCGCCATCACGACAAAATCGGCCGGAATGTCAAAGGTCTTTGGCGCGGCATCCTTTTCGGAGGCGGTGACTGTCACATGGTCGGAGCAGATTTCGTCGAGCTTTGTATTGACATGGCGCACAACCCCGTAGGAATCGAGTTCCTTCGTCAGTGTCGGAAGGATTGTACCGCTCTCCTCCTTGGCAACGGCGTCTAACATTTCCACAATCGTGACGCTGCAGCCGAGATGCGCGAGATACTCGGCGGTTTCCACGCCCACAAGTCCGCCGCCGATGACAGCGACATTGCCGAAGACGACCGCATTTTTGGCGAGGACGTCCCATGCGCCGACAACGTGCGGAAGCGTATGTCCTGGAATCGGCGGAATCAGATTTTCGGCGCCGGTCGCAACGATGATATCGTCATAGTCGGCGAAGTGTTCGGGCGAGAGCGTTGTGCCGAAACGGAAGGCGACGGGGAGCGCGGCGAGTACGGCCTGATAGTAATTGAGCGCCCGCAGCATTTCTTCTTTGCGCGGAGGAACGGCGGCGATCAAAAGCTGTCCGCCCGCCTGCAGCGACTGCTCAAACACGGTGACCGCATGGCCTTTTTCGGCGGCGACTCTTGCGGCTTCAAGGCCTGCGATACCCGCGCCGATCACGGCAATCTTCTTTTTCTGCGCGGCGGGAGTGATGACCCGTTTTCCTTCATATCCGTTTTCTGCGTTTAAGACGCAGCTTAAGAATGCGCGGTTTTGGATATTGTCGGTACAGCCCTTGTTGCACATGATACATTTCCGCACACAGGCAGTATTTCCCTCGGCACATTTTTTGGCAAAATCGGGGTCTGCCAGGAGTGAGCGCCCGAGGCCGACAATATCTGCTTTGCCGGAGGCAACGATCGCTTCGGCGGCTTCCGGGGTGACGATTCTGCCGACACAGGAAACCGGGACGGAGACGAGCTTTTTGATTTCTTCGGCGCAGTACACGGTAAAGCCGTAGGGCTGTGTGCCCATCGGGGGGATCGTGTCGGCCATATTTCCGGTGTGGTTTGCCTGAGCAACATGCAGCGTATCGACGCCGGCTTTTTCTAAGAGAACGGCAAATTCTTTTGCCTCGTCGAGCTCAAGGCCGCCTTTGCCGCGCAGACCGCCGTCCGCGAGAGGGGTGATAACAGGGAGCTTATAATCGATCGCCATATCGGGAACGGCTTTCTTTAAGCGCGCGACAAGTGCGAGTGCGAACCGTGTGCGGTTTTCAAAGCTTCCGCCGTAGCTGTCGGTGCGGTGGTTCAGAATCTTTGAGCACAGCGAGCCGACCAGGCGGTCGCCGTGGATTTCGATACAGTCCACGCCGGCTTTGGACGCAAGGACTGCGCAGGCTTCCATGCGGTCTAACAGTGTAAGCAGCTGTTCCTCGGTCACTTCGCTGATAAAGTGCTGCATGTCGTGGCGCAGCTGCGCGCGCGCCTCGTCCATCTTTCCCTGCGCAAACAGCGCGTTTAACGCGTCCACGTTGTATTCGGGGTGAAAGAGCTGGATGCCGAGTTTGCAGTCATATTCGTGGCAGGCGTCCGCAAGTCTGGCAAAAGCAGGGATCTGCTCTTCTTTATACAGCTTCGGAGTCGGGCTGAAAGTGGCTGCCGGTGCGACGTCTCCGATGACGATGTAGCCGCATCCGCCCTCGGCAAGACGTTTGTAGAACTGAAAACTCTGCTCTCCGATGGAACCGTCGCGCTCCTCATAGCCGGTGGTCAGCGGCGGGAACATAATACGGTTTTTAAAAGTGGTTTTTCCTACTTTGACAGGTTCTAAAAGTTTCATAATTTCCTCCTTAAGATACATGCGTTTTGTTTACGGCGTTAAGTTTATTATAGATGCGGGCGGAAATAAAACATATCCATATTTTGCGTCAAAACTAGTAAAAATTGATGTATTGTGATATATTGACAGATGTGGTATTTTGAAGACAAAAATTATTGTGAAAATAGCCAATCTGCTATCAGCCGGACACCGATGCATTTCGTCCGCTGAGGCGAAAGTATGGAGAGGAAGAATGAAAGCGAACGATTACACGGCGCAGAAATATGAGTTTGCGGAGGCCAAAGAGCGGCAGTTTCGCGCGGGGAAATACTATATGCTGCTGTATATTGCCAGGGGATCCAGTTATTTTACGACGGGGGATCAGATGCGGCTTTTGGGTACGGAGGATATGCTTGTGATGAAACCGGGGGAGAAGGTGACCATGCACGCGGGCAGCGGAAAGTACCGGCATCGGATTCTTGAACTGCGGGTGCTGCCGGATTGTCTGCGGGAACTCTCGGGGGAGGGGGTGAGACTGGATGAGGGATTTTCGTTTGTACCGTATCGCGTGACGGTCGTGCATGCGGACAGCCGGGAATCCATGCTGATCAAGAATCTCGCGCTGGAGCTGAGTGAGGCGGGGACGCAGGAGCCGTGCTACGGAGATGCGCTGTATGAGAGGAATCTGCTGTCGATGCTTTTGATTCTGACGCTCCGCGCGTGTGTCGGGGCGGACCGCGTTCACAAGAGCCGCAGCAGACGTCATGTGATGATGGATGATATTTTTGTGTACATCAGAGAACATCTGACGGAAGATTTGACGCTGGCGGATCTCGAGCGGGAGTTTTTCGTGAGCAGATACCATATCTGCCGGGAATTTAAGCGCCTGACCGGTCAGACGCCTCATGCCTATATTGTGAAGGCGCGGCTTGATTTGTGCCGCAAATATATCGGACAGGGAAAGCCTGTCAGCGAGGTGTACCGGCTCGGGGGCTTTGGCGGCTACAATCATTTTTTCCGCGCGTTCAAAAAGGAGTACGGGATGACGCCCATGCAGTATTACAGAAGCCTGCGGCCGGATGTTCCGGCCGCGTTGCGTCAGGCAGAAACATCCGCCGAGAGCTCTATGGGACAGTGATCCGAGCCGTAGACGTCTGTGTGGATCCCGGCTCCTGTCAGCGCTTCGTTTAGGCGCGCGGAGGTGATAAAGTAGTCGATGCGCCATCCGGCGTTCTTTTCCCGGGCCTTAAACTGATAGGACCACCAGGAGTAAACGCCTGCCGTATCCGGGTAAAAATGGCGGAAGGTGTCGGTAAAGCCCGCGGAGAGCAGAGCGGTCATTTTGGCGCGCTCCTCGTCGGTAAAGCCTGCGTTTTTGCGGTTGGTCTTCGGATTTTTCAGGTCGATTTCTTCATGCGCAACGTTTAAATCGCCGCATAAGATCACGGGCTTTTTTTCGTCGAGACTCTTCAGGTAGGCGAGGAACGCATCCTCCCACTCCATGCGGTAGGGGAGCCTGGCGAGCTCGCGTTTGGAGTTCGGCGTGTAGCAGGTCACCAGATAAAAGGTTTCGTATTCGAGGGTGATGACGCGTCCTTCGGCGTCGTGCTCCGGGATGCCGATGCCGAAGATTGCGGAAAGCGGCTCCTTTTTTGCAAAGACGGCAGTGCCGGAGTAGCCCTTTTTCTGCGCGTAATTCCAGTACTGGCGATAGCCCGGCAGGTCGAGGGCAAGCTGTCCCTCCGAAAGCTTTGTCTCCTGAAGACAGAAAAAGTCTGCGTCCGCCGCGTGAAAAAAGTCGAGAAAGCCTTTCTGTATGCAGGCGCGCAGACCGTTTACATTCCATGAGATAAATTTCATATGTCTCCTCATTTCTATTTATGTTATAATAAATTCATTATATTGTTTTTCGAAAAAAATGCAAGGGAGGAGGCGGACGATGGCGACATGGAATCCGTGGCACGGCTGCATTAAGATCAGTCCGGGCTGTAATCACTGCTATGTATACCGCAGGGATGCCGAGTTCGGGAAGGATGCGGCAAAGGTGAAAAAGACGGCAAAATTTGACCTGCCCGTACAGAGAAACCGAAAGGGAGCGTACCGGCTTTTGCCCGAGGCGGAGCCGGTCTATACCTGCATGACCTCGGATTTTTTTATCAGCGACGCGGATGAGTGGCGCAGGGACGCCTGGGCGATGATCCGGGAGCGCCCGGACCTGCAGTTTGTGATTGTGACAAAGCGCATCCGCCGTTTCCGGGTGTCGCTGCCGGACGACTGGGGAGACGGCTACCCGAATGTCACGGTCATGTGTACGGCCGAGAACCAGAGCCGTGCGGATGAGCGGATTCCGATCCTGCTGTCGCTGCCGATCCGCCATAAGATGATTATCCATGAGCCGATGCTCGAGGCGATTCGGATCGAGCCGTACCTTGCGGGCGGACAGATCGAGCGCGTCGTCTGCGGCGGCGAATCGGGGGACGACGCGCGCGTCTGCAATTTTGCGTGGATTCTGGATACGATGAATCAGTGCGTGAAATATGACGTGCCGTTTTTCTTTAAGCAGACCGGAAGCCGCTTTCAGAAAGGCGAGCGGGTATATCATATCGAGCGGAGGCATCAGCTGACGCAGGCAAAGCGCGCCGGCGTCAATTACCGCATGGAAGGCGGTGCGCCGGAGACAGAGGAAAGACAAAGAGATGGCAGTAATTCGTATTAAGATACAGGCGGACGGGAAAGAATTTTATATCGAGGCGGAACCCGGAAGGAATTTGCTGGAGCTTCTGCGGGAGGCCGGGATCTATGTGGACGCGCCCTGCGGCGGGAGGGGAACCTGCGGCCGCTGCACGGTTTGGGTGGACGGGGAGAAAACGGCTGCCTGCCGGATGCGGGTGAACAGCGGCTGTACCGTCACCGTGCCGGCAGAGCGGCAGATAGAAGCGCCCGCAAGGCCGGGGGAGCCGGGGCAGCGGCAGTGTGCGTCGTCATACGCAAAGGATGTGCCGGGGCGGCGGGCGGCGTCATATTCGGGGGAAGAGCCGCAGCTTGGGATTGCGGTGGATATCGGAACGACGACGCTTGCGGCAGCGCTTGTCTCCCTGGAGACAGGGGAGCTGCTTGCGGCGGAGACTGGAGTCAACCGCCAGCGGAGCTGGGGGGCCGATGTGATTTCCCGCATTCAGGCGGCAAACGAGGGGAAGGGCGCGCTGCTTATGGCGTCTGTTCGAAAGGACCTGCAGCGGCTGACGGAGGAATTGTGCCGGAGTGCAGGGACGGAGAAAACGTCTGTCAGGAAGGCGGCCGTTGTCGGGAATACGACAATGTGTCATCTGCTGCGCGGCCTCCCCTGCAGAACGCTCGGCGCTGCGCCCTATACGCCTGCGGATATCGGTCTGCACCGGGTGAGAAGCGGCGGGACGGAATCGGTGATCCTGCCCGGAATCTCGGCGTTTGTCGGGGCGGATATCACGGCGGGCATCTATGAGTGCGGGATGGCGCAGCAGGAGGAGACGGTGCTGTTACTCGACATCGGAACCAACGGGGAGATGGCAATCGGAAACCGGGACGGGCTGCTCGTGACATCTGCGGCGGCCGGACCGGTGTTTGAGGGCGGCGGCATCTCGTGCGGGATGCCCGGGGTGCCGGGCGCGATCAGTCATGTGCGGCTTGAAAAGGAGGGCGAAAGATGCAGGGTGCGTTTCGAGACCGTCGGGAACAGACCGCCGGAGGGGCTCTGCGGCACCGGGATTATCGATGTTGCAGCGGAGCTTGTGCGCGTCGGAGCGGCAGACGAAAACGGCACGCTTGCGGAACCGTGGTTTGCCGAGGGCTTTGAGATTGCGGAGGGAATCCGCTTTCGGCAGGAGGATATGCGGGAATTTCAGATGGGCAAAGCTGCGATACGGGCCGGCATCGAGACCTTGATGGAGGAGCGGGGCGTGCCGGATCGCGTGTATCTGGCCGGAGGTTTCGGCTGTTTTATGGATGAGGAACGCGCGCTTGCGGCGGGACTTTTCCCGGAATGCTTTGCGGGGCGCATCCGCACGCGCGGGAACGCGGCGCTTGGCGGGGCAGTCCGGTTTTTGACAGACGAAAAGGGGGCGGATAAGCTCGCGCATATCACGGCGCATGCAAAGGAAATCAACCTTGCGATGCACGGGGAGTTTCAGGAGCGGTATCTTCGGTATCTTCTTTTCCCGCAAAACGAAAAGGGGCAGAAATGACGGCTTAAACTGCGCAAAAATTTACAGTTAAGAAGGAGACAAAAGCGATGTATGATGAATTGACCAAGCAGGATATCAAAAAGATGGAAGAGGAGATTGAGTACCGCAAGCTTGTGGTGCGCAAAAAGGCGCTTGAGGCAGTGAAAGAAGCGCGTGCGCACGGCGATCTCAGCGAGAATTTTGAATATCATGCGGCGAAGAAAGATAAAAACCAGAACGAGAGCCGCATCCGCTATCTGGAGCGGATGATTCGGACGGCCAAAATTATTTCTACGGATTCCGCGGAGGACGAGGTCGGGATGAATAATACCGTCACCGTGTATTTCGAGGAGGACGACGAGGAGGAAGTGTACCGGATCGTCACAACCGTGCGGGGAAATTCGCTGAAAAATTTAATCAGCAACGAGTCCCCGCTCGGCAGGGCGCTGCTCGGACACAAGGTCGGGGACCGGGTGGAAGTCACCGTAAATGAGAACTATTCCTATTTTGTGGAAATACGAAACATCGAAAATACCGTCGACGACGGTTCGGATAAACTGCGGAGCTTTTAGAGATGCGTGCGGCAGGAAGGATGGAGGACAAAATGAGACTGACGGAATTACTGAATACGGAGCAGGTGACGATTTCCTGCGAGCTGTTCCCGCCGAAAAAGGGGACGCAGCTTGACAATTATAAAAAAATTGTGGCGGATACGGCGGCCCTCGGCCCCGCCTACATCAGCGTGACCTACGGCGCGACCGGGGGGACATCCGATTACACGGTGGAACTGGCCGACGAGGTGTGCAATGTCAATCATATCCCGGCGCTCGCGCATTTGACCTGCGCTTCCTCGACGAGGGAAAAAGTCGCGTCCGTGGTCGCCGAGTTAAAGGAGAAGGGGATAGAGAATATTCTGGCGCTGCGGGGGGATATCCCGGAAAATGCGGATTTTCCGCTGCCGAATCAGTATCGGCACGCGAGTGAGCTGATCGCGGAGATCAGGGCGCAGGGCGATTTCTGTATCGGCGGCGCCTGCTATCCCGAGGGACATCCGGAGGCGGAAACGATTTTTGCGGATTTGGATCACCTGAAGGAAAAGGTAGATGCGGGCTGCGAGTTTCTGACGACCCAGATGTTTTTCGACAATAATATTCTCTACAATTTTCTGTATAAGGCGTTAAAGAGAGGGATTGACGTGCCGGTGGTGGCGGGGATTATGCCGATTACGAGCCGCACGCAGGTGAAAAAGTCCGTCGCGCTCTCCGGCAGTATGGTGCCGAAACGGTTTCTTGCGATTGTGGACCGCTTCGGGGACGACCCCGCTGCGATGAAGCAGGCGGGCATCGCCTATGCGACGGAGCAGATTATCGACCTGATCGCAAACGGCGTAAACCATGTACATATCTATACGATGAATAAGCCGGACGTAGCGGGGGCGATTCTCGCCAATCTCTCGGATATCTACGTGGGCAGACACTGAGTTCCGGCGGGGAAACGCGGGGAGCGGGACATATCCGCGGCAGTTATCCGGCGGGCAGACGGATAACTTTCTTGCATTTTTTTTGCGGAACAGATATGATATTGATGAGAACATCTTAAGCCTGCGGCTTAAGGCAGTCGGAATGAAATGCGAAAGGAAAGATGCCGATGAAAAAGAAAAGAAGGCTTGGAATTGCAGGAACCCTGATTGGTCTGGCGATTGTACCCGCTGCGCTGTCAACGATTCTGCTTCTTGTTTATGCGTCGTCAAGTTTAGAGAGCGGATTAAACCAGGAGGCGCTTAACGGGTTAAAAATGCTGGCCGAGGCGACGAGAGCGGGATATGATACCATGGAAGGGGATTATTATCTGGATGATGCGGGAGCGCTCTGGAAGGGTTCCGTGAATCTGTCGGAGCGGATGGAGGAGATAGACTCTTTTGCGGGGGAGTCTTCTTCGGCGATAACGATCTGTTACGGCAAAACCAGAAAGCTGACGACGCTTGTGGACAGCGGAACAAACGAGCGGATTGTCGGGACGGACGTCTCCGATGAAGTGTGGCAGACGATTCGCGCGGGCAATACCTATACGACGACGGACATCGTGATAAATGACGAGAATTATTTCGCATGTTATGTCCCTCTGCGCAATCCGGACAACTCCGTTGTCGGCATCGTGTTTGCGGGAGAGCCCTCGCGGGATGTCACGGAATTTATTGCGGGCAAGACGAGAAATATCGGGATTGTGGGCGTCGTCATACTGATCTTTGCCGCCCTGTTCGGTTTCGGAATGGCGAGGAGAATCGCCGGCTGTCTGGTGAGTGTCAGAAACTCCCTGCGGACGCTTGCGGACGGGAATCTGGCCGTTTCCGTCGATCCGCATGTCATAAAACGGACGGATGAGATCGGAGAGATGGGTTCTGCCATGACGCAGCTGGTGGAGCGGCTTGGCGAGATTGTGTCCGGGTTAAAGGAGTCGGCCGATACGCTGTATGCGTCCGGAACCTCGCTGGATGAGATGGCGGGACAGTCGAGCGCCGCAGCGAACGAGATCAGCCGCGCCGTGGAGGATATTTCCAAGAGCGCCGTTTCACAGGCAGGTGAAATCCAGAACGCGTCCGCGGAGATCAGCACGATGGGACAGGTTATTGAAAGCATCGTGGGGAATGCGGGCAGTCTGACCGATACCTCGGCGGACATGAGAAACGCGGGCGACGCCTCCGCGGCGACGATGCGGGAGCTGAGCGATTCCAACGACCGCACGACGGAAGCGATCGCGCGGATCGCAAAACAGATACGTCTGACCGATACCTCGATTCAAAAAATCAGCGAGGCGGCATCCCTGATCACGTATATCACGGACCAGACAAGCCTTCTGGCGCTGAATGCGTCCATTGAATCTGCGCGTGCGGGGGAGGCCGGAAAAGGGTTCGCCGTGGTGGCGTCGGAGATTCAGAACCTGGCGGTACAGTCGGACGAGGCCGCAACGGAAATCCAAAAGATTGTGCGAACCCTGCAGGACGAGTCGGAAGAGACCGTGCAGGCTATGCGTGTGGCCGAGACACTGATTAAGGAGCAGCAGGAAAAACTGGATGACACAAAGATGCGCTTCGATGCGGTAAACAGCGGAATTACAAAGTCAAAAGAGGGAACCGAAATGATCCGGGGCAATGCGGATGTCTGCGACAGCGCGAGGGCTCAGGTAATGGAAGTGATCACCAATTTGTCCGCGATTTCGCAGCAAAATGCGGCCTCTGCGGAGCAGACGACGGCTTCCATGCAGGAACTGAACGCAACGATCAATATGCTCGCCGAGGTGGCGGGAAGTTTAAAGACGCTTTCCGGGGAGCTGAATCAGAAAATGGGATTTTTCAGATATCAATAAGAGCGGCCTGTGAAAAGACAGGCGAAACCGCAGAAATGATGCGGATATGACTTTGCGGATAGCGGAAATCAGGGAGGTACGAAAGACATGTCAAAGGGCAAAGTCGGGAGCGGGGAGAATGTGCCGGTGCTTGAAGATTAGCCGTCTCGGGTCGGCCGGGAAAGACGGCCGACCGGGCCGGCATGGGTTTGTGTGATTGGATATTTTGGGAAAGACAGAAAGGAGATTTGCTGTAATGAAGCAGGAAGAGCTGTGTCATAAGCTTACGGAATTTCTTCAGGAGACGAAGGAAGGGAAGTTAAAATGGACGCTTGAGGTGCAGACCACCGAGGGGAATGACGCGTCGGAAAAGCCGGTGGAAACCGAGGAAGACGGGGTGTGGACCGTGGACGAGTGTTACGTCTCCTATCACTGCAGGAGCCGCGATACGGATTTCTGCATGATTACCTATGAACTGATTCGAACTTCGGAGGATAAGGTAAAGACCAGCAATATGGTATTTATTCCGCCGATGGGGGTGCGCTTTTTTGATCTGCACACGCTGCTGCCGCACAGCATCGAGACGTCTGCGGTGTTGGCGTCAAAGATTCATCAGCTCTGGACGCTTCTGCTTGAGATGTATAAGGCGGACCGCAGCAGTGTGGCGCTCTCGGTGCGCCCCGGCACGCTGACAATCGATGAGGAGTAGGATTTTTGCAACCGCATCATTGTCGGCAGGAAGAATGCGGACTGCCTGCTGTCATACGTGCGCAGTCGTTTTGCATGACAACTATTTCGGGGAGGGCATGTGTTGCAGATAGACAGACTGATTCAAATGGTGTTCCTTCTGTTAAGACATGAGAGTATAACGGCGAAACGGCTGGCAGAAGAACTCGGCGTTTCCGCCCGCACAATCTACAGGGACATCAACATACTTTCGGTTGCGGGCATACCGATTACGTCGCAAAAAGGGTATGGCGGAGGACTGTCGTTATTACAGGGCTTTTCGCTGGACAAGTCCTATTTTACGAAAGCGGAGCAAAACAATATGATACAGGCGCTGCAGATTTTAAAGTCGTCAAATTATCCGGACGCAGACAGAGCATTAAACAAAGTTGCCGGGTTGTTTCGTCACAATCTGCAGTCTGAGTGGCTGGAAATTGATTTTTCATATTGGGGAAGCCCCGAGGAAGAACGGAATCGGATTACCGTTTTAGAACGCGCAATCATCAATAAATATGTGATTACATTCACTTATTTTAATACGGAGCTTGCGGTGACGAAGCAGATTGTGGAGCCGCTTAAATTAGTGTTTAAATCACATGCCTGGTATCTTGTTGCCTACTCAAGGAACAGAAATGATATCCGCACGTTTAAAATGTCCCGCATAAGGGAACTTCAAATCACGGATCAGTTATTCGACCGTGAACTGCCGAAGGATTACTCCATTACGCCTGTCTGTGAGGAAGCGAATAATACGCCCCTGTTCGTATTGCATTTTTCAGAAAAAATCGCGTATAAAGTTTATGATGAATTTCAGGAGAAGAATATCAAAAGATTAGAGGACGGTGCGCTGGAAGTAACTTTTCGATACGAGCTCAGTGACTGGACGTTTCGATATCTGCTTTCCTTTGGGGAATATGTTGAAATTATTGAACCGGTCGAGGCAAGAAACATTCTGAAAGAAAAAGCAAAAAAGATAGCTTCGATGTACTGAAACGTAAATGCCGCAAGGCGGTCTTTGGCACAGGGTGCCGGAGACCGCCTTTTTACACGGATGTCGGTGCGTCTGAAAATTCAGATGCTGGTGACCGCTTATCGGACTGATTTTGCGACATCTTCTAGGGAGACCGCGCATTCGTTTTTCAAAACGACGGTCTTTAAATCCTCAAATTCCGGTTTTTCCTTTTTGATGCCGTAGCCGGTGCTCTTCTTGACGCGTATATTTCCGTAAGAGGTAGGGCGGGCCTCGAAGGTGGATTCCAGCTTGGCGCGCTCAAAGGTCTGAAAGCGCAGGCCTCTCGTGGAGGTGTGCAGGAAAAACAGCCCGGTGAATTTGTCCCGGTCAGAGAGCTCGCAGATACAGGTGAGGAGCACGCCGGGGCGGTTTTTCTTCATCTGTATCGGCGTTGTGTAGACGTCAAGCGCACCGGCGGCAAGAAAGATCTCCGTGGCGAGCCCGATCGCTTCCCCGGTCATATCGTCGATGTTGCAGGAGACGGCGAGAATCTTATCGTCGTAGGCGAAACCGCCGTCCTCCTTCGGTTCATCGCCGTCTTCCTCCGCGTCTGCCTCTCCGAGAAACGCGCGCAGACAGTTGGCGATCTCGAAATTTTTGCTCCCCATCCCATAGCCGATGGCGGTGGGGGCGAGAGCCGGCATCGCGCAGAATTTTTCCGCATAGTACTTGAGCAGGGCCGCGCCGGTGGGCGTACAGAGCTCGCCGGTGACGGAGCCGGTATAGAACGGAATCCCCTTTAAAAGCTCGGCCGTGGCGGGGGCCGGTACCGGGAGAACGCCGTGCGCGCACTTGACGAAGCCGTTTCCGACGTGTACCGGGGAGGCTAAGATGCGTTCCGGTGCGATAAGGTGGATGAGCAGCGCGCAGCCGACCACATCGGCCAG
Organism: uncultured Roseburia sp.; assembly: GCA_910577925.1. Lineage (GTDB taxonomy): Bacteria > Bacillota > Clostridia > Lachnospirales > Lachnospiraceae > Roseburia. Next base: position 27,725 of record CAJTOI010000014.1, read on the forward strand.
CGCGTCTAACGTGCCGACTTCATGAAAATGAATCTGCTCTAAGGAGGTGCCGTGCACCTTTGCCTCCGCCTCGCCGATCAGGCGGTAGACGGCCGCGGCGTCTGTCTTAACCTGCTCCGGCAGGTCAAGCCGCTTAATCTGCGCGAGAACGGCGGCGTAGGAGGTGTGAGAGTGGGAATCGCCGTGCTCGTGGGAGTGCTCATGATGATGGGAATTGCCGTGTTCGTGGGAGTGCTCGTGGTGATGGGAATCGCCGTGCTCGTGGGAGTGCTCGTGATGATGGGAATCGCCGTGCTCGTGGTGATGTGCGTCCTCCGGCTCATCTGCATTCTCTGTGACGCCGCCTATCGATACCTCCATATGCGTGCCGCAGATGCCGCATTTTGCGGTGGCGGCTGCCCGAAGCGTAAGCCCGTCTGCGGCGAAAAGCCGGTTCATTTTTTCGAGAAACGAATCCCGCTGCCCGCATATCTCATAGAGCGAACTCATCAGCATATCCCCGGCAGCTCCCATATTGCATTCCAGATAAAGTGTTTTCATAAAAATTCTCCTTGTATGATGAGACGGCGGACAGTCTGTCAGCCGCCGATGTGATTGATCATGCTCGCAAGATAACCGGCGCCGAAGCCGTTGTCGATATTTACCACGGAAACTCCGCTGGCGCAGGAATTTAACATGGAAAGCAGCGCGGAGACGCCCTGAAAGCTTGCGCCGTAGCCGATGCTGGTGGGAACCCCGATGACGGGGCAGTCCGAGAGGCCGCCGATAACGCTTGCGAGTGCGCCTTCCATTCCGGCGACGGCGATAATCGCGTTTGCGCCGCCGACGACTTCCAGATTCGAGAGAAGGCGGTGCAGCCCGGCGACGCCCACATCGTAAAGGCGTACAACACGGTTTCCGAGTGTCTCTGCGGTGAGCGCCGCCTCCTCCGCGACCGGGATATCGCTTGTCCCGCCGGTGGCAACGACAATAAAGCCTTTTGCCGTCACATGTTCCCGCCGGTTTACGATGCCGATTTTCGATACATTGTCGTAAAACAGGTCAAACCGTTTTGCGAGATAATCTGCGGATTCGGCCGAGAGTCTTGTGATAAGAATATTTTCGGGGCAGTGCAGCAAGAGGCTCTGTATGATGCCCTCCATCTGTTCTTTCGTCTTGGAAGCCCCGTAGATGACTTCGGCGGCGCCCTGGCGCACCGGCCGGTGATGATCCACCTTCGCATAACCCAAATCTTCAAACGGCGCAAGTTTCAGCCGGGTGTAGCCTTCCTCGGCGGAGAGTGTTCCCCGTTCAATCTGTTCTAAAATCTGCCGGATGTGTTCGTTTCCCTGATTCATCATATTCCTCTCGTTTCCGTAAATTTTCTTCGTTTCATTATACTATAAAAAAAGCAGCAAATGCAATCTTTTGGCAGTTTTCGATAAAAACAGGAAACTGTTTTTGTGAATTTAGTTTCTTGCGTGTCTCAAAAACGGGTGGTACAATATAGGAAACCGGAAATGAAAAAAGAGTTTCCGAACAGTGGGAAACGATCCCGGAAAGCGGCCGCGGCGGCAGAATGAGAGGAAAAATGGAACTGAAAGAGACGATTTTGCAGGGGACGATCAAGGTATATTCCCAGAAGGGACTGAAATTCACGATGGACGATGTGGCGAAGGCGCTCGGGATGAGCAAGAAGACGATCTATACCGTATTTCGGGATAAGGAATCCCTGTTTCTTACAATGGTGGACTACATGTTTGACTCTATCAAACAGGAGGAGCAGGCGGTGGTAGAGGATGCGTCTTTGAACACCGTCGAGAAGATTCGGAAAATTATGGGGGTGCTGCCGGAAGGGTACAAAGATCTGGATTTTCGCCAGCTGTATCTGCTGCGGGACAAATATCCCAAAATATACAGGCAGGTGGAGCTGCGGCTTGAGACCGGCTGGGAGACCACTATCAGCCTGATGGAGCAGGGAATGCGCGAGGGAGTGATACGCGAGGTGCCGATACCGATTGTCAAGGTGATGTTAGAGGCGTCGCTCGAGCAGTTTTTCCGGCGGGATGTTCTGCTTCAGAACCAGATCTCATTTCAGGACGCATTAGACGCGGTCGTGGACATTCTCGTAAACGGAATCAGTGTCAGAGAGGGCGGGGAGGAGCATTATGAGTGAGCGGATCTATTTAAACGACGGTTGGAAATTTGCGGAGCGGTTTACGGAGCAGATGACGCAGCGGGAATTTGCGGATGAGGGGCTTGATGAGGTCCGCCTGCCTCACACGGTGCGGGAAACGCCGCTGCACTATTTTGATGAAAGCTGCTATCAGATGGTGAGCGGCTACCGCAGGACAGTGGAACTGCCGCAGACGTGGAAGGGAAAGAAAATCCTTCTCACGATAGACGGCGCGGCTCATGACGCAGAGGTATACTGGAACGGGAAAAAGGTGGGAGAGCACCACTGCGGCTACACGGCTTTTACGATGGACGTCAGCGGAGAAGTCCTCTGGGAGGGGGAAAATATACTGACAGTCCGGGTGGACAGCAGGGAGAGGCCGGGGATTCCGCCGTTTGGATTTGTGGTCGATTATATGACCTACGGCGGACTTACAAGAGAGGTGTGGATTGAAGCCAGAAATGAGAGTTACATAGAGGACGCCTTTGTGCGGGGAGAGCAGGAGAGGGACGGCTGGGAAATCGTATCGCAGATCGCGGTAAGCAGAGCAGTCGGACAGGCCACGCTCCGCCAGAGCATAAGGCAGCGTGGGGAGGAAGCTTACCGCCCGCTCGGGGAGCGGGAGATATCGGGGACTGCGGCAGAACTTCATTTTCCGGCGGAGGATATCGAGCGCTGGGATGTGGATGCGCCGAAGCTGTACGAGGTGAAAACAGAGCTGCTTGTGGCGGGCGTCCCGGTGGATGAGACAGTCGTTACGACGGGCTTTCGGAGCGCAAAGTTCCTGGCGGACGGATTTTACTTAAACGGCAGGAAGCTAAAACTGCGGGGCTTAAACCGCCATCAGAGCTATCCCTATGTGGGGTATGCGATGCCGGAAGCCATGCAGAAAATGGATGCGGATATCTTAAAATACGAGCTCGGTGTCAACGCGGTGCGGACTTCGCACTATCCGCAGTCGCACTACTTTCTTGAGCGCTGTGACGAGATCGGGCTTCTGGTATTTACCGAGATTCCCGGCTGGCAGCACATCGGAGACGAGGCATGGAAGGAGCAGGCAGTCCGCAATGTGAAGGATATGGTGACGCAGTACCGCAATCACACCTCTATTATCCTCTGGGGCGTGCGCATCAACGAGTCGCAGGATGACGACGCGTTTTATGAAAAAACAAATGCGGCGGCGCATGCGTTAGACCCGACGCGGCCGACCGGCGGCGTCCGCGCCCACAAAAAGAGCAGCCTGCTCGAGGATGTGTACACCTACAATGACTTTGTGCACGCGGGAAAAAACAGGGGCTGCGAGCGGAAACGAGACGTCACCTCCGATATGGGAAAACCCTATCTGATCAGCGAGTACAACGGCCATATGTATCCGACGAAGGCCTTTGACTGGGAGGAGCACCGGGTAGAGCACGCGATGCGCCACGTGCGGGTATTAGACGCTGCGGCCGGGGAGGCGGATATCGCCGGAAGCTTCGGCTGGTGTATGTTTGACTACAACACGCACAAGGATTTCGGAAGCGGCGACCGCATCTGCTATCACGGGGTGCTCGACATGTTCCGCAACCCGAAGCTTGCGGCGGCAGTGTACGCCTGCCAGCAGGAAAAAGAGCCGGTATTGGTGCTTGGTTCATCCATGGATATCGGGGAGCATCCGGGCTGCAACCGCGGCGAAACCTATATTTTTACAAATGCGGACAGCGTAAAAATGTATAAAAACGATTGCTTTATCAAGGAGTACAGGCAGGGTGATTCCGTCTGGAAACATCTTTCCCACGGCCCGCTGTTAGTCGATGATTTTATCGGGAACGCTATCGCGGAAGGAGAAAATTTTGCACCGGCCCAGGAGCGCGGCGTCAAGGATATCTTAAATGCGGTGGCGAGATTTGGAATGTCGAATCTGCCGAAATCCGTTTACGTGACGGCGTTTAAGATGATACTTCGCTATCACATGAAGCCGGAACAGGCCGTAGCGCTCTACAACAAATATGTGGGCGACTGGGGCGGAGCATCCACGACTTACCGGTTCGAGGCTATAAAAGACGGCGAGGTCGCGGCTGTCGTCAAAAAGGAGCCGATGCATGAGGTAAGGCTTTTTGCGAAGGCAGACCACACCGAGCTGTGTGAGAGGACGACCTATGATGTGGCGGCAGTCCGCATTGAGGCCCGCGATGAGAACGGAAATGTATTAAGCTTTTTCAGCGAACCGGTATCGTTTGAGCTCGAGGGGCCGGCGGAGCTGATCGGTCCCGGGACGGCGGCGCTGCAGGGCGGAATGGGAGGAACCTATATAAAAACCACAGGGGAGAGCGGCAGCGTGACCCTTGTGATCACAAACAGCCAGACAGAGCCGGTGCGGCTTACCTTTACGGCGCATGCGAAGGAGGATGCACATGCCGGCGCTCCTTTGCAGGGGATGTGACGGGTATCTGTGTGAGAAAGAAAAGGAGAGAGGGAAAATGGCAGAAAAATCAAAGGTGATCTTCGGGAACCCGATGACGGCGGGAACCTACCGAAAGGCGGTAAAATCAAAGAAAAAATATGCGAAAAAATTCGGGGATGACTCAAAGGCGAGTTATCCGGTCGCGATCGAGAAGAATCCTTATATCGGAGATCTGCTTGGCGTTCGCAATATTTTAGTCGGGGAGCCTGCGCAGAACGCCCATTATGATCCGGCGGCAAAGGCGCAAAGAGAAGAGTTTGACAGAGAGCGGGGCATTATCGTCGGAAACATCCGCATGGGCTTCGGACATTACCGTATTTCCATGGCGATCGCCTCTGCGGCGAAGTCCATGGGTTATACGCCCTACTGGATGGACTTAAATTCCTACCGGCAGACCACCTGCACCAAGGTCATCGGTGCGCAGAATGATTTGTATTCGCTCGGCTCAAGGCTCTCCGGAAAGAGCAGGCTGTTTAACAGATTAGTCTGGGAGCCGATGAATTACGAGGGCTTCCGCAAGCTGAGCTACAATGCCGCAGATCAGAAAAATGCGGAGCTGATGGCGCCGGTGTATGCCAATATCCCGAAGGATATTCCGGTGGTGGCTACCCATGTGTGGCCGGCGCAGGCCGCGGTTCACGCTGGGATGCATCATGTCGTGAACGCGATTCCTGACAACTGGCCGATGGCGCTTCATTTTGCGGAGGGGAGCGTCCACACGATTCAGACGCATTACGCTTACCAGGGCTACCGCATTTTAAACGGAATGCAGGGAAAAGATGTACTAAAGCCGATGCCGGAGGAGGATCTGGTATACACCGGGCATTATATTGACCATGAGCTGGTTGCAAATATTGAGTCAGACTGCGCGGCGCGCTGTGCGAGAAAGGCGGAGGGGAAGCCGATGCGCTTTCTTCTCACCATCGGTGGAGCAGGAGCGCAGAAGGAGATTTTTGCGGCGATCATAAAATCGCTGCTGCCGGCCATCCGGGAAAAGCGGGCGGCGATCTGCGTCAATGTGGGCGACTACCGCAATGTGTGGGAGGAACTCATAAAGGAGATACCGGGGCTTGCGGCAGTCTCACGGGAGCATTTTGACAGCTGGAGCGAGACGGAGCGTTTCGCGCGGGAGGCGCTGACGGGAGACGTGAAGGGCGTGCACGGCTTCTGGCACAAAAATATCTTTGAGGCGGTCTACTGCACGAACCTGCTGATGCGCAGCTGTGATGTGCTGGTGACGAAGCCGAGCGAGCTGGCGTTTTACCCGGTGCCGAAGCTCTTTATCAAGCGTGTCGGCGGGCATGAGCAGTGGGGAGCGATCCACTCGGCCGAGATCGGGGACGGAACCTTAGAGTGCCGCGATATTCCGCACACGATTCAGATGCTGGAGCTTTTTTTGGAGGACGGAAATTATTTGAAGGATATGTGTGACAATATTGTTGCGAATAAGGCGGCGGGGATCTATGACGGCGCGTACCGCGTCGTGGAGCTTGCGATGCAGGCAAAGGAGGCAAAGAGATGAAACTGACAGGAAAAGAGAAAGTATCTTATGGTCTTGGGGCGGTGGGCAAGGATATGGTATATATGCTCTCTGCGAGCTACATACTGTATTATTATCAGGATATTCTGGGAGTGAGCGCAATCGCGATGGGAGTGATTCTGATGGCGGCCCGCGTGTTTGACGCGTTTAACGATCCGATCATGGGCGTGCTGGTGGCAAAGACCCGAACAAAATGGGGAAAATTCCGTCCCTGGCTTTTTGTTGGTACGATTCTAAATGCGGTTGTGCTCTTTGTGATGTTTGCGGCGCCGCCGGCCTTAGACGGCCCGGGGCTTGTGGCCTATGCGGCAGTTACCTATATCGTGTGGGGCGTGACCTACACAATGATGGATATTCCTTACTGGTCGATGATTCCGGCTTTCACCGAGGGCGGCAGGGAACGGGAGAGCTTATCTACGCTGGCGCGCTCCTGCGCCGGTGTCGGCTCCGCCATCGTTACGATTATCACGATGCCCTGCGTTATGATGCTCGGAAACGGAGCAGAGCGGGACGGCTTCAAGTGGTTTGCGCTTGCCGTCGCCATCGTGTTCGTGCTGTTTATCACCGCTACCTGTGTCAATATCAGGGAAAAATCCACGGTGGACGTAGATTCGCCCTCCGTCGGACAAATGTTTAAGGCGCTGTTGCAAAACGACCAGGCGATGGCTGTTGTTGTCACGATCGTACTGATCAACTGCTCGATTTATATCACGTCGAATTTGGTCATTTACTTTTTTAAATACGATTTCGGCGGGGAGGGCTGGTATAACAGCTATACGCTGTTCAACACCTTCGGCGGTGCGATACAGATTCTGTCAATGATGCTGTTCTTCCCGCTGCTCCGCAGATTTTTAAACACGATGCAGGTATTTTACTTAAGCCTCGGAATGGCGATTGTGGGTTATGTGAGCCTGCTGGCGCTGGCTTTTACAAATATGTCGAGCGTAGTGCTTTTGTTTATCCCCGGCTTCTTTATCTTCTGCGCGAACGGAATGCTCACGGTGCTGACGACCGTGTTTCTTGCGAATACCGTGGATTACGGGGAGCTGAAAAATAACAGGCGTGACGAGAGCGTGATTTTTTCGATGCAGACCTTTGTCGTAAAGCTGGCCTCCGGCGTGGCGGCGCTGATAGCGTCCATCTGCCTGACGGTGTTTCATCTGAGCGACGAGGTGGATACGGCTTCTGCGGCCGCGGATGCGGCGGTGGCAGTCTCCTCCGTCGTGGGACTGCGCATGACGATGACGCTTGTGCCGATCGTGGGACTTTTGGCAGCCGTGGTTGTGTTCCATAAAAAATACACGCTCACAGAGGAGCGGGTGGAAGAGATCGCACGGCAGGTAAAGGAGAGACGGGGAGGCGGCGTATGATTCGGGAATGGAACGGCTTTTTTGCGCTTGATACGGAACACACCTCCTATGGCTTTCGGGTGCTTGGCACCGGGCAGTTAGAGCATCTCTACTACGGCAGAAAAATCCGCATGCAGGAGGGATGCGAGGAGGCGCTTTTTGAAAAGCATGCCTTTGCGCCGGGCAACACGAATCTCTATGACGGGGAGCACCCGGAATTTTCACTTGAGGACATGCGGCTTGAGATGTCCTCATGCGGAAAAGGGGATATCAGGGAGCCGTTTGTGGAGATCGTCTACGGCGACGGGAGCATGACTTCGGATTTCGTGTTTGACTCCTTTTCGATTGCGGTGGGAAAGGAGCCGTATCGGGAGCTGCCTGGCTCCTATGACGAGGAGCAGAGGGTCGAGACCCTCTGCGTCGTGCTGCGGGATAAAAACAGCAGAACGGCGGAGGAGGGCCGCGGGCTCCTTCTGGAGCTGCGCTATTATGTCTATGAGGATTGTGATGTGATTGCGCGGAGTGCGCGCCTTGTCAATGAGAGCGGGGAAGAGGTGCAGATAAAGCGCCTGATGAGTATGCAGCTGGATTTTGACACGTCGGACTATGTGTTTTCTACCTTTAACGGGGCGTGGGCGCGCGAGATGCGCCGTTTCGACCACCGCATCGGCGCGGGGCGGCATGTGAACAGCTCGCGCACCGGAACCTCCTCAAACCGCGCGAATCCGTTTGTGATGCTGGCGGGATGCGGCACTACGGAGGATGCGGGGGAGTGCTACGGCTTTAATCTGATTTACAGCGGCAATCACTACGAGGCGGCGGAGGCAGGCAGCTATGGAAAGCTGCGTCTCGTCGCAGGAATCAATCCTGAGTTTTTCTCCTGGCAGCTTGCGCCGGGGGAGAGCTTTGAGGCGCCGGAGGCGGTCATGGCATTTTCCCATGAGGGATATAACGGAATGAGCCAGTGTATGCACCGGTTTGTCAGAGAGCATATTGTCCGGGGCGAGTGGAAGCATAAGGAGCGTCCGGTGCTCTTAAACAGCTGGGAGGCGGCCTATTTTGACATCAATGAGAAAAAGCTGCTGTCTCTGGCAAAGGCAGGGAAGGAGGCCGGCATTGAGCTGTTTGTCATGGATGACGGCTGGTTTGGCGAGCGGAACGATGACAGCCATTCGCTGGGAGACTGGGAGGTAAATCCCAAAAAGCTTCCCGGCGGCCTTGCCGGACTTGCAGATAAAATCAAAGCGATGGGACTCGACTTCGGGATCTGGGTGGAGCCGGAGATGGTAAATGTGAGCAGCAGGCTTTATGCCGAGCACCCGGGCTGGACGGTGGAGATTCCGGGAAAGAAGCATTCGGAGGGCAGAAACCAGCGGATATTGGATCTGACCCGCAGAGAGGTGCAGGATTTTGTGATTGAGAAGATGAGCGAGGTGTTTTCGTCCGCCGATATTTCCTATGTAAAATGGGACATGAACCGTACCTTCAGCGACTATTTTTCGGGAAATCTTACGCCCGGGCGGCAGGGGGAGACGGCACACCGCTATATGCTGGGACTTTACCGTTGTATGGATGCGCTGGTGAAACGTTTCCCGAAAATTTTGTTTGAGGGCTGTTCCGCTGGGGGCAACCGTTTCGATCTGGGGATTTTGTGTTATTTTCCGCAGATATGGGCCAGCGATGACACCGACGCGCTGTGCCGTGCCGAGATTCAGAACGGCTACAGCTACGGCTATCCGATGTCGGTGATAAGCGCGCATGTGTCGGCCTGTCCGAACCATCAGACTCTGCGCATAACGCCGCTTGAGACGCGGTTTCATGTGGCGGCCTTTGGGGTCTGCGGCTATGAATGTAATTTTTGCGACATGGGCAAAGAGGAGCGGGATGCGGTAAAGGAGCAGATTGCACTGTATAAGAAATGGCGGAGGGCGCTGCAGTGGGGAGCATTTTAC
>CAJTOI010000014.1:37173-89087 GCA_910577925.1 uncultured Roseburia sp.
TTACCGCGGCAGAAGCTTTACGGCCGGGGATGCGCCGGGGGCGTCCGGAAGTGTGCTGTTTTCTGACGGCGGAAATGTGATGGAGTGGACCTGTGTCTCGGAGGATAGGACAAAAGCCGTCGGCCTTTTGATGCAGAAATTAGTAACGCCGAATACGCAGTTTCAGTATTATAAAGCAAAGGGCTTAGATCCCGATGCGGATTACCGGTTCTATAACCGCAAGCTGAAATATAACGTGAAAAATTTCGGGGACCTGGTGAACACGGTGGCGCCGGTGCATATAAAGCAGGATTCGCTGATGCACAATCTGGTGGCGAAATTTGTGAAGATGGACGGCGAGACGGAGGACTGCAGAGCGTCCGGCGGGATGCTGATGTACGCCGGGGTGCATTTAAAGCAGGCCTTCGGGGGAACCGGCTACAGCGATGCGGTGCGGTATTTCCAGGATTTTGGTTCTCGGCTCTATTTCATGGAAAAATGTTAAGAAAATAAAAAGCTTGTTGACACCGGTTTGTGCGTGTGGCGTACGGCGTCAAAAGATATTTCAAACGGGAGGATTTAAACCATCCCGGCGTCCATACGATTAACAATGTCATCGGACAGCTGCTTCTGGCAGGGCATTTGCAGGTTGCCATCCCGCCGTTTTTGTTTTAAGATGAAAACGGAGAAAGGGGAAAAGAAAAGTGATACGTTTTAACAGTGACTATACGGAGGGCTGCCATCCCGCGATTTTAGAGCGGCTGGCAGAGACGAATTTGGAACAGACGCCGGGCTACGGCGAGGATGCGTACTGCGCGGCAGCGGCGGACAAAATCCGCGCGCTCTGCGCTGCGCCTGAGGCTGCGGTCCATTTTCTGGTCGGCGGAACACAGACGAATGTCACGGTGATTTCCGCGGCGCTGCGCCATTATCAGGGAGTGATCACGGCGTCAAGCGGCCATATCAATATCCATGAGACCGGGGCATTGGAGGCCTGTGGGCACAAGTGCCTTGTCATAGAGACGCCGGACGGGAAGCTTACCGCAGAGCAGGTAGCCGCATATGCGGATGATCATCGCGCGGATGAGAGTTTTGAGCATATGGCGCAGCCCAAAATGGTCTATATCTCGAATCCGACCGAGCTCGGAACGATTTATAAAAAGGAGGAGCTTGCGGCGCTTTATAAGGTCTGCAGGGAGCGGGAGCTCTATCTGTTTTTGGACGGGGCGCGTCTTGGCTACGGGCTTGCCAGCAGAGAGAACGATATGACGTTTGCGGATATCGCAGCCCTCACGGATGTGTTTTACATCGGCGGGACAAAGGTGGGAGCGCTGTTCGGCGAGGCAGTGGTCATCACAGAGGAAAAATTAAAACAGGATTTTCGTTATAACATCAAGCAGCGCGGAGGGATGCTTGCGAAGGGAAGATTGCTGGGAATCCAGTTCCTGACCTTGTTTGAGGAGAACCGATACCAGGAGATCTCCGCACATGCAGCGAGATTGGCGGACAAATTAAAAGATGAATTAACAAAAATCGGCATTCGATTCTACATAGACTCGCCGACCAATCAGCAATTTCCGATTCTGCCGGACGCGGCGCTTTTAAAGCTTTCGGAAACGTATACCTGGGCGTATCAGGCGCGGGTGGATGAGACTCACAGCGCAGTGCGGTTCTGTACCTGCTGGGCGACAAAAGAGGAGCATGTAGATGCGCTGCTTGCGGATATCCGCAGACTGCTTGACACGGAGGAGGAATAAGCGGTGAAGAAAAAGATTCTGCTGATTGCGACAGGGGGAACGATTGCGTCAAAGACGTCGGAGAACGGATTAAAGCCGCAGATTACGCCGGAGGAGCTGCTGTCTTTTATCCCGCAGGCGAAGGAAATCTGTGAGATTTCCGTGCTTCCGCTTTTAAATCTGGACAGCTCAAACATGGAGCCGCGGCACTGGAAGAAGATGGTGGCGGCAATCCGTGAGCGCTACGATGCCTATGACGGGTTTGTGATCGCGCACGGCACGGACACCATGGCGTACACGGCGGCGGCGCTTTCTTATATGATTCAGAATACGGGAAAGCCCGTTGTGATCACGGGCGCGCAGAAACCGATTAATCTGGAGATCACCGATGCCAAGTCCAATCTGCTCGACAGCTTCCGCTATGCGTCGGACGACGCGTCGCAGGGGGTTGTTATCGTGTTTGACGGCAAAGTGATTGCGGGGACGAGAGCGAAAAAGGTGCGTTCAAAAAGCTACAATGCGTTTTCGAGTATCGATTACCCCTGTCTTGCAGTCATACAGGACGGCGTTATTATGCGCTATATCCCGATGCTTCCCTGCGAGGGGGAGGCGCGGTTTTATGAGGAGCTTGACGGCAACGTATTTCTTATAAAATTAATCCCGGGCATCCGGCCGGAGATCCTGCGCAGCATTTTTGAGGCGTACGACTGTATTATTGTGGAGAGCTTCGGCGTGGGCGGGATCCCGCGCTCGATCGCGGAGGAATTTTACCGGCTGTGCCGGCAGTACCCCGAAAAGCTGGTGGTCATGGCGACGCAGGTGGCGCATGAGGGCAGTGATATGACGGTCTACGAGGTGGGGCACGATATGAAGCGGTACTGCCGCTTCCTGGAATCCTACGATATGACCTTAGAGTCCGTGATCGCGAAAGTCATGTGGCTGCTCGGGAACTTCGATCTGACGCAGACGGAGGCGGAAGAGATATTCTACCGGAGCATTAACTACGATATTATGTTCGGGAAAAACCGCGCCTGTCCGTGAATGCCGGACAAAATGTAAACCAACAAACACAAAACGGTTGACAATTGAGAACAATACGGTTATGATACCCTCAGCGGATCAAGGGACACACGGTCGGAGAAGAGCCGATTTTTGCCCCTGCCCGCTGAGGGGAACGAATCGATTTATGCCGCGGCAGCCGCAGAGAGAGAGAGCGGGAGCGGCAGCCATTTTAACGGAAACGAGGAAAAACGTATGAAAATTTCAACCAGAACAATTGTGACCGTGGGGATGTTTACGGCTGTTTTGAGCGTGTTGTCCATCCTGACAATTCCGATGCCGACCGGTGTGCCGGTGACACTGCAGACCTTTGCGGTCGCCCTGTGCGGTTATGTGCTTGGGGCGAAGCGCGGAACGGCCTCCGCGGCGCTCTATCTTCTGATCGGGACCGTCGGCGTTCCGGTGTTTGCGGGGATGACAGGGGGGCCGTCATGGCTGGTGAGCTACAGCGGCGGCTTTCTCTGGGGATTCCTGTTCCTTGCGGCTCTCTGCGGACTCGGCGTGGGGCGTCGTGCGTTGTTTTGCCTGGCACCCGGATTTGCGGGACTTGCCGTGTGCCATCTGTGCGGCGTCCTTCAATTCTCCGTCGTGGCGTCCACGCCGTTTCCGGCGTCGTTTCTTGCGGTATCAATGCCGTATCTTTTGAAGGATGCGGTATCCGTTGCAGGCGCATATGTCGTGTCTCTGCCGATCCGCAGGGCGCTGTCGTCCGGAAAGCTGTTAGAGGACGGGTCAAAGGCGGGTTGCGCGCGCATATAGGGTTTAAATTCGGCAAAAGCCGCATCGGGGAAAGGGAAAGAGACGAGATGGAAACAGAACGAAAATTTCGGGCGCATCACATTATCTGCACGGCGCTCTACGAAGGAAAAGGTTACAGCGGGGCATTCTGCGAAAACATGACGGCGGTTGTGACGAGACTCAGGGAAAATCCCGACGAGCGCCTGCGCCTCGTGGCACAGCCGGATCTGATCTGCGCGGACTGTCCGAACCACGGCGCGGACGACAGCTGCACGCAGGACCAGAACCGGGTGGTGAACAAGGACCGCCGGGTGATCGCGATGTTTGATCTGGAGGAAAACGGGATTTACACTTACCGCAGGCTCTGTGAGGAGGCGCTTGCGGCGATGACGCCGGAGCTTTTTATGGAAAACTGCGGAACATGCGAATGGCGCGCACAGGGGCTCTGCCGGTATGAGGATTTGATCGCGCAGCTTTCCGAGACCGTGCAGCCCGCCGCAAGGGGGTAGCGGACCCGCGGCAGCACGGCGCTACTCGGTCAGCTTGTTGATGTAGTTTGTCCGGTATTTGGAGTACATAATTTTCTGGCTGTGGTACAGCCCGTAGTAGCCGGAGAGCATGTAGCTTAAAGCCACAGAGAGAAGGAAATAGGGCATTCCGTCAAAGCCGAACAGCTCAAAGCTGATGAGCAATGAGGTGATCGGGCAGTTGGTGACGCCGCAGAAAACGGCGGACATCCCGACGGCGGTGCACAGGGAGGGAGAAAAGCCGGTGATGCTGCCGAACAGGCATCCGAAGGCGGCCCCGGTGAAAAAGGTGGGGACAATCTCGCCGCCCTTATAGCCCGCGCCGATGGTGAGCGCGGTAAAAATCATTTTCAGGAGAAAGGCGGCGGGAATTACGCCGCCTTTCATAAAGCGGGAAATCATATCCATTCCCGCGCCGTTGTAGGTCTGGTCGCCCACGAGAAGCGTCAGGACAATGACAATGCAGCCGCCTGCGGCAGCCCGCAGATAGGGATTTTTGAAAAGCTTCTTATATAATGATTCGGTCTGATGCAGCAAAATGCAGAATGCGATGCTGACAAAGGCGCAGAGCACGGCGAGGACGGAGATGATAACCGCCGTGCCGACGGTAAACTCCGGCAGTCTGCCGACGGAAAAGTGTTCGGCAGGAACGCCGAGAGAAGCTGCGATGCCGTGGGCAATCAGCGATGCGATCACGCACGGAACCAGCGCGGAATAGTGCATGATGCCGACGCTGACGACCTCCATGGAAAAGATAGCGGCTGCCATCGGGGTGCCGAAAAGCGCCGAAAACGCCGCGCTCATGCCGCACATAATCATGATATGCTTGTCCTTCTCGTCAAAGCCGAACAGCCTGCCGAGGCCGTTTCCGATGCTGCCGCCAAGCTGCAGCGCAGCGCCTTCCCGTCCGGCGGAGCCGCCGAACAGGTGGGTGATCAGCGTGGAGATAAAGATGAGCGGAGCCATCCGAAACGGAATATTATCCCCCGAATGGATGGCGGAAAGCACAAGATTCGTGCCGGAATCCTTCTCGTTGTGTGAGAGATGATAAAGTGCGACAATCATCAGGCCGCCGACGGGGAGCAGGAAAATCAGCCACGGATTCTTGGCGCGCATCAGTGTCACAAATGACATGGAAAAGTGGAACAGCGTTCCCACGGAACCGACTGCGATACCGGAAATCACAGAAAAGAGAATCGATTTGCAGGAGCTGAGCATTCGGCGGGCGGATTGTTTTGCCTTTTGCTGAATCAGTTTTTTCATAAGCTTCACGGACCTTTCTGGATATGCTGGTTACAGTTAAATTTTAGCATTATCCCGCATGATTTACAACCGATTGCGGGCGGACGTTTGGAGAATCAGAGCCTTTGTCTAAATTATACAAAAGTATAGTGGAAAAGTTGTCTAAAATATGGAAAAAGCCAAAAGGGTATTGCTTTTTTCATCGTTCAGCAATATAATTTGACTATCAGCTGGAAACGTTACCGGTAATGTTACCGGAAACGTTCTAAAACAAGGTTGAACAAATTTTTCAGGAGGGTAATTTTTATGAAAAGAAAAGTGTTATCCGTAATGCTTGCAACCGCAATGACAGCGACATTATTTGCCGGCTGCGGCGGAGACGACAAGACAGAAGACAGCGGCTCCACCACCCCGGCAGCTCCGGCAGCTCCGGCAGGGACAGAGCAGGACGCAGGTGCAGATGCCGGTGCGGATGCAGACGCCGGTGCGGCAGATGCGGGAAGCCAGACGGCATCCGGCGGTTCCGTGTATTATCTGAACTTCAAACCGGAGCAGAACGATGCATGGCAGAGCCTTGCAGAGACATACACCGAGCAGACCGGCGTTGAGGTTACCGTTATCACGGCTGCAGACGGTACTTACGAGCAGACCCTGAAGTCTGAGATCGTAAAAGAGGAAGCGCCGACACTGTTCCAGGTAAACGGACCGGTCGGACTTGCAAGCTGGAAAGATTACTGCATGGATTTATCCGGATCGGAGATTTACTCCCATCTGACCAGCGAGGACTACGCGCTGAAAAATGAGGCGGGTGAGGTTTCCGGTATCGCATATGTAATCGAGACCTACGGCATCATCTACAACAAGAAAATCTTAAACGACTACTGCACGTTAGACAATGCGGTAATCGCTTCCGTTGACGAGATCAATAACTTCGACACCTTAAAGGCAGTGGCAGACGATATTCAGGCAAGATTAGACGAGATTAACGACGCATTCGGCTATGAGCTGAAAGGTGCATTTACCTCGGCAGGTATGGACGGTTCCTCCGACTGGAGATTTAAGACGCATCTTGCAAACCTTCCGATCTTCTATGAGTACAAAGAGAAAGGAATCGGTTCTACCGACGCCATCGAGGGTACTTACCTTGACAATTACAAACAGATGTGGGATCTGTACATCACCGACGCTACCTGCGAGGCAGGACTTCTTTCGAGCAAGACCGGTGACGAGGCTGAGTCCGAGTTCGGTATGGAAGAGGCAGTGTTCTACCAGAACGGTACCTGGGAGTACGGCAACCTGACAAACGAGGATAACGGTTACATGGTAGCCGCAGAGGATATGGGCATGATGCCGATCTACATCGGTGTAGAAGGCGAGGAGAATCAGGGACTCTGCACAGGTTCTGAGAACTACTGGTGTGTAAACAGTAAGGCATCCGCTGAGGATCAGCAGGCGACTCTGGATTTCTTAAACTGGGTGATCACCTCTGACGAGGGACGTGACTCCATGGCAAACGTGATGGGATTCACAACTCCGTTTGACACCTTTGCAGACGGCTATGTGGCTGACAACGTATTTATTCAGACAGACGCTGCGTACACGGCGGCAGGCAAATACCCGGTAACATGGTGCTTCACCACCATGCCTTCCGAGAACTGGAAGAACGGCGTAGGTTCCGCACTGCTTGAGTACGCGCAGGGAACCGGCGACTGGTCCGCAGTTGAGAGCGCATTCGTAGAGGGATGGGCAACCGAGTATGCGGCGGTAAACAACTAGTATGCAGATAGAACAATAACGAAAGGGTGGGGAGGATGCGCCCCACCCTCTATTTTTTGAGAGGATGGAAGACTATGGAGAAAGCGATAAAGAGATATTTTCCTATTTTTGCACTCCCGACGATAGCGGCGTTTACATTGGGTTTTATAGTTCCTTTTCTTATGGGTATCTATTTATCATTTTGTGAATTCACGACAGTAACAGACACAACATTTGTAGGATTGAAAAATTATATCAGAATTTTTTCTGACCCCACGTTTCTTCATGCGCTCTGGTTTACGGCACTGTTCACGGTGGTATCGGTGCTCACCATCAATGTCTTTGCATTTATCATTGCGATGCTCTTAACAAAGGGAATTAAGGGGACAAATTTCTTCCGTACCGTATTCTTCATGCCGAATCTGATCGGCGGTATCGTGCTCGGTTATATCTGGCAGATTCTGTTGAACGGTATTCTCGCGAATTTCGGAAAAACCCTTACTTATTCCGGAGCTTACGGCTTTTGGGGCCTGGTTGTGCTGATGAACTGGCAGCAGATCGGATATATGATGATCATCTATATCGCAGGAATCCAGAATGTGCCGGGAGAGCTGATCGAGGCCGCGAAAATCGACGGGGCGACCAACTGGCAGGTATTAAAGAACGTGACGATTCCGATGGTAATGCCTTCGATTACAATCTGTTCGTTTCTGACGCTGACAAACTCCTTCAAACTGTTTGACCAGAACCTTGCGCTGACGGCCGGTGAGCCGGCAAACAGTTCCCAGATGGTCGCGCTCAATATTTTTGAGACGTTCTACACGAGGACCGGATGGGAGGGCGCAGGCCAGGCGAAGGCAGTGATCTTCTTTATCATTGTGGCCGCAATCGCAATGGCACAGAACCGTATGACAAGAAGTAAGGAGGTACAGCAGTAATGGCAAAAAACGCAGACAATCAGGTGAGCGCAGTAAGAAAAGCAAAGCATGGCTGGGCGTTGACACTGTTCTTTTCCGTGCTGACCGTATTTTATATCTATCCGATTTTCCTTGTGTTTATCAACGCCTTCAAGAAAAAGGGATTTATCACAAAAGAGCCGTTTGCACTGCCGAGTGAGCGCTCGTTCTTCGCACTGAAAAACTTTGTCAACGGTGTCGAGAAGACGAATTTCTTTTCGGCAATCGGCAATTCGGTGATTATCACCGTGGGATCCGTACTCGTGATTGTAATCTGTACTTCCATGTGCGCATGGTATATCACACGAGTAAAGAATAAATTTACGACCGCAATCTATACGCTGTGTCTGTTTTCAATGATCGTGCCGTTTCAGATGGTGATGTTCTCGCTGTCAAAGCTGGCGAACATGATGCGTCTTTCCAATCCGGTCGGCATCATTGTCGTGTATCTGGGATTCGGAGCGGGGCTGGCGGTGTTTATGTTCTGCGGATTTGTCAAGAGCATTCCGTTAGAGATCGAGGAGGCGGCCATGATCGACGGCTGTACGCCAATTCAGACGTTTTTCCAGGTGGTATTCCCGATTATGAAGCCGACGACGATCACCGTGTCGATTCTGCAGGCAATGTGGATCTGGAACGATTACCTTCTCCCGTATCTCGTGCTCGACCTGAAAAAATACAAGACGGTTCCGATTGTCATCCAGTATCTGAAGGGCGGCTACGGCGCAGTGGACTGGGGAACGATGATGGCGATGCTGGTACTTGCGATTATCCCGATTATCATTTTCTACATTGCATGTCAGAAATATATTATTGAAGGCGTTGTCGCGGGAGCGGTCAAGGGCTAAATAGAATAGTTCCTTTCAGGAGCGTACTCGATGGAGTATCTCCTTTCAGGAGATACTCATTACAAATATTATGGAGAAGCGTATGGTTACAATTAAGGATATCGCACGGGAGTCCGGCTATTCCGTCAGTACGGTTTCCCGTGTGCTGAACCGCCGCAGTGATGTGAGTCCGGATGCCAAGCAGAAAATAGAAGAGGTTGTCGAGCGATTCCATTTTACGCCGAACAATAACGCCAAACAGTTAAAGCAGAACAATTCCAAGTCCATCGGGGTGATTGTCAAGGGTATTTCCAATATGCTGTTTGGGAGTATTGTCGAGGAGCTCCAGAAAATGATCGAGAAGACGGACTATACGCTGGTCATGTCGTATCTGGATGAGGATGACGACGAGGTGGAGCAGGCGATTCTGCTCTGCAGAGAGCGCAAGCCGTTAGGACTTTTGTTTCTCGGAGGAAATCCGGCGTATTTTCAGAAGGAATTTGCGGGGGTGGATGTGCCGTGCGTTCTGGTGACGAACCGCGCGGATAAACTGGGGTATGCGAATCTCTCGAGCGTGGCGACGGATGATATTGCGGCCGGGCGTTGCGCCGTGGATGCACTGTTTGCGGCCGGGCATGAGAAAATCGGCATTCTGGGCGGCAATCCGGAAAAGTCCTACACCAGCCGTCAGCGCTGTCTGGGCTGTCAGGAGAGCTTTCTTGCGCACGGGCGGGAGATTGACATGGAGAGGTGCTACGAGAAGGCGCATTTCTCCTTTGAAAGCGGTTATCGCGGGATGAACCGCCTTGTGGAAAAGTTTCCGGAGGTCACGGCGGTGTTTGTGATGTCGGATGTGATGGCGATCGGTGCGATCCGGGCGCTGCGGGACAGAGGTCTTCTGGTGCCGGAAGATATTTCTGTGGTAGGGTTTGACGGAACGACGCTGGCGGAGTATTATAATCCTAAGATCGCTACGGTAAAGCAGCAGTATAAGACGCTGGCTTCCCGGAGCGTGGAAATTCTGTTTGGGCAGATTGAGCTTAAACAGGATGCGGTTCATGAGCTGGTGCCGTTTGAGTTTGTAAACGGCGAGAGCGTCCGCACACAAAAAGAATAAAGATCGGTAATTATTTGGAGGATAGTTATGAGAACCAGTGGTATATTGATGCATATTTCATCCCTGCCGTCCCCATACGGAATCGGAACAATGGGAAAGGAAGCAAGAAAATTTGCGGATTTTCTGGAAAAGGCCGGACAGAAATACTGGCAGATACTGCCGATTTGTCCGACAAGCTATGGGGATTCTCCATATCAGTCCTTCTCGAGTTTTGCGGGAAATCCGTATTTTATAGATTTGGAATATCTGTGTGAGGAAAAGCTTCTGAAAAAGAAGGAATGCGAGTCCTATCCGTGGGGAAAAGACCCGCGGAGTGTGGACTACGGCATTCTCTATGATTCCCGCTATAAGCTTCTGCGCCATGCCTGCAGGCGCTTTGAAAAACGGGAGCCGGAGGATTTTGCGCGGTTCTGTGAAAAAGAGGCGTACTGGCTCGACGATTATGCGCTGTTTATGGCGTTAAAGGATGCAAACGGCGGTGCGGCATGGTTTTCCTGGGAGAAAGAGCTGAAAACAAGAGACGAAAAAGCGCTGAAAAAGGCGAGAAAAAAATATGCCGGGGATATTCGCTTTTACCAGATGCTTCAGTATCTGTTCTTTAAACAGTGGTGGGAGCTGAAAGCCTATGTCAACGCAAAGGGGATCGAGATCATCGGCGACGTGCCGATCTATGTGGCCGGCGACAGCGCGGACGTCTGGGCGAATCCGGAGCAGTTTTATCTGAATGAGGAGCTTGACCCGATTGATGTGGCGGGGTGCCCGCCGGATGCGTTTTCGGAGGACGGACAGCTCTGGGGAAATCCGCTGTTCCGCTGGGATGTCATGAAACGGGACGGGTACGGATGGTGGACAAAGCGCGTGCAGGCGATGTCGAAGCTTTACGATGTGGTCCGCATCGACCATTTCCGCGGTTTCGATTCGTACTATGCGATCCCTGCGGGAGATACGACGGCCAAGAACGGAGAGTGGCGCAAAGGCCCGGGGATGGATCTGTTTCGCGTGCTTGAGAAGAATCTGGGCAGACTCAACATCATTGTGGAGGATCTCGGCTTTTTAACGCCGTCGGTGCTTGAACTGGTAAAAGATTCCGGATTCCCGGGAATGAAGGTGATCCAGTTTGCGTTTGATTCGCGGGAGGGCAGCAATTACCTGCCGCACACCTACGGACAGCACTGCGTGGTGTATACCGGAACGCACGACAACGATACCCTGCTCGGCTGGATGGAGAGCGCGCCGAAAGAGAGCGTGAAGTTTGCGAAGGAATATCTGAATCTCACGAAGAAGGAAGGCTACAACTGGGGCATGATGCGGGGAGCATGGGCTTCTGTCGGGGATCTGGCAGTCGTGCCGATGCAGGATGTGATCGGCCTCGGCGGCGAGGCGCGGATGAACACGCCGTCCACCCTGGGCGGAAACTGGCAGTGGCGCGCAATGCCGGAGCAGATTAACGGCAAGACGGCGAAGCGTCTGTATAAATATATGGAGATGTATGGGCGTCTCTGGAAGGTAAAAAAGGCGAAGAAAGAGAAGGGGAACGCATAGGAAACCGCGAAAGGAGTATGGCCGGATGCTGTATTTTATCGTGAATAAAAAGTCGAGAAGCGGAAAAGGCGCCGAGATCTGGAGCGAGGTTCAGACGGCGCTCGACGCGCGGCATATCCGCTATCAGGCGTATACCACGGAGTATGAGGGACACGCCCGTCTGCTCGCGGAGGAAATCAGCAGCCGCGGAGACGGGGAGATCTGTCTGGTGGCAGTCGGCGGGGACGGCACGGCAAACGAGGTGCTAAACGGTATCGGCAGTTTTGAGCGGGTGCGTTTCGGGACGATCCCGACAGGCTCCGGCAACGATCTGGCAAGGGGGCTTCACATCACAGGGACGCCGACGGAGAACCTTGTACAGATTCTGGACTGTATGGCAAAACCGCGGGAGGAAAATCTCTGTATGGACCTGGGGCAGGTCAGCTGGAACGGCTGCAGCAAGCCGCGGATTTTTGCCATCAGTTCCGGCATCGGGCTTGATGCGCTTGTGTGTAAGAAAGCGCTCAAATCGAAGCTGAAAGACGTTCTCAACAAGGTGCGTCTGGGAAAACTGACCTACGTATTCCTGACGGTGGCCTCCCTGTTTTCGATGGAGACGGCAGACGCCGCCATACAGGCGGAACGCACAAAACCGCGGCGCAGAAAGCGCGTGATCTATGCCGCGGCGATGAATTTTGCGGCGGAGGGCGGCGGTGTGCGGATGGCTCCGGCCGCGGATGCCGCAGACGGACGCCTCTCGGTATGTATTGCATCCGGTATCCCGAAGTGGCGCACGTTTTTCTATCTGCCGCTTCTTGTGGCGGGAAAGCACACCGGAATCCGCGGTTTTGAGGTGAATGACTGTGGGACTTTCCGAATAAAATTAAATAAACCGATGGTACTGCACGCGGACGGAGAGTACTGCGGTGACGTGACGGAGGCGGTTTTTGCCTGTCTGCCGCACCGGCTGTATGTACTGCGTCAGGCGGATTGGTAAAACTGTCATAATCCAGACACCCCTTTCATACATTTTAAGTAAGTATGGAAGGGGCATTTTTATGGAGAATAAGCCGAAAAAAGAATTTGATTTATACAGTGATATCAAAAACCGCACGGACGGTGAAGTATATCTCGGAATTGTCGGGCCGGTGCGGACCGGGAAATCCACTTTTATCAAGCGATTTATGGATTTGATGGTGCTTCCCTACATGGAAGATGTACATAGCAAAGAGCGGACCATCGATGAGCTGCCGCAGTCGGCGCAGGGCAGGACAATCATGACGACGGAGCCCAAATTTGTGCCGAAGGATGCGGCGGAGGTGGTGCTCGAGGACGGATCGAAGGTAAAAGTACGCCTGATCGACTGCGTGGGATTTATGGTGGACGGAGCCGCCGGCCATATGGAGGAGAACGGAAACCGTATGGTGAAGACGCCGTGGCTCGACTATGAGATCCCGTTTGTGGAGGCGGCCGCTATCGGGACGGAGAAGGTGATCAGGGACCATGCGACAATCGGAATCGTGGTGACGACGGACGGAACCATCGGGGAGCTCGGGCGGGAAAATTATGTGGAAGCCGAGGAGCGGACGATACAGGAGCTTGCCGGTCTCGGAAAGCCCTATGTGATGGTCTTAAATTCCAGAAAGCCGTACAGCGAGGAGACGATGCGGCTTGCGGAGAGTATGCAGGAGAAATACCATGTCGCGGTTGTTCCGGTAAACTGTGAGCAGCTGCGGCGGGAGGACGTGATGAAAATCTTAGAGGAGGTGCTCTACGAGTTCCCGGTTGCCCGCGTGGAGTTTTATATTCCGAAATGGGCGGAGATGCTGCCGGTTGCGCATCCGATGAAAGCGGAGGTAGTGCGGACCGCTGCGGCGATACTCGGCGGAATGAAAAAGACGAGAGATGCCTATGCCATGGATGTGACGCCGGAGCAGTATATCTCTAAGATTAAGCTCGAGGAGCTCGATTTGTCCTCCGGTTGTGTGAAAATCGACATGGACATCGCCGAGAAATATTATTATGAGAATATGAGTGAGCTTGCCGGCGTGCCGATTCAGGGAGAGTATGAGCTGATCTCGCTGATTCGGGAGATGGCGGAGCGCAAGGAGGCGTACGACAAGGTATCAGATGCCATTGAGGCGGTGCAGATCAAAGGCTACGGCGTGGTCGGACCGGGGCTCGCCGACATCCGCATGGAGGAGCCGGTCCTGATTCGTCACGGGAATAAGTTCGGTGTGAAGATGAAAGCGGTTTCCCCGTCGATCCATATGATAAAGGCCAATATCGAGACGGAGATCGCTCCGATTGTGGGGAGCGAGGAGCAGGCCAATGATTTGATCTCCTACATCAAAGAAGGCCAAAAGAGTGAGGAGGGCGCGTGGGAGACCAATATTTTCGGCAAGTCGGTCGGAGAGCTGATGGAGGACGGCATCCGGAATAAGATTGCGATGATGGACGACGAGTGCCAGATGAAGCTGCAGGATACCATGCAGAAAATCGTCAATGACAGCAACGGCGGTATGGTCTGCATTATTATTTAAGGCGCATACGGCAAAACAAAAAATGCCATGCAGGACAGATCTGTCTGCACGGCATTTTTTGGCTATTCATCGGGAGGGAGATATTCCAGTAAATCGGAAATGGAACATCCCAGTGTCCGGCAGATTCGGGCGAGCACATCCGTGTCAAGCCGTGTGATTGTGCCGTTTAGATAACCCTTTAGCTGGGAACGCTGTATCTCAGCCTTTTGGCAGAATTTATTTTTGCTTAAACCGGAATCTGCCAATAAACTATCCAGGTGTATGATTATTTTTCCGTTATCGCTCAAAGTGAAGCCTCCATGTCGTTTCATGTCGTAATTTGCGGCCGAATTTGTTTGACATATTTAGTATATATTAGGTATTCTTGACATATCAATTATAGGAAATTAGCGATAAGAAGTTATACTACAGGAAGAGAAAGGATAAAACATGAGAACAAGAGAGGCGAAGAAAGTGATCCGCAAAATCGCGAAAAGAGAAGGAATCAGTGAGTATGAAGTGAGGAGGGAAATGGAAAAGGCAATCCGAATCGGTTTTATGAACGGCGGGGCCGGGCACAGATGGAACAGCATGTTTGAAGAGGGAAGGCTGCCGAGTCCGGAAGAATTTATCATGAAGGTGTCAAGGTTTGCGGCAAAATAAAAACAATCCTCTTAAAAACAGGATTGTTTTATCTGTTCGGCTTATATTCAAGCAAATCGGCTATGGAACAGTTGAGCGTGTCGCATATCCGGATTAACACATCAATGTCAAGCCTTGAAATGGTATTGTTTACATATCCGTTTAGCTGCGAGCGCTGCAGTTCGGCACGCTGGCAGAACTTATTTTTGCTCAGACCGGCCTCTTTGAGCAATTTTCCTAAATGGATTTCAATGGAACCTCTATCCTCCAATGGCTGCACCTCCTACCGTTAATTATTATAGACTTTTTAAATAGAAAAAATCAGTTATAATATATTATCGATAGGAAGCTATAATTAATAAGTTACACAATATTAGGAGGGAATACGTCAAAAACCGACGCGGCATAAGCAGCGTCGGTTTTTGAATGTTTGTAGCAGCAAATTGTTTTTACAGTTCAAACCAGTCTTTGTAGCCGAGTGCAATCAGGTTGTCGCGGCTGATCTTTAAGCTCTCAAACGGGTCTCTTCCGTACGTATCGTCCTGCTCGATCAGGAAATACTCGCTTCCTCCGGCAAGACCGGCCTCGATACACTCTTTGACCGGAAGGTTTCCTTCGCCGACCTCCGCAAATTCTACCAGATTGTAGAACTGCCCCATAAATGCCTTGATGTCAAAATCGCCCTCCGGGAGGCTGACCGGAGCGATGCGGTAATCTTTCAGATGGAGCAGACGGATGCGTCCCGCATATTTGTTAATGAAGGTGACCGGATTTTCGCCGCCGCGGTGGATCCAGTGGATGTCAAGCTCGAAGCCCATCTTTTTGGTGTTGTCTTTGATGATGTCGAGCAGGTACTGTCCGTCGTATTTGACAAACTCGACATGGTGATTGTGGTAGTACAGATCGATTCCGTGCTCTCCGAGGCGCTCTGCCATCTCGTCGGCTCTCTTCACGAAATCAACGGCCTTTTCGCGGCTGCCCATGCAGGTCATCGGAAGCATGCCGATGCGGAGCATATCCGTGTTCAGTGCCTTACAGTCCTCGACAATTTTGTCAAAGTCGGTCGTCAGAAATTCGCCCGGCATACCCGGCGCCATCGGCTCTAACGATGCGGAATTTGCCGCGATTTTGATTCCGAACTCGTCGCAGGCTTTGCGCATGCCGGACACATTTTCGGGAGTCATCGGGATCTGGCTTACCTCCATGCAGTGATAGCCGAGTTCCGCGCAGGCTTTCAGCGTCTCGTATGCGCCGAGCTCATCTACTTTTTTCTTGATGGTACTCATCTGAATACCGATTAATCCTTTTTCCATGTAAAAACCTCCTTATTTGTTGTACGGCTGTCCGTATACGCCGGACAGCCGATATCAATCTTAATCTGCGGTATGTGTCCGCCGTTACAGAACAACTTTTTGACCGCTGCGTCCCGATTCCTGGATGGCATCGATTAAGCGGATGCTCATCACGGCGTCGCGCACATGCAGGTAATCCTGGCTGTTTTCCTCCAATGCCTTATAGAAGCGCCCGATCAGCTTGCTGTGGCTTGCGCCGTAGTAGAACTTGGTGCCCGGAAGTCTCGCGTCCGTGCACAGTGTCTCTTTTGCCCCGTCCGCGCCGATGCGGTAGAGCGTGTTGTCCATAATCAGAAACGCGCCCTTTTCGAGCTGTACGGACAGCTGGGTGCTCTCGTTTGTGTAGTTGGCGATCGTGGCCATAAACATGCCGTGCGCGCCGTTTGCGTAGGTGAGTGATGCGGCAGCCGTATCCTCCACCTCAATGCCGTAGTCGAGCAGCTGTGCCGTGACGGCTTTTAAGCTGCGGATCTCGCCGCCCAGATGGTACATCAGGTCTAAGGTGTGTACGGCCTGATTAATCATACATCCGCCTCCGGCGGTATCCCATTTGCCGCGCCAGGGCTGAACGTCGTAATATTCCTTTGCACGGTACCAGGGAACCGTTCCGCGGACGCCCGTGACGGCGCCGTACTCCCCGCCGTCAATCAGATCTTTGAGCATCTCGACCGATTCGTTGAAGCGGTTCTGTAAGCAGACGCCGATATGGATGTCGGGGTGGGCCGCCTCAAATTCCGCAAATTTTTCTGCTTCGCCGGTGTTCATCGCGACCGGCTTTTCGCAGAATACATGTACGCCGAGCTCTGCGGCCTCCATGGAGACCGGAGCGTGCAGGTAATGCGGCAGGCAGATGTGAACCGCATCCGGTTTTGTCTCGGCAATCATGGCCCGGTAGTCAGTATAAAAAGGAACATGTTCCGGAGCGGCGCATTTTCTTCCCTCATCCGTATCGCACACGCCGACCAGCGTGATTTCGGGATTGCTTTCAATGGCTGCGATATGTACGGGAGAAATCACGCCCATTCCGATAATAGCTGCTTTTTTCATATGGATTCCTTTCAGGCGGAGACGAGATTCCTATCTGGTGGGGAATTTTCCCTCTGCCGCGATTTTTTTGTTCAGCTCCGCGAGATAGAGATCCTCGTCTACCGGAAGTTCTACCTCTTTTCCGAGCCAGGAGGAGAGGAGAATCGCATTTGCGAGGTTTACGCCGTTGATGCCGTCGGAGCCGGGAGCCAGAAGCGGAGTTTTGTCAAGCACGTGCTGCGCAAAATTCTCCATAACCGTGGTGTGCTGCTTGCCCCAGCCGTCGGTATTCTCAAATGTTTCCGTGGTGTAAAGACCGCCGCCTGCGGAGTTGCCGGAGACGAGTCTGGAAACTTCCATCATGTTCATGGTCGCGTTCATCTCGCTCTCGGACTTGTTCAGCCGGTATACGGTTGCGGTCTTGCTGTTGTCAACGATGATTTTGCCGCCTTCAAGGTCGATCTCGAGACGGTCGGTTCCGATCGGGTCATGTGTGCAGGTGATAAAGGTTCCGGTAGCGCCGTTCGGGTATTCGGTCACTGCGGTGACATCGTTTTCCACGACGATATCGCGGTGGCAGCCGTAGAGGCATTTTGCGTAAACCTTGCTCGGAATGCCGCAGATCCACTGCCACAGATCCAGCTGGTGCGGAGCCTGATTGACAAGGACGCCGCCGCCTTCGCCGCCCCAGGTAGCGCGCCAGTCGCTCTGCTGATAGTAGCTGTCCGGACGCCACCAGGAATTGATAATCCAGCTGGTGCGGCGGAGTTCGCCGAGCTCGCCGGATTCCACGAGTGCTTTTACTTTCTGGTATAAAACGTTTGTACGCTGGTTGAACATAATGCCGAACGGAACGTCGGGATGCGCCGCCGCGCACTCGTTCATCTCGCGAACCGCTTTGGAGTACACGCCCGCAGGCTTCTCAACGAGAACCGGCATGCCGTGCTCGAGGCAGTAGATGGCGATCTCGGTGTGCAGATAGTGCGGCACGGTGGTGATGACCGCGTCCACTTTGCCGGATGCAACCATTTCCTTCCAGTCGGTGAAGAAGGGGTAATCCGGGTAGTTCTCCTCACACAGTTTCTGTTTTGCGGGGTCAATGTCGCAGAGTGCGCCCAGTGCGCAGTGGGGCGGGCACTCCGGCGCCGGCATTCCCGGGAAACCGGCTTTTCCGGTCAGAAATCCGGCGTAAGCGCCGCCCTGTGCGCCGATTCCGATCAGTCCGAAACGAATTTTGTTGTCCATAGTCTTAGTCTCCTTTTTATATGTGTAATTAAATGGTTGCAAGAATCTCGCATAAAGCGCGGTACTGCATCGCGTAGCCGTCCGCCCCGTCTTTTGCCTTGTTTGTCTTGATGACGTTCTCGGCGGCGGTGGTCTCCAGGGATGCGAGCGAATCAAAGAGAACCAGATGCGGTTCCAGTGTGAGGAAGCCTTCGTAGCCCTCCTCGCGGATCGCGCGGGTCAGAAGCTCTTTGATTTTGCCTTCCCCGGTTCCGCAGACGACGTTTTCCTTGTCGGTCGATACCGCATCCTTGATGTGGATGTATGCGATATATTCGCGTAAAAGGTTCCAGCACGTCTCCGTGTCTTCGCCGCACTGCACGAAATTTGCGAAGTCGAAAGCACAGCGCAGGCATGGCTCATTGAGGCTCTCCATCAGATCGAGGCAGCGGCTTCCGATATCTCCGTAAATCTCCTTTTCATTCTCGTGGATGAGAATGACGTCGTACTTTTTCGCAATCTCGATAAACTTCCGGAGCTTCTCAAGTACGATTTCCCGATAATCCTGCGGGTCTTTGCCCTCCGGCATAAAGAAACTGAAGATGCGGATATAGCGGCAGCCGAGCAGCTTGCAGATCTGACAGAGTGTGTCGAGTTGCGCGAGCTGTTTTGCAAAGCCCTCCTCATCCTCGATGCCGACTTTCCCGATGGGAGAACCGATGGAAGATACCCCGACACCTGCGGCCGTAAGCCTCGGCAGAAGCTTTTCGCGGACTTCTTCCGGGGAATAATCCGCGATTCCCGTTCCGTCTGCGGAGCGCAGGGAGATGTATTTCATCCCAAGCGTGGTGACCGTCTTTAACTGTGCGTCAAAGTCGGAACTGATCTCGTCCGCAAAACCGGAAATCAGAATTTTGTCTTTCATATGTTTCATTGTCCTTTCCCAATACATTTTTGAATTGCTGATTTCAGAGTAACATATGGAAAGGTATTTTGCGAGGAAAATTTTTTGGTTTTTGCGTAAAAATATTATTATTTTACTCTTTTTGATGGCCCGAAGCGTTTATCATACGGACGTAGTCGGACGGAGACATGCCGATATTTTTTTTGAAAAGCTTTCGGAAATAGGAGACGTCGTCGATGCCGCACTGCGCGGCGACTTCCTGAATTCCGGTATGTCCCATATTGAAAAGGCGGACGGCGAGACGGATCCGCTGTTGATTGATGTAGGAGGATACCGTGACGCCCATCTCCTTTTTGAAGAGAGTGGAGAGGTAGCTTGGATTGACAAAATACCGGCCTGCCAGCTGTGTCAGAGACAGTTTTTCGGACAGATGGACACTGATATGATTGACAACCTTCCGGATGACGGGAGAGTGTTCCCGTAGGGAATAATTTCGAACCATAAGGCAGTATTGCCGCAGCATTTCTGTCCTGAGACAGTGGAAGTCTTCGTAAGTCAGTACTTTCTCGACTTCTTTTGCAAATTTTTCGGAGAGCATGTCGATATGAACCGGGTGCACGCCGCCAGCCTCTACCGATTTTCGGAGGAGGGTGTTAAAGACGATCAGACCGTTGCGGATCTCGCGCAGCGAGTCGGAATAGCGTCTTGTCAGACGGTATTTTTGCATGCTTCCGAGGATTTTTATGGCAGCTTCGGCATCACCGCCGGCCACGGCTGACATCAGCTTTCCCTCAAGCGCATAGCGTTCCTCGATAATTTTTGCGGACAGCGGGAATGCCGGAGGTTCCAGCCGGAATTCGAAATCGTAATCGTCGTGCAGGACATGGGAGAGCCGCACGGACTGATCGGGATAAAAAAGCTGGAACAGATCCCGGCAGAGTTCGACCCACTGCTCCTCATGCGGCACGACGGGAACCGCATTGTAAAATTCGCGGAGTTCCCGCTCATATTCCGCGGGAACATGGTTGGCGCGCATAATGTCTGTGAGCATATGCTCTTCCATGGCATAGCTCATATATGGTCCGACTACCAGAATACTTTTTTGGATAGTTTCCTGTTTCGGGAGCAGGCCGATGCAGTAGGAGATATCATAGCCATCTTTGCAGCAGTAAAAAACCGCTTCCTCTAACGTATTGAAAAAAGTCGTCTGTTCATGTTTTAATTCATCGGAATCGGTGTTGTAGAGTATATGGTACGGATAAAAATACGCCGCGGTATACTCGTCTTCTGTCAGTACCTTCATATTAATGTTGTTGCTGCCCGTGAGTTTCTGCAGCACTGTCATCAGTTCTACTTCCATGGAGTTCTTTTTCCTTTTCTTTTAAAACGTCGTCATAGGCGGCCACGAGATATTCTTTCATCGGGTCGTCTTTTGAGATGTGCGCGATTGCGTCGGCGTAGATTTCCGCGGCCTCCTCTCTGGAGTCTGCATGGGCCATGCGGTTTTCTAAGCTCTCCCGCATCGCCTGCACTCTGGCGGCCTGCTGGTAGAGAATGGGATCTTCGGACTGAAGGAAACGCATCTCCTCCGGCGTCAGCTTTTTCCCGCTTTTGAGCTTTGCCATGATTTTGGCGAGATAGTCCTTTTT
Organism: uncultured Roseburia sp.; assembly: GCA_910577925.1. Lineage (GTDB taxonomy): Bacteria > Bacillota > Clostridia > Lachnospirales > Lachnospiraceae > Roseburia. Next base: position 57,950 of record CAJTOI010000014.1, read on the forward strand.
CTCTTCCTCGCTCATGCCGCAGGCGGGACTGAGAAGTTCGGAAATCTGTCTGGAAATCTGAAAAGAGTCCAGCTTTGGGGCGGAGCCGGACGTTTTGCCGGGGATCGCGGAAACTGCGGGTTCGGAGCGGGACTGAGACGCCGCAAGGCTGTCGCGGATGCGCGCGGCGGCGCTCTTATCCCGGTTTCTGTGGAGAATTTGGCCGATGCCGCTCATATCAAAGGTTGTCATAAATATCCCTCCCTGTATTATACGTTTTGTCCATTGAGGGTAACTTCCGTCCCTCACTTTCGGATGGTGTGTCGCTGTTTTCTATATCGGCAGAACGGGAGAGAAAATAAGAGGGCCAAAGCAGGAGATCCGACAGGCATTGAAAAATGCAGGGACCGGATTCCGGGCTTCAATGTCCGGAGCGGTTTCTGATGATATGGAATTGAAAGCCTAATCGCAACACTTTGCAAAAACTCAGCTTGTTTTCACCTTGTGCTATATGGGAAATTAGGGTAAAATAGAAAAGAATATACACGCGATATGTGAGATGCCAACGGTGAATGGAGGTATTAGAATGCCGGAAGAAAACAAGAATCAGACAGAGAAGGAGGGCGGGGGCGTAGTTTTTCGGGAGCGCAGGCGCTTACTGTTCTTCGGACTGCCATGGACGTTTACAAAGTATACGATTACGGACGATATGATCACTGTGGATGAAGGACTTTTTACCGTGGAGGAAAACGACTGCTACACGTACAAGATACAGGACGTGAAGCTGACTGCCACGCTGCCGGAGCGCATGTTCGGACTTGGCACGATCACCTGTTACACCGGTGACGTGACGAATAAAGAACTGCAGTTTGTTCATATCAGGAGAGCTAAAGAGATCAAAGACTATCTGCTGCGCGCATCCGAGGAGGCGCGTCTTAAGAGGCGTACCGTAAATATGCAGAATATCGGAGCGGATGTGGATGATGTGTCGGAAGAGTGATATTTTATAAAAGCGAAGGAGAAGCCTATGAATCCAATTTATGAAAAACTGGAAAAATGTTTTGAGAGTTATAAGGCGAAGATTGATTTTGTGCCGAAGGTGGCGTTAGTCCTGGGCTCCGGGCTCGGAGACTACGCGGAGAGCATCCGTGTGGAGGCGACGCTCGACTATCACGACATCGAGGGATTTCCGGTATCGACGGTGCCCGGCCATGCCGGAAAGTTTATCTTTGGCTATGTCGGGGAGGTTCCGGTCGTCTGCATGCAGGGAAGGGTACATTATTACGAAGGCTATGCGATGTCCGACGTGGTGCTGCCCGCGAGACTGATGAAGATGATGGGGGCAGAGATCCTCTTTCTGACGAACGCCGCGGGCGGCGTCAAGCAGGGGATGCGCGCCGGGGATCTGATGATGCTGACGGGACAGATCGGGTGTCTTGTGCCGTCGCCGCTGATCGGGCCGAATGTGGATGAGCTTGGGGTGCGGTTCCCGGATATGAGCCAGATTTACGATTTGGATTTACAGCGCATTGTGAGACGGTCGGCGCTTGATCTGGGTATCGATATCAAAGAGGGAACCTACATGCAGTTTACCGGTCCGCAGTACGAGACGCCGCAGGAGATTTCGATGGCGCGCACGCTCGGGGCGGATGCGGTCGGCATGAGCACGGCCTGCGAGGCGATCGCCGCAAGGCATATGGGGATGCGCGTGCTCGGGATTTCCTGTATCACGAATCTCGCGAGCGGAATTTCCCCGAACCCGCTTTCCCATAAGGAAGTACAGGAGATTGCGGATGCGGTGGCGCCGAAATTTAAGGCTCTGGTGACGGAAATTATCAAGGCGGCCGGGGCAGAATAACAGAAATGGAGAAAAGGATGAATACACGTTTTTACAATGCAAAGATTCTCGCGCCGGCGGATGAGCACAAGTTCAATATCGTCACGGGAGAGCTGTGGGTAAAGGGAGACACCATCTGCTATCTCGGCGGAGCGGACGGCGGAAATGCCTGCGGGGAGAGCGAAGTGCCGGTGTGGGACCGCGAGATCGATGTCTGCGGCAATCTTCTGATACCGGGCTTTAAAAATGCGCACACGCACACGGCGATGACGTTCCTGCGCTCTTACGCGGACGACCTGCCGCTGCAGGACTGGCTGTACAATCAGGTGTTCCCGAATGAGGCAAAGCTCACCGAGGATGATGTGTACTGGCTGAATATCTTAGGGATTATGGAATACCTGACGAGCGGTATCACGTCGAATTTTGACATGTACTTTTTCCCGCCGATGAACGCAAAGGCATCCGCGGATACGGGCTTCCGCACCGTGCAGACGAGCGGCCTGAACAATTTCGGCGGCACGCCGGAGATTCTCGAGGAGAATTATCACATTGTCAACGAGCTGAGTGATCTGACCTCGTTTCTCGTGGGCTTCCACGCGGAGTACACGACGTCGATGGAGCTGATGGAGGGTGTGGCGCGTCTGGCGCAGAAGCTGAAATCTCCGGTATGGGTGCACAATTCCGAGACAAAGATTGAAGTGGCGGAGTGCAAGGAGCGCTGGGGCAAGACGCCGACCCAGCTGACCGACAGCCTCGGCATGTATGAGTACGGCGGCGGCGGCTACCACTGCGTATGGGTGGAGGAGCCGGATTTTGAGATCTTTAAGAAGCGCGGGCTTACCGCGGTCACGAATCCGGCGTCGAATCTGAAACTGGCCTCGGGGATCTGTCCGACGAAGCGTTTTGTCGACGAGGGCATCGCGATGGCGATTGGGACCGACGGCCCCGCGAGCAACAACTGTCTGGATATGTTCCGCGAGATGTTTCTGACCTCGACGCTCGCGAAGGTGCGCGAGATGGATGCCGAATGCGTCTGCGCGGAAGAGATTCTCTACATGGCGACGGCCGGGGGCGCGCATGCGATGCAGCTTGCGGACTGCGACAGCCTTGCGGTCGGCAAGAAGGCAGATCTTGTAATGATTGATTTAAAGCAGCCGAATATGCAGCCCGAGAATAATCTCGTGAAGAACCTGGTCTACAGCGGCAGCAAGCAGAATGTGAAGCTTACGATGGTAAACGGCAGAGTGCTCTATGAGGAAGGCCGGTTTGACATCGGTTTTGATCCGGAGGAAATCTACGCGAAAGCAAATGCGATTACCAGGAGACTTTGAGTTGCAGAGAAGCTGCGATATGGGGGTAGTATGCGGGTTATTTTTATACATCACAGCTGTTTTCTGGTTGAAGTGGACGAGAAAGTGCTGATTTTCGACTGGTTTGCGGGCGACAGGGTGCAGGGATATCATTTTGGCGGGGTGATTCCGGAGTATGCGCCGGACACCCCGGTCTATGTCTTTGCGAGCCATAAGCATCGGGATCATTTTGACATGGATGTGCTCCGGTGGGGCAGCCGGTACCCGAGGATTCGCTATATTTTTTCAAAGGATTGTAAGATGACGCCGCGCTTTCTTGCGCGGCACGGCATTGACCCTGCGGCGCGCGGGCGTATCACCTACGTCGCCGCGGGGGAAACATATAAAGTGGACGATCTTGCAATCGAGACGCTGCGGTCTACGGACGCGGGGGTGGCTTTTTATGTGGAGACGCGGGGAGCCGCGTTTTTCCATGCCGGGGATTTAAACGACTGGCGGTGGGAAGGAGTCGGAGAGCTGATTCATATGGAGATGGGGGCGACCTACAAAGCCCAGATCCGTAAGCTTTCCGGAAAAAAGATTCATCTGGCGTTTGTGCCCTTAGATCCAAGGCTGAAAGAAAATCAGGGACTCGGGCTTTCGTATTTCCTTGCGCACACGGATGCGGACTACGTATTTCCGATGCATATGTGGCAGGATTATACGGGGATCGCGGAATTTAAAAAGCAGATTTCAAATGCGGCGATGGCGGAGCGGATTGTCGATATCAAATGCGAGAATCAGATTTTTGAAATACGGGAAGAGTAGCTTGACGGCGGGGAAACAGTTGCGATATACTGAGTAGTCAGAAAAGAGAAAGGTGGATGTGACAATGGCATTTTTAGGATGGTTAGGACATTATGTACTTGTATTTGTCGTGCTGGCGGCAGTTGCAGGGCTCGGCATCTTCTGCGGCAAGAAGTGGAGCGACAGCAAGGACGCAAAGCAGGCGGCAGAGGCCGGCGACACGAAGGAAATATAAGCAGAAAGAGGAGTTTTGGAGGAACGAGTCGTGAAGAAGTTTTACGGAGAAAACGAACTGCGGAGAATGTATCTGGAGTTTTTTGAGAGCAAGGATCACCTTGTGATGAAGAGTTTTTCACTGGTGCCGCACAATGACAAGAGCCTGCTTTTGATCAATGCGGGTATGGCGCCGTTAAAGCCTTATTTTACAGGGCAGGAGATTCCGCCGAAAAAGAGAGTGGCGACCTGTCAGAAATGTATTCGCACCGGCGATATCGAGAATGTCGGAAAAACGGCCAGACATCTGACTTTTTTTGAGATGCTCGGAAATTTTTCGTTCGGGGATTATTTTAAGCATGAGGCGATCGCGTGGTCCTGGGAGTTTCTGACAGAGGTTCTGGGCCTTGAGGCGGACAGGCTTTATCCTTCGATCTACGGGGAGGATGACGAGGCGTTTGACATCTGGACGAAGGAGGTCGGCGTTGCGCCGGAGCGCATCACGCGTTTTTACAGAGATCCCGAGAACGGAGAGTGCGACAATTTCTGGGAGCACGGCGCGGGACCCTGCGGACCCTGTTCCGAGATTTATTATGACAGGGGCGAAGCGTACGGCTGCGGGAAGCCCGACTGTAAGGTGGGCTGTGACTGCGACCGCTTTATGGAAGTGTGGAACAACGTATTTACCCAGTTTGACGGCGACGGCAAGGGCAATTACACGGAGCTTGAGAATAAAAACATCGACACCGGCATGGGCTTAGAGCGCCTTGCGGTCGTGATGCAGGATGTGGATTCCGTGTTTGACATCGACACGATGAAGGCGATCCGCGACAAGGTATGCGCGCTGTCCGGCAAGACGTATCAGACGGACGCGCTTGATGATGTGTCCATCCGCCTGATCACCGACCATATCCGGTCCGCGACGTTTATGGTTTCCGACGGCGTTATGCCGTCCAACGAAGGGCGGGGCTACGTGTTGCGCCGGATTATCCGCCGCGCCGCAAGACACGGCAGGATGCTCGGCATTGACGGTACATTTATGGCGGAGCTTGCGGCGACTGTGATCGGTGAGAGTAAGGACGGCTATCCCGAGCTTGACGAGAAGAAGGATTTTATCTTTAAGGTGCTGACGCAGGAAGAGGAGAAGTTTGGCAAGACCATTGACCAGGGACTTTCCATTTTGGGCGAGATGGAGGCCGAGATGGAGGGGAAGGGACAGAAGGTTCTGTCGGGTGACAATGCGTTTAAGCTTTACGATACCTACGGCTTCCCGATTGACCTGACCAGAGAGATTCTCGAGGAGAAAGGTTTTTCGATTGACGAGGACGGCTTTGCCGCGGCGATGGAGGTACAGAGGAAAACGGCCAGGGCCGCGCGCAAGACCACGAATTATATGGGGGCTGACGTGACGGTGTACGAGTCGATCGACCCGGCGATCACCTCCGAGTTTGTCGGATATGACCGGTTAGAGGAGGACGCGAAGGTGTTGGTGCTTGCGACGGAGACGGAGCTTGCGGAGGCGCTCTCCGACGGGGAGATCGGAACCGTGATCGTGGACAGAACCCCGTTTTATGCGACGATGGGCGGACAGCAGGGCGACAAAGGTGAGATACGCACCGCATCCGGCACGTTCCGGGTGGAGGACACCGTAAAGCTTTCGGGCGGTAAGGTCGGCCATATCGGGAAGATGACAAGCGGTATGATAAAGACCGGCGATACGGCTGCAATGTGCGTGGACGCAGAGCTTCGCGCGAAGACCTGCAAGAACCATTCCGCGACGCATCTGATGCAGAAGGCGCTGCGGGAGGTGCTTGGAACGCATGTGGAGCAGGCGGGTTCCTATCAGGATTCCGAGCGCACGCGCTTTGATTTTTCGCATTTCCAGGCGATGACGGAGGAGGAGATCGCAAAGGTCGAGAATCTCGTCAATGAGAAAATCGCCGCGGCGCTTCCGGTCGTGACCGAGGAGATGAGCCTTGAGGACGCCAAGAAATCCGGTGCGATGGCTCTGTTCGGCGAGAAATACGGCGATTCCGTGCGCGTGGTGCGGATGGGGGATTTTTCGACCGAGCTGTGTGGCGGAACGCATGTGGAGAATACGAGCGCGATCGCGGCGTTTAAGATTATCTCGGAGTCCGGCGTCGCGGCGGGAGTGCGGCGTATCGAGGCGCTGACTTCGGACGCGGTGTTTGCGTACTATGACAAAATCGAGGAGCAGCTTGCGGCGGCGGCGAAAGCCGCAAAGACGACGCCGGCAGCGCTTGTCGAGAAGATCGAGCATATGATGGCGGAGATCAAAGCGCTGCAAAGCGAGAACGAGTCGTTAAAGAGCAAGGCCGCGAAGGATGCCCTGGGTGACGTGATGGACCAGGTTGTCGAGGTTTCCGGTGTGAAGCTTCTGGCGGCGAGCGTTCCGGGCGTGGATATGAACGCTCTGCGCGACCTCGGCGACCAGCTGCGCGGCAAGCTCGGCGAGGGTGTTGTCGTGCTCGCATCCGAGGCGGAAGGAAAAGTGAATCTGGTTGCGATGGCGACTGATGGCGCGATGAAGAAGGGAGCCCATGCGGGGAACCTGATTAAGAGCATTGCCGGAAAGGTCGGCGGAGGCGGCGGCGGACGTCCGAATATGGCGCAGGCCGGCGGCAAGAACCCGGCGGGAATCCCGGATGCCGTCGCGGAGGCAAAGACTGCGCTCGAAAGACAGATTCAATAGAGGGTAATAGAAAATATGAGAGTATGATATGAAAGGATTCGGATGTGAAAGACAGCTTTTCACATCCGAATCCTTTCATAAAAAATACGCATGAAAAATCGAACAGATCTCATTCATGCGTATTTTTATAGGATATTTCTTGTAATACCGTATAAAACTAAAATCGTGATACAGCTCCACAGAACCGCATTCTGCCAGCGATGGGCCTGCCGGTGTCCGGTTCGTATGTATGTGACCGAGTAAGTGACAAAGATGACTGCAAGCACAGGGCTTAACAGCAATAGCACCGGATTTGCCGCAAAGGCCGCAGGAAAATCCAGCCGCAGCAGCGCAAGACACATGCGCGTGACGCCGCATCCGGGACATTTCAACCCTGTCAGAAAATAGAGCGGGCAGACCAAACCGATGCCTGTACGGCGGACAAAACCTGCATATACAACGCCCAGAGCCAAAAGCAGGGCGGCGGAGCCCAGCACACAGAGCAGCCGTCTTTTTACCGTGTCGGCAGACATTAGTTGTTTGTGGCTGCGAATGTGTTTAACTCGTTCTGCATCAATGCCCATGCAACAACGGGGATGAGCAGGCAGAGAATCAGGTAAAGCACGCCGCTGTTGCTGGACGGAATCCCGCGTTTCTGCTTTGCGATGTCAATCTTCTCGCCCTGCTTATAGGCCCAGTACAGACCGTAGATATTGCAGGTGATAATCGTGAGAAGTACGGTCATTCCGCCGGAGGTTCCCTCCGTGTCTGCCGCGGTATTGGTATCGTTTGTCAGGCATGCGAGCCAGTAGAGACCATAGATACCACAGGTAACGATGGATAAAATAATACATACCGCAATGTTTCTCTGTTGAATCATAACAAAATCTCCTTTGTATTAAATTTTTATAAACTTTATGATATAGGATATAGCGGATATGACGATATGTCAATATTTTATAAGAAATTTTTTTGAATTGCCTGCAAAATATCGTCAATTCTACCCGGGAGGGGTGTCACTTTCGGACAAATTGCGTTATGGTTATTCCGAAAAGAGGGAGGAGGGGTGTCATGGATACCGTTAAGATCGGAAAATATATTGCGGCAAAAAGAAAAGCGCGCGGGATGACGCAGGTGCAGCTTGCCGGGAAACTCGGAATGAGTGATAAATCGGTGTCAAAGTGGGAGCGCGGCGTCTGTCTTCCGGATGTATCGGTATATCTGGAGCTGTGTGAGATATTGGGGATTTCACTCAATGAATTTTTTGCCGGGGAGGATATTGAGGAGGGGAGAATCGTAAAACAATCGGAAGAAAACCTGCTTGGAGTTGCGGAGGACGGCAGACAGAGGAAACGGCGCTTAAAGGCGGTGATCGCGGCGCTGGCGGCGCTTTGTGTCGTTGTGACAGGGATTCTTGTGTACCGGAGTATTTTTGACGGAAAATCAGAAATAAATTATATAGAGCCGCTGGCAAAAGACAGCGCCGAGATGGCGATCGCGGAACTGCTGTCGGATGCGGACGGCGCCTTTTTATATGATTATGCAGTCGATAAAGGATTCGGCGAGATGAGGGTCAGTTTGTCCGTGTATCGAAAAGGAGAACTTGAAAGAAAAGAAATCATTGGAGCGGTTGGCCTGCCTGATTCCGAGGAGGCGAAAGAAGGAATGATCGCCGTTGTCCCCGAGTTCGACAACGGTAAGGTAAAACTGATCGCAGCGGGCGGGGGAATGAAATATTCCTTAAAATTTGACATACTCGATGATGTATCAGACCGGGAATTGTTTGGCAGAGGGGCCTCACAGATAGACGGGCGGACCGGCATTGTAAAAGAGGAAGAACAGGTAATACTGGCGCTTATATACGGGAAGAACGGGATCAGTGAGATTTCGGTATCGGAAATTGAGAAAGGCGCGGTGCAGGGCAGGAACGATTATGTGTACGCGCTGTCTGTCTGTTTCGGCGGATGAATTGTCTGAATATTTTTAAATAGCAGAAAAACGGTTGACGAATTGCCAATAAATGTTTATAATCTTCTATAGTGCAATGATTATGACCCAAACAGTTGATATGCACAATAAGCAACTGGAGGGAGGTTAGGTGTGAGATAATGTCAAGTGTAATTGTAAAAGAGAACGAGACTTTAGACAGCGCTTTACGTCGTTTCAAGAGAAACTGCGCAAAGGCAGGCATTCAGCAGGAGATTCGCAAGAGAGAACACTACGAGAAGCCGAGCGTAAAACGCAAGAAAAAATCTGAAGCAGCAAGAAAAAGAAAATACAACTAATGTATGAAGAAAAGGGCTGTCGGGGAACCGGCAGCCTTTTTTTTGTGCGGAGTGTGAGCCGAGCGTGAATACGACCTTGGCGCTGGTTCATACACTGGCAGACGGCGACAGAGATTTTTCGTTTTACAGAAAACCGGGAGCGGATCTTATGCTGACAGAGAATGAAATTGACAAAAGGATGATTGAGAAATGCAGAGTCTTCCACTTTGGCTCTCTTTCGCTTACGGAGTGATTTCAGAGGGGCTGCCATAACGACAGTCCCTTTAAAATGATATAAGAAAAGCAGCCGTGGAATCATGAAAACTTGCAGGGAAGCATGACCGTGGCGGAGAAATAACCGCCTTCGGAATCGAAATTTAAAATACCGTTTTGTTCGCGTACGGTGTTCTGGATAATTTTAATGCCGAAACCGTGCTGTGATTTATTTTCTTTTGTCGAGGCAAGCGCCGGGTTTTCCGCAAGTACGTCAAAGCTGATTCTGTTTTTGACCCGGATGGTAAGGTAGCCCTGCGTGCAGCGGATAAAAACCCGGATATCGGGATTATCTTCGCCGAGACTGGCCTCGATCGCGTTGTCCAGCAGATTCAGCAAAATCGTACAGAGGGAATCCTCGCTCAGTTTCAGATTTGCCGGAATCAGAATTTCCGTACAGAGTTTGAGTTTCTTTTTCCGTGCCTCACGGATTTTTTCGTTTAAAATATAATCCATCAGGGTATTTCCGGTCTGTACCTCACCGATAGAGGACAATTTGCTCCCGATTACGTCCTGCATATATGCGTCTAAGGCATCGTATTTTTTTTCTGCGAGTAATGTCTGGATATAGAAGTAGTTGTTGCGCAGCTCGTGGCGTTCTTTGCGGATTTCATCCTGCAATAAGATTGCGTACCGGTAATGGGACAGCTGTGCTTTTGTCTGCTGCAAAGCATTATTCAGGTCCCGCTGCTTTTCATAAGAATCGATAATCGTTGTGAAAAAGTAATAGATAATCGGCAGGTTCGTCATGATAATCGCGGCGAGGATCGGTGCAAATTTGAGCCAGAGGGAGGTATTGTTTGCGGTGAGTATCGTACAGAATAAAATGCTGAGCGGGAAATACAGCACCAACAGATATTTTTCCGGAACAACGGACAGTTTTTTGTTCAGACGGACTTTCTGGAACAGCGCGCAGAGAAGAACCAAAAGCGCATAGAACAGAAGACCGGTAAAAAAATCAATCCGGGCATAGGTGTGTGTATCCATGGAAAATTCCAGCTCGTAAAGCGGAGAACAGACGATTTTATAAAGCTGAATAAATGTCAGAGAAAACAGGATATAAGTTCCCCGGTATAAGAGGGAGGTCTGCAAAAACAAGTAGGAGCAGAGAAACAGGGAAAGTCCGAGGGAGAAAATGTATACCCAGTAAGGAGAACCGGAAAACAGTTTTTGAATCACGAAACCGAGACCGCAATTGATACAGAGAAAAACGGCGGTGCCGGCAAGGAGATATTGCCAAGTTTTGACGGCGGCATGCTTTGCATCGCACAGTATATAGAGTGAATACGATATCAGAATATAGAGGATACAGCTGTCCGCAAGGCGGTACAGCCGATAAATAAAATCAAACATGGTACACTCCTTAAAATCTGGTATGGTAACGCAGGTATGTTTGTTTAAGAGCTTCTGCCTTACCCCGGCTGACCGGCAACTCGACGCCGTTTGTAAGCGTGATATGGTCTTTTCCAATCGTGAAAATATGCCGACAGTTTACGAGATAGCTGCGGTGTGTTTTTATAAAATAGTGCGCGGATAAGGTATCTTCGAGTTCCATTAATCGGCAGCGAAAGAGGTGTGAACCGTCTGCGGTGACAATCAGGCAGTCTTTTCGCTGGGCTTCAATATACAGAATCTGTGAAAGGGAAAAGGAATATAAATCCCCGGAACCCGCCTCCCGGAGGCACAGCGAGGAGCCTTTGTCCTGCGCCCATTTTTCGGTGATGGCAGCCGTCAGTGCCGGCAGGGATTCCTGAAAGGTCTCTTTTCTGATAAAACGGTACGGCTGAACTTCAAATGTCTGAAAAACCAGCTCATCCCTGCTCGATATGAAAACGACCAGACAATCAGGGGAAATCCGGCGGATTCTGCGGCAGACTTCAATGCCGTCTATTTCCGGCATTTCAATATCCAAAAAGATGACGTCATAGTGATAATGCTCTTCAAACATCCGTAAGAATTTTGTTCCGGAAAGAAAGGTATCAAAGGCAACGGGTACCTGTCGTTTTGTAAAAGAGTCAATAAGAGATTCCTTTATGTGGTTCAGTATATTCGGTTCGTCTTCCACTATGGCGGCCTGATACATAAGCTCTCCTCTGCAAGAAATGTTTATCTTAAAAGCAGTATACCACAAAACAACAGCTCATTATAGTGCAATTCGTACCGCAGGCCGACAACTCGTACCGGTTTCAAAGAAGGCCCCTTTTTTGTGTTAGGTTAAGAGGTATCAAATCAAAGGAGGGAAATCATATGATTTCGGTAAACTGGAGCGATGTCGTAAGCGTACTCAGGATGTGCGGGCCGTATCTGGCAGCAGCCGCTGCAGTCATTGTAATCGGCATAGCGGTCATCGTGCTCTGCAAAAATCAGGCAGTGAAAACAAAGAAGCTGGTGCGGGGAAATGCGGCGATTGTAATGATTGCCGCGGCTGCAGTGATTTTAAACATGGTCTGCGCAGGGCCGCTGTCGACACTGCTGACGCTCAGCACGCAGGCGAGCGGGAATGTGACGGAGAAGACAACAGAGCAGTCAAACGAGGACTGCCGGGCGATTGCGGCGGAGGGAATCGTGCTGCTGGAAAATGACGGGCTGCTTCCGCTGTCGGAAAACAAAAAGCTGAATGTGTTCGGGTGGGCAAGTACAAACCCGATTTACGGGGGTTCCGGAGCGGGAGCGCTCAACGACCTGTACGAGCGGGTGTCGCTTCTGCAGGGACTGGAAAATGCGGGATTTGAATTAAACAGTGAGCTTACGGAGCTGTATACGGGGCTTGGATGGGAAAGAGCGGCATACGGTTCGGACTGGAGTCTGCCGGAGGTTCCGGCAGCGGATTATTCGGAAGAGCTGCTTGGCAATGCAAAAAAGTTTTCCGATACGGCGGCAGTCGTTATTGCGCGCTGGGGCGGAGAGGGAAGTGACCTTCCGACCGATATGACGGCTGCGGCCTACACAGACAATTCGACGGAGTATGCGGACTTTACGGAAGGGCAGCATTATCTGGAACTCAGCAAGACAGAGAAGGATATGATTGACATGGTCTGTGCCAATTTTGAAAATGTGGTGCTCATCTACAACGGACTTTCCACGTTTGAGCTGGGGGTTGTCGAAGATTATCCGCAGATTCGGAGCGTTCTCTGGTGTCAGGGGCCGGGACAGACCGGATTTGACAGTCTTGGAACGATTATGAACGGTTCGGTCAATCCGTCCGCAAAGACGTCGGACACATTTGTATACGATTTGACGGCAGCGCCGACATGGAACAATTTCGGTGATTTCCGGTATGACAATATGCAGGAATTTAAAATTGACGAGAGTGACCCGTATGTCGGCGGGGCGATGCCCACTTTTGTAAATTACGTGGAGGGTATCTATGTCGGGTATCGTTTCTATGAGACGGCTGCGCAGGAAGGATTGATTGATTATGAGGCAGCAGTGCAGTATCCGTTTGGCTATGGGTTAAGCTACACGACCTTTCAGCAGGAAATAGAATCATTCTCGGCAGAGAACGGTGAAATTACACTGGATGTAACGGTGACAAATACCGGGGACACGGCGGGAAAAGATGTGATTGAGGTGTATTACAATCCGCCTTATACAAACGGAGGCATCGAGAAAGCGGCTGCAAATCTCATTGCCTATGATAAAACGGAGGTCTTAAAACCGGGGGAGAGTCAGACGCTTTCCGTCAGTTTCAAGGCGGAAGATATGGCGTCCTATGACTACCAGAACTGTGGATGCTATGTTTTGGAACAGGGAGATTATGAAATCAGCATCAACAGAGATTCCCATACGGCGCTTGACGCCGTCACATATACGGCAGAGCAGGATGTGATTTATGATGCGTCCAATGCCCGGCCCTCGGACAGGACGGCAGCCGTAAACCGGTTTGGATATGCCGACGGACATCTCACGTATCTTTCCCGCGCCGACGGCTTTGCAAATTACGTTGAGGCAATCGCCGCGCCGGAAAGCTTATCGATGCCGGAGGATTTGAAGAAGGGTTTTATTGTCACTTCCAATTACAAAATGCCGAAGGATGAAAACGCCGCGATGCCTGTAACCGGAGCGCAAAACGGCATTATGCTCGCGGAGCTTCGGGGTGCGGATTATGAGGATGAGCGCTGGGAAAAACTGCTGGACGAACTGACAATTGATGAGATGCAGGATATGATTGCGCATGCGGGTTTCCAGACGGCGGCTGCTGAAAGCGTGGGAAAGGTGTCTACGGTAGACTGTGACGGACCGTCTGCAATCAGCAATAATTTTACCGGGGCAGGCTCTGTCGGATTTCCGTCCAATGTAATGATCGCATGTACCTGGAACGATGAACTCGCATACAGCTACGGTTCCGACATGGGAAGGATGACCGCAGAGCTCGGCGGTTCCGGCTGGTATGCGCCGTCTATGAATCTTCACAGAAGCGCGTTTGGCGGGCGTACATACGAATATCCCTCGGAGGATCCGGTGCTGTCCGGGAGAATGTCCGCGAAGGCGGTAAGCGGCGCTGCAGAGCATGGCGTGTACGCATATCTGAAACATTTTGCAATGAATGAGCAGGAGACAAACCGCTGGGTGATGCTCTGTACCTGGGCAAACGAACAGGCAATGCGGGAGCTTTACTTAAAGCCGTTTGAAATCTGTGTGAAAAACAGTCCGGCTTCCGCCGTTATGTCCTCTTTTAATTATATAGGAAATGTGTGGGCAGGCGGGAATTACGAGCTTCAAACGACACTGCTCCGCGACGAATGGGGATTTAAAGGTTTTGTCGAGACGGATTACTTTGCCGGCTCCTTTAATATGAATGCCGACCAGGTGATTGCAACCGGCGGTTCCTGCTGTCTGTCTACCTTTGATGTGGGGACAAACTATGTGTCTGATACCAATGATCCCACTTCCGTACAACATATGCGCACAGCCTGCAAAAACATATTGTACACTGTGGTAAACAGCAATGCGTATGCGCAGGATACGGCGGTTACGATGGCCGGGTGGATGAAGATAATGTTCGGGATCGATGCCGTGCTCGCGGTGTTTTTGCTTCTGTGGGAGGCGGTGTTGTTAAAAAATTATCGAAAGGAAGAAATTGTAGTTTCCGTGGAATCTTAAAGAGTGCGGCTGCCGGGTTTTGGCAGCCGTAATTTTTTATGCGGGACCGAAAAACGGGAAATCCGCATGTAGCTGTCATAAAATCAGTAAAATATGCCGCTCGGTGTCAGGATTGTTGTGGTATTCTAATAGCAGGAGGTGAGAAAATGTCAGACAGCCGTTTGTTTAAAATTCTATATTATCTTTTGGACAGAGAACGCGCCACCGCTCCCGAGCTGGCGGAAGCGTTTGAAGTTTCCGTGAGAACCATTTACCGTGATGTGGAAGCGCTGAGCAGCGCCGGTATTCCGATCTGCGCCGAACCGGGAAGGAACGGCGGAATATATCTGCTGCACGGTTTTGTTTTAGACCGGGCAGTCTTATCGGAAAACGAGAGGCGGGAGGTGCTGACGGCGATACAGAGTATATCCGCCGCAGGGTATATTTCCGGGAAAGAAATCCTGACAAAGCTGTCGGCCGTTTTCCGTGTAAATACGGAAAGCTGGCTCGAAGTGGATTTTTCGCGCTGGGGGAAAGACGCCTGTGACAACGCAAAGTTCGAACGGTTAAAAGAGGCAGTGATCCGGCATAAGGAAATAAAGATTGTCTATGAAAATACGGGCGGAGAGAGAAGTGAGCGCACCGTTTGGCCGCTGAAGCTGTCGTACAAATCAAAAGAATGGTATCTGAAAGCCTTCTGTCTAAAAAAGCAGGATTTCCGTTTATTCAAATTAAATCGTATTTTAAGAATCGAATTGTCGGAGCGGACATTTGTGCCGAGACCATACCCCGAGCCGCAAGACAGTCCGCGGCAGTCTTATCCGCGGATTGTCCTTCTGTTTTCGAAGGAAATTGCGTACCGTGTCTATGATGAATTTGACGAGACGCAAATTGAATATCAGGAAAACGGCGGCTTGATTGCATGTGCCGAAATGCCGGTCGATGCGTGGCTGGTCGGTTATCTGCTTTCGTTCGGGACACAGGTGGAAGTTCTTGAGCCGACGTATCTGAGAGAAGTTTTGGCCGCGCAGGCACAGGCAATTTATGAAAAAAACAAACCCTGACAGAGGATGTCAGGATATGTGTGTTATATTAAAGAAGATGATACCAAAGGGACACACATGAAAGTTCAAAAAAAGGAGAAGTACGATGGGAAGACCGGTTACAAAAGCGGACCTGATGCGCGCTGCCGAACATAATTACGGCAAATTGAACACGATTATTTCGGGATTGACGGAAAAAGAATTGTCAACGGAATTTGATTTTTCCGGTGACGAGAAAAAGAAAGAGGCACACTGGAGACGAGATAAAAATCTCCGGGATATCCTGATTCATTTGTATGAATGGCACCGGCTTTTGCTGGACTGGGTAAAAGCGAATCAAAACGGAGAAAGTCAGCCGTTTTTGCCCAAACCGTTCAACTGGAAAACATACGGCGGCATGAATGAGGAATTCTGGAAAAAACATCAGGCCACATCGCTGGAAGAGGCAAAGGAGCTGCTGGAAAAAACGCACGGCGAGGTACTGCGTCTGGCGGAAACCTTTTCCGACGGGGAGCTGTTTTCAAAAGGCGTGTACAAATGGGTCGGGGGAAGCACACTGGGGTCCTATTTTGTCAGTGTTACGGCCAGCCATTACGACTGGGCGGCAAAAAAGCTGAAAGCGCATATAAAAAACTGCAGGGAGAAATAAGTGCTGCTTTTGCCGCCGCAGTGGGAGCAGTATGGGGAAGAAATCAGTAACCGCACACTTCCCCGATTAAGATGACTTTAATCCGCCCCTGAATGCCGCTTCTTCTTGTGATGACGACCTGATTGCAGATACAGTCGGGCGAAAGGCAGTCCGCACAGACGCCGGTTGCGGCGCAGGGGGTATTTTTGCCGAGCCGTTTGCAGTTCATCGGCGTGGCGGTGTTATGTACGCGGCTTACGGCCTCCTCGACCGTCGCGGCGACTTTGTTCATTCCTGTCATGACAATCACATGCTCCGGGCCGTAGACAAGCGCGGCGACACGGTTGCCGATGCCGTCGATATTGACGAGTTCCCCGTCGTTTGTGACGGCATTTGTGCTCATGAAATAATAGTCGGCCGACAGCGCGTCGTGGTAGAGCTGCTTTTTCTCTTCGGGGGTTGCTGCGGCCGCGCGGTCGAGCAGCGTGATATCGTCTCTCGCCCGGAGCGCGTCGAGCGTGCCGGTCTCCGCTAAGGTCATGGAGCCTCCGAAAGCGACGGTGCAGCCGGCGGGGAGATAAGAGAGCGCTTTTTCCATTGCCTCCCTGGCAGTGGCGCAGTAGCAGGCTTCCATGCGGCGCTTTTCGAGATTTTTGATAAGGGTCTGTGCAAGTGTTTCATAGTGCATCTGTTTTGGATTCATAAAGGGGCCTCCTGTCATAAAGTTTGTCAGTGAAAGTATAGCTTACTTGACTTTTTTTCTCAAGCGGATAAAATGATATTGGGTCAGAAGCTGTCTGCAGAAGCTGCTTTTGACCCGATATTTCAGTATGCTTCAGGAGGAAAGAGATGCGTGACAATCTAAAGAAAATGATTTCTTTTTACCGGCCGTACCGGAAAATTTTCTGGGCGGACCTGTTTTTTGCGATGCTGTCTGCGGGGATCGCGCTTGTGCTGCCGCTCGTGGTGCGGTATGTGACCTACACGCTGGCCTACCGCACAAAAGAGGAGATTTTATCCGAGATTATCGGGATTGCCCTGATTCTGCTGCTTCTTGTGGCGGTGGACTGGTACAGCAAATACTTTATCGCCAATTACGGTCATGTGATGGGAGCGCGGATTGAGTATGATATGCGCGCGCGGATTTTTGACCATCTGCAGAAGCTGTCGTTTGCTTTTTACGACAATCAGAAGGTCGGGCAGCTGATGAGCCGGATTACAACGGATCTGTTTGACATCACGGAGCTGATGCACCACGGGCCGGAAAATATTATCCTGTCACTGATTAAGATTATCGGCGCGCTGGTGATTCTGCTGAATATCAGCCCGTTTCTGGCATTGGCGGCGTTTGCGGTACTGCCGTTTATGTTTGCATTCGCCTATTTTATGAATAAAAAAATGCGCCTTGCGTTTCGTCAGAACCGCGTGCGCATCGCCGAGATCAATGCGCAGATTGAGGACAACCTGTCGGGAATCCGCGTGGTAAAGTCTTTTGCAAATGAGGCGATTGAGAATGAAAAATTCCGCGAGGGGAACGAGGGATTTCTGTCCGCAAAGAAGAACAGTTATCACTATATGGGACACTTTTCCGCGGGCATGGGCGCGTTTACGACGCTGATCCAGGTGAGCGTCATCGTATTCGGCGCGGTGCTGATCGCTTACGGCAGGGTGGATGCGGCGGACCTTGTGACCTTCGTGCTCTACATCAGTGTTTTTACGGAGCCGGTGCGCACGCTGATCGATTTTACCGAGCAGTTTCAGAACGGCTATACGGGATTTGAGCGCTACAGCGAGATTATGGCGGTGGAGCCGGATATCGCGGACAGCAGCGATGCGCTTCCGCTTAGAAATGTCCGCGGCGATATCGCGTTTGACAATGTGTCTTTCCAGTATGAGGAGGATGCGGGCCGCGTGTTAAACCATATTAATCTAAAGGTTCCGGCGGGCGCTTACATGGCGCTTGTCGGTTCGTCCGGCGCCGGAAAGAGCACGCTGTGTTCGCTGATCCCGCGCTTTTATGACGTGACCGGCGGCGCGGTCACGATCGACGGCGTCGATGTGCGGAAGATGCGGCTTGCGGATCTGCGCAGTCAGATCGGAATCGTGCAGCAGGATGTGTATCTGTTTGTCGGCACGGTGTATGACAATATCCGCTACGGCAGGCCGGATGCGACGCGTGAGGAAGTGATTGAAGCCGCCAAAAATGCGAACGCGCACGATTTTATCATGTCGCTGCCGAACGGCTATGAGACGGATATCGGACAGCGGGGAATCAAGCTGTCCGGCGGACAGAAGCAGCGGCTGTCCATCGCGCGTGTTTTCTTGAAAAATCCGCCGATTCTCATTTTCGACGAGGCCACGTCGGCGCTTGACAACGAGAGCGAGCGGGTGGTGCAGGAGTCGCTTGAAAAGCTTGCGGAAAACCGGACGACGTTTGTGATCGCGCATCGTCTTTCCACGATAAAGAGCGCGGAGCGGATTCTCGTGCTCACTGACGAGGGAATCGCGGAGGAGGGCGCCCACGAGGAGCTTTTGGAAAAGAAGGGAATCTACGAGAAGCTCTACAGCATGCAGTTCCAGCGGGCGTAGAGGACGGAAAGCCAAAGGGCCTGAAGTCAGAGGAGGGGAGATATGTCAGATTTTTTAAACGGCATCAGGCGCAGGGAGAAAAGTGTCCCTGCAGCCGTGCAGATTGTGAATACAGTCGGCATTCTGCTTTTTGGCGTTGTGCTGGGTGTTTTCTCAAAGTTTTTGGACTGCACGGCATCAAACGAATTGCCGGTTCTCATCGCATATCTGGATGTCCGTAACTTTTTGGGGAGATTTCCGATCTGGATCCTGCTTGCCGTGTGCATTTCCGTGTACAGCAGTTCGCCGGTACGGGCGGGAATCAACGTGTTTGTGTTTTTTGCGGGAATGGTCACAAGCTATTATTTATACTCAAACTTTGTCGCCGGCTTTTTCCCGAAAAGCTATGCGATGATATGGGGCGGTTTTACTGTGATATCGCCGTTTTTGGCAGTTCTTTGCTGGTATGCGAAAGGGAAAAGCGGCGTGGCGATGTTTCTTTCCGCGGGGATTCTTGCGTGTCTGTTCAATCTGACATTTTCGTATGGCTGGATGTATTTTGATATCCTCTCGCCGTTGGAATTGCTGGTGTTTCTCTGTGGGTTTGCGGTTTTAAGGCGCAGAAGCGTCAGGGAGACGCTTCTTATGGCGGGGATGGGAGTTGTGCTGGCATTTATGCTTTCTATCGCCGTGCCGTTTCGGTTCTGACAG
This sequence comes from uncultured Roseburia sp., assembly GCA_910577925.1. Lineage (GTDB taxonomy): Bacteria > Bacillota > Clostridia > Lachnospirales > Lachnospiraceae > Roseburia. Next base: position 77,336 of record CAJTOI010000014.1, read on the forward strand.
CCCCCATCCCGCATGAAATATAATATTTGGCAGTTCTTTATTGTCTTTTCGCCCATGCGCTCGGCATCCAGGGATGCTCCGCTTCCACGGCGTTCGTATAGGCTTCGAGGTTGCGCATCTGCTCTGCGACATGAGGCATATCCATGCGCTCCACCAGATTTTTGATCAGCGCTTCTCCCTCGTCTGCAAGCGCCTGTCTTGCCGCGGCGTCGGGAATCGCCGGAGTGCTCATGTGATCTTTCGGGCTGGCAAAGCAGTATCCGGCGGAACCGCTCTGATAAGCCAGCGCAAACAGATCGTTAAAGGGCGCGCAGGTCTGCTTTTCCTGATGGAAAAATTCCGTGGTAAACGGAACGTCCGCAAGCCGTCCCATAATCTGATAGGCGCCTACGGTAATCGCATGGAAGCTGTCCATCGTCTTGAATAAATCTCTTGCATGGTGCATCATCTGCATGGAGAGATCCATATACAGGATGGGCACGCCGGTCTCGTCGAAGAAATCCCGCACCATCGGGCTGCAGGTCATATGTGCCGGGCCGTGAAAGCTGATATAAATCTGCCGTTTGAATCCCTGGCGCAGAAGGCTGCGCGCCACGGCGCCCAGATAGTCGATTCCCTGGCGCACGCTCACCTGAACCGTCCCCCGCCCGGAGGCGGTAGCTCCGGCATAAAAATAGGGGAGGCCGGTCAGCACAAGGCCGTCGCAGCTCTCGGCCATGCGAAGGGCGTAGGCTTCACTGATGACGGTTTCGCTGTCCAACGGCAGCCCGCCGTGCATTTCCACCGTGCCCACCGGCACGATGATAATATCGTTCTGCTCTAAATAGGCTTCCACTTCACTGTTGATCATTTTGGGAAGAATCCTGGTTCGTAATTCCATAAAAAGCTCCTTTCTCTGTTCGATGATCTGCCGTTTTACGTTCTTAGGGCAGATTTCAGTTCCGTTCTATGCGGACTGCCCGCCTTTCTGCTGCGCCATTTTTTCCCGAATCTCAGGCGTAATGTTCCAGACAAACGTGAATGCAAGCCAGCTGCCGATCACAAAGATACCGGGCATTAACACGCACAATGCCTTGATACCGGTAATTGCGGCAGCAGACTGTGCTGTGGCAGCGGCATCATACCCGACCCAGCCAAGCATCAGAACTGCCAGGGAAGAACCGATGGTGTTGCCGATACGGCGGGCCAGATTAAAGGAACCGTAAATCGAGCCTTCCGTGCGCTTTCCGGTAAGGTATTCGTTATAGTCAATCGCTTCGCCCACCATACCCCACTGCATCAGGACGGAAAGGCTTGCGAAACCGGAGGCAAGCGACGACCATATAATGTGAACCCAGATATTGACGCTCATAACCATGTGCAGTGCAAACAGAGAAACATACATGATACAGCTCAAAAGCAGACCGTGGCGTATCATTTTTACAAGACCGAGCTTTTTCGCAACTTTGGGCGCTGCGGCCAGAAAGACAATGCTTAAAGGCATGGCGACAGTGGAAGCCATACTCATCATTCCGATATTTCCCATAACATCCTTATACATATAGGTGCCGAGGCTGCTGGCGGCATTCTGCATCACACAGATACAGATTCCGTGAATGCACAGTGCAAGGAATGCGCGGTTGACTTTGACAACGTTTAAGATATCCGTAATCTTTACCTTGTCCGCATTGTTATCGGAGCTCGGGGTATCGGAAATGTTGCGCTCTTCCGTCCAGTAATAATGAAGAAAACACATAATACCGCCGAGGATGGCGCAGACTGCGGCGCCGAGGCCAAACCCTTTTGCGCTGTCGCCGAATGAAGCCAGCAGAAGCGGGAACAGCACCATGGGAATCAGATTTCCGACGATGGAGCCGAAACCTCTGGCAGAAGACAGTCCGGCGCGTTCCTCGTCGGTATTGGCCATCGCCGAGAGAAGGCTGCCCATGGGGATATTAAACATGGTATAACATCCCTCGTATAAGATCTTACAGATGAAAAGTGCGGCAATCATCGCGGCGCCGTCAAAAAACGTAGGCACGGTCCAAAGCGCAATCGCAGTCACCGCGAGCATCGGTGTGGCGCGCAGAAGCCAGGGACGGAATTTCCCGTTTTTATTGTGGCTCTTCGCATACGCCTTGTCCATAAAAGCGCCCATCATAGGGTCATTGACAGCGTCCCACACGTTCCAGACAAACAGGAGTCCCGCGAGCACTCGGCTGTCCACCTGAAGCACGTTCATGCAGTACCTGGTAAACATTCCCGTCATCAGCGCAAACGTCATACATCCGCCGGCATCACCCAGACCGTATCCGACCTTATTCTTGAACGTCAGGCCGGATGTTTTTTTCTCACTCATTGATTTTCTCCTTTCGTGTTGCAGGGGACACAGTCCCCACATTTGTTCTGATTCTATTTCTATTATAAATTACAATCTATGCAGAGAAAATTGCAATTATCGCATATTTTATTGCAAATTCAGCATTCCGGTGTTATGATTTTGATAAAAATACCGGTTTTGCAGGAGGAATTTTAGTGAAGTTAAACGAAGTGGCGGATTTTGTGGGATATGGCGAACTTTATAAAAATAACGGATATGTCAAGCCGCAGGATTTTCAGGCCGCGCTCTTTGCGGCAGGCATCCCCAGCGTGAATTTTTATCAGGAGATGGAAATGTATTCCCGGTATGTAAACGCACACATGGACGAAAACCGCGGCGGTGATATCGTTCAGCTTCACAGCCACAGCTTTTATGAGATACTGTATACGCAGAGCGGCCGGATCCAGTATCTGTTGGGGGACGAGCGATACAGCTTAAAACAGGGGGATATCGTATTCGTACCGCCAGGATTGAGCCATCGCCCGCTGATATCTGCGCCTCTCGAAGAACCCTACCGCCGTTATGTGCTGTGGATCAGCGCCGAATATATCGAACAGATACGCGGCATTTCACCCGGCGATAATATCGTGCCTTCCGAGGGAAAGATCCTGCGCACCCGCGGCACTTCGATGGGAGAAATCTTACATCAGCATTTCCGGCAGGCTGTCGATGAAAACAGCCGGAAAGCGCCGGGCTGGCAGAGCGCCCTTTATGCTGCAGCTCTGCAGACGCTGGTGCAGCTGCACCGCGCTCTCTGCGATATCCGCGCGCACACACCCGCGGCCGAAAAACAGGAGCTTTTGGATGATGTGCTTGGCTATATAAAAAGTCATCTTTCCGACAAAATCACGTTAAAAGATACCGCCCGGAAATTTCTGGTCAGCGAAAGCACCGTCAGTCAGCTGTTCCGAAAGCGGCTGGGAGTCAGTTTTTATCACTGCGTGACCCAGTATCGGCTGATTGAGGCCAAAAATCTGATCACGGACGGCGTGGCGCCGGGCAGCATATACGGCAGAGTGGGATTTGCGGATTATTCTGCCTTTTACCGTGCGTTTAAACAGGAGTACGGAATGTCGCCGCGGGAATACCGCGGCTGGAGGAATACGGCGGCGGATGAAACCCGCCGCAGCCTGATTATCGCTGACAGTTCGTCCGCAGCCGGCGCGACGGAACGGCAGTAACAGTTTCGCCATAGACCGCCCTGCTGCGAATGCTGAAATTGATTTTGCAGCTTACTTGCAAAATGATGCGAAAGCGCGTAAAATGGATATGCTTATAAAAACATGTATGGCAGAATTTTATTTTTCATAGAAAGGGAGCGAATACGGTGACAAAGATTGATATTATTTCCGGCTTTTTGGGGGCCGGCAAGACGACTTTTATCAAGAAAATGCTTGACGAGGTTTTTCAGGGGGAGAAGCTGGTGCTGATTGAAAACGAGTTCGGTGAGGTCGGCATCGACGGAGGATTTCTGAAAGATGCGGGGATTGAGATCAGCGAGATGAATTCCGGCTGCATCTGCTGTTCGCTTGTGGGAGATTTCGGCAGAAATCTTCACGAGGTCATCGAGAAATTTCATCCGGACCGCATTCTGATCGAACCGTCCGGGGTCGGAAAGCTCTCGGATGTCATGAAGTCCGTGATCGACGTGGAGAAAGAGGAGGACGTGAAATTAAACGGTCTTGTCACCGTCGTGAACGCCGCGAAGGCGAGCAAGCAGATGAAGGCGTTCGGCGAGTTTTTTAATAACCAGATCGAGTACGCGACGACGATTGTGTTAAGCCGCACGCAGAACACGGCGCCGGAGAAGCTGGAACTTTGTGTGAAGCAGATGCAGGAGCTGAATGCGAAAGCCGCGATTATCACAACGCCGTGGGACGACATCAAAGGGGAGCAGATCTGGAACGTCGTGGAGGGACAGGACTCTCTGGAGGCAAAGCTGATGGCGGAGGAGCATGCGCGCCGCGAGCAGGAGGAGCACGCGCATCATCATCACGAGGACGGGCATGAAGACCATGAGCATCATCATCACGATCATGAGCAGGAAGAGCACGCGCATCATCATCACGAGCATGATGAGAACTGCACCTGCGGTTGCCACGATCATGAGCAGGAAGACCATGGGCACCATCATCACGATCATGAGCACGAAGAGCACGGGCACCATCATCACGAGCATGAGCACGGACATCACCATCACGAGCATGATGAGAACTGCGCCTGCGGCTGCCATGACCACGGGCATACGCACGGACACCACCATCATCATGCTGACGAGGTGTTTACGAGCTGGGGCAGGGAGACGCCGCATAAATTTACCAGAGAAAAGCTTGAGGAAGTGCTGAAGATCTTCTGTGATACCGAGGACTACGGCACGATTCTGCGCGCAAAAGGTATGGTGGAGGCCGAGGACGGCTCCTGGATCTATTTTGACATGGCGCCGGGCGAGTATGAGCTGCGCGGCGGCGAGCCGGACTACACCGGACGTCTCTGCGTGATCGGGACCGATATCGACGAGCATCGCTTAGAGGAATTGTTTGGAATCGCATAACAGGCGGCGGAAAGGATTTTTATGCAGGAGATACCAGTTTATTTGTTTACCGGATTCATGGACAGCGGCAAGACGACGCTGATTAAAGAGACATTGATTGAAAACGGGTTTGCGGAGCAGGGGAAGAGTCTTATCATCTGCTGTGAGGACGGTGACGAGGAATACGACGAAGAAGAATTAAAGAAGGTGAATGCCCGGGTTGTTATGGCAGAGAATGAGGAGGATTTTACGGCCGAATTTCTGCAGAACGCAAATCTCTCTTATCTGCCGGATCAGGTATTTCTCGAATACAACGGGACCTGGGGGATGGATACGCTGCTGGAGACAGAGCTGCCGAAAGGCTGGGTGATCGTGCAGTCTCTTGCGACCGTGGATGCGACGACGTTTGAGATGTACCTGAATAACATGCGCCAGATGATTATGGAGCAGCTGTTCGGGGCGGACGTGGTAATCATTAACCGCTGCGGCGACAGTACGGACAAAGGGAAGTTCCGCCGCAACATCAAGGCCCAGAACCGCAAGGCGCAGATTGTGTATGAGCGGGCGGACGGGACGTTAGATGAGCGGGAGGAGGAGCTCCCTTTTGATATCAGCGGGGACGAACTCGACATTTCCGATGCAGACTATGCGATCTGGTATATGGACTGCATGGAGAACCCGAAGAAGTACGAAGGAAAAAAAGTCCGGTATCTCGCGCTTGTGTACAATCCGGAGAAGCTCAAAAAGGGTGTGCTTGTCCCGGGGCGGTTCGCGATGACCTGCTGTGTGGATGACGTGACCTTTATCGGCTTTAAGTGCAAATATCCGGATGAGGATAAAATTCCGCACAAGTCCTGGATTACGATTACGGCGGAGGTGCGCGTCGAGTTTGCAAGAGAGTACAAGGGAAAAGGGCCGGTGCTTTATCCGGTCTCGATCGAACCGGCAGAGGCGCCGGACGACGAGCTGGTGTATTTCTCATAAAGGACGCGCGGGAAAATGAAAAAGAATCCCAAATTTTTGTTGACAAAAATGCGTTACTGTATTAAAGTATGACTCATAAGAAAAACCGTTGAGAAAGAGTAGTAGGCATCTATTCAATATCACAGAGAGCTGCAGGCGGTGGGATTGCAGTATGGCGAGAGTTGCTGAATGGACTTTTGAGGGCGGCCCGAATCACAGTAGGCGTCGCCGGGAACCGGACCCGTTATCCATCCGGCGTGTATCTCGGTGTCTTAGGGCGCTTCGTACATGAAAAGAGTGGACTGATTCAGTCAAAATGAGTGGTACCGCGATAATAACTCTGTTTATTACCGTCTCAAGCGATAGCTTGGGACGGTTTTTTTGTCCGGCGGACATACTTCTCAAGACGGATTTTCAAAAATAATTTCGGGAGGAACTGAAAATGAAACGAAACATGATAGCGGCAATGACGGCAGTGACAATGACGGCGGCGATTTTGGGCGGATGCGGAAACGCGGATAAGGATACTGCGGGCAGCGGGGAGGATATCCGGCTTACCGAGGCAGCGGACGCGGGAAGCGGACGGGCGGATGCGGGGGATGCGCTGACGGAGGATACAGAGAATGTACCGGCGGCAGACGGTGCGGTATACAAGGTCGGCATCGTGCAGTATGTGGATGACGCGTCGTTAAATCAGATTGAAAAGGCGATCGAGGCGGAGCTTGACGCAAAGGGCGCGGAGCTTGGAGTAACTTTTGACTACGCGGATTACACGTTTAACGGGCAGGCGGATCAGACCATCTTAGGGCAGATTGCGGCGGAACTTGCGGCGGACGAAGTGGATATCATTATTCCGATCGCGACGCCCGCGGCGATGGTGATGCAGAGCGTGACGGAAGAGAGCGGGATTCCGATTGTGTTCTCCGCGGTTTCCGACCCGGCGGGGGCGGGACTTGTGGCATCCAACGATGCGCCGGGCGCGAACATCACGGGAACCTCCGACGCGATTGACACGGCGATGATATTCGATCTGATGCGGGCCGCAGACCCGGATACGGCGAAGGTGGGTCTGCTCTACGACAAGAGCCAGCCGGCATCTTTGGGATCGATCGAGGATGCGAAGGCATACTGTGACGCCAACGGAATCTCCTATGTAGAGAAGACCGGGACGACGATCGCGGAGGTGAGCGCGGCGGCGGACGCGCTGGTGGCAGAGGGTGTGGATGCGGTATTCACACCGCAGGACAACACGATTATGACGGCGGAGCTTGCGATTTTCGAGAAATTTACCGAGGCGGGAATCCCGCATTATACCGGGGCGGATTCGTTTGCATTAAACGGCGCGTTCTGCGGGTACGGCGTCAATTATGCGGAGCTTGGAACCGCGACCGCGGATATGGCAGTCGAGGTGCTTGTGAACGGTGCAAATCCGGGTGAGATGGCAGTGCGCACGTTAGACCGCGGGATTGTAACCGTCAATACGGAGACGGCACAGGCAGTCGGAATCGACTACTCCGTATTTGCGGAGATGTGTTCCAAACTGGTGGAGACCGTAACGGCAGAGGAGTTTGAATAATGGGAAGTATTTTTACCGTATCAATTGTGCAGAACGCCTTAGAGCTGGGGTTAATCTACGCGCTTGTGGCGCTTGCGCTGTTTATTTCCTTCCGCATTTTGAATATTGCGGATCTGTCCACGGACGGCTGTTTCACCTTAGGGTGCGCCGTCTGTGCGTCGCTTACGCTCGCAGGACACCCCGTATTGGGGCTGTTTGCGTCGATGGCGGCGGGGGCGTGTTCGGGGTTTGTGACCGCGTTTTTGCAGACGAGGATGGGGATTCAGTCCATCCTTGCCGGAATCATTGTCAATACGGGGCTGTATACCGTCAATATCGCGGTGATGGGCTTCGCCTCCAATATGAATCTGTTCGGCTGCGATTCGGTCTTTACCTGGGCGAAAGACGTCTTCGGGGGGAGCGCGTATAAGCTGATTGTGGCGGCCGTGATCGCGGCGGCAGCCGGAATCTGCGTCGCACTGTTTCTGAATACGCGAATCGGCCTGTCCATCCGCGCGACCGGGGACAATCCGGATATGGTGCGGGCGTCGAGCATCAACACGGCGGCGATGATCACCGTCGGCCTGTGTGCGGCGAACGCGCTGACCGGCCTCTCCGGCGGGCTTTTGGCGCAGTATCAGAAATCCTGCGATATCAACCTCGGAACCGGCATGGTGACGATCGCGCTTGCGAGTCTGATCATCGGGGAGACCTTCCTCGGAAGAGGCGGCATGCAAAAGCGGATTCTCGGCGTGATTCTCGGGAGCTGCCTCTACCGCTTTATCGTGGCGCTTGCGCTTCGCATGAATGTCCCGGCGGAATGTTTAAAGCTCGTGTCGGCGTTGATTGTGGCGGCGGCAATCGCGCTTCCTTATCTGCGGAGCCAGGCGGCGTTTCAGAAGCAGAAGCGCGCGGCAAAGGCGGAAAATCAGATGTATATTCAAAGTCTGGCGGAGGATGACAGAGAAGGAGGTGAGGCGTAGATGGGACGGCAGCAAGAGGCGATGCTTCTGATGAAAAACATTACAAAGACCTTCAACCCGGGCACCGTCAATGAAAAATGCGCGCTCGATGATGTGAGCCTGACCTTGAAAAAGGGAGATTTCGCGACGATTGTTGGGAGCAACGGCGCCGGAAAATCGACGCTGTTTCACGCAATCACCGGCGCATTTTTCGTGGACCGGGGTCTGATCCTGCTCGGTGGCGAAGATATTACATATCAGCGCGAATACGTGCGCAGCAGGGTGATCGGACACCTGTTTCAGGATCCTTTGAGGGGGACGGCGCCCCATATGACGATTGAGGAAAATATGACGCTGGCCTACCGCAGCGCGTCATCCAAAAACGCATGTTTCGGCCGTGTCAGGAAAGCGGACAGGGACAGATTCAGAGAGCAGCTGGCGCTTCTTGACATGGGGCTTGAGGATCGGATGCGGCAGCCGGTGGGGTTGCTCTCGGGCGGGCAGCGGCAGGCGCTGACGCTTCTGATGGCGACGATGGTCACGCCGAAGATTCTGCTGCTCGACGAACATACGGCGGCGCTTGACCCGGCCACGGCAGAGAAGGTGCTTTCGCTCACAAAGGAGATTGTGGCCGGGCGGCAGATCACCTGTCTGATGGTGACGCACAACATGCACCAGGCGTTGACGCTCGGAAACCGGACGCTGATGATGAACGGCGGCCGGATTGTGCTCGATGTGGAGGGAGAGATTCGGGAACGGATGACAGTGGAGGATCTGCTTGCGCAGTTTGCCGCAAAGGCCGGCGAGGAGCTTGACAACGACAGGATCTTACTGTCAAAATAGAAAAATACGTTGAAAAAAGGCGAATCATCCATTATGATTAATTAGATAGTGACATGTCGGTAGCGCCGCGGCGTCTGGGCGGCGACGGATTATGCCGGAACGAAATATTAGGAATACATAGTTGTATGGGGAACCGAGAGCGATAGGAGGAACGTATGTATCAGATTGTAAAGAGAAGGCAGCTGGCAGATAAGATTTATCTTATGGATGTCAGAGCGCCCCGGGCAGCGCAGCACTGCGAGCCGGGGCAGTTTGTGATTGTAAAGACAGATGAAACAGGGGAGCGCATACCGCTGACGATCTGCGACTATGACAGGGAAGCGGGGACGATCACGATTGTTTTTCAGACCGTCGGGGCGTCCACGGAGCGCATGCTTGCGCTTGCGGAGGGAGATTCGTTTCAGGATTTTGTGGGGCCGCTCGGCTGTGCTTCCGATTTGATCGGCGAGGATATCGAAGAATTAAAGAAAAAGAAAATTTTGTTTGTGGCCGGCGGTGTCGGGACGGCGCCGGTATACCCGCAGGTGAAATGGCTTCATGAACACGGCGTGGACTGTGACGTGATCATGGGTTCCCGCAGCAAAGATCTGCTGATTCTCGAAGACGAGATGCGCGCGGTGGCGACGAATCTGTATGTGACGACCGACGACGGTTCCTACGGATTTAAGGGAACCGGAACGGCGCGGCTTCAGGCGCTCTATGACGAGGGTGTCCGCTACGATCACTGTGTCGCGATCGGGCCGATGATCATGATGAAGTTTGTCTGCAAGCTGACAAAGGAGCTCGGGATTCCGACGATTGTTTCGATGAATCCGATTATGGTGGACGGGACCGGGATGTGCGGCGCATGCCGTCTTGTTGTCGGAAACGAAGTGAAGTTTGCGTGTGTGGACGGCCCGGAGTTTAACGGCCATCTGGTGGATTTCGATCAGGCGATCAAACGTCAGCAGCAGTATAAGACCGAAGAAGGAAGAAAGATGCTGGCGCTTGCGGAAGGGGATACCCACCACGGCGGCTGCGGGCATTGTGAATCATAGGATGGAGGGGAATATGGACGTAATGGTAAAAGTTCCGGTTCGCGAGCAGGAGCCTGCGGTTCGTGCGGCGAATTTTGAGGAAGTATGTCTGGGATATAACGAAGAAGAGGCGATGGCGGAAGCTTCCCGCTGTCTGAACTGTAAAAATGCGCAGTGTATGAAAGGATGCCCGGTGTCCATCGATATTCCGGGATTTATTCTGCAGGTGAAGGAGGGCAACTTCGAGGAGGCATATCAGATTATCAGCAAATCATCCGCGCTTCCGGCCGTCTGCGGGCGCGTCTGTCCGCAGGAGACCCAGTGCGAGGGCAAATGCATCCGCGGCATCAAGGGCGAGGCCGTCGCCATCGGGAAGCTTGAGCGCTTTGTGGCGGACTGGGCGAGAGCGCACGGGATCAAGCCGCATAAGGCAGAGCGCACAAACGGACGCAAGGTCGCGGTGATCGGTTCCGGACCCGCAGGGCTGACCTGCGCCGGAGATCTGGCGAAGATGGGCTATGACGTGACGATTTTTGAGGCGCTGCACGAGGCGGGCGGCGTGCTTGTTTACGGGATTCCGGAGTTCCGTCTGCCGAAGCAGGAGGTTGTCGCTGCGGAGGTGGAGAATGTCAGGGCGCTCGGCGTGAAAATCGAGACAAATGTCGTCATCGGAAAGTCAGTCACGATCGACGAGCTGATGCGCGACGAAGGCTTTGAGGCGGTGTTTATCGGCTCCGGCGCAGGGCTTCCGCGGTTTATGGGAATCCCCGGCGAGCAGGCGATGGGCGTATTCTCCGCAAATGAATACCTGACCCGGAACAACCTGATGAAAGCGTTTCTGGAGGGCTATGACACACCGATTAAGGCCGGAAAGAAGGTCATCGTCGTGGGCGGCGGCAATGTGGCGATGGATGCGGCGAGAACGGCCAGACGGCTCGGCGCCGAGGTACATATCGTGTACCGCCGCAGCGAGGAGGAGCTTCCGGCCCGTCGCGAGGAGGTGCATCACGCGAAGGAGGAGGGGATTATCTTCGACCTTCTGCAGAACCCGACCGAGCTGCTCGTGGACGAGAACGGCTGCGTAAAGGGCGCGCGGATTATCCGCATGGAGCTTGGAGAGCCGGATGAGTCCGGCAGAAGAAGCCCGGTGGAAATCCCCGGTTCCGAGTACGAGATAGAGGCGGATACAGTGATCATGTCCCTCGGAACTTCCCCGAACCCGCTGATTTCCGCGACGACGGAAGGGCTTGATGTAAACCGCAGAAAATGCATCGTGGCCGACGAGGCGAACGGACAGACCTCGAAAGAGGGCGTGTTTGCGGGCGGCGACGCCGTGACCGGCGCGGCGACGGTGATTCTTGCGATGGGTGCGGGAAAGGCCGCGGCGAAGGGAATCGACGCGTATCTGTCAGAGAAATAAAAAGAAAACGGCTGCCGATGCGGCAGAAGATTTTTGCGGATTTAAAACGGGGGCTGTCGCTTTAACGATTAAAAAATGGTGAAGCGGCAGCTTCCTTTTTGCCT
>CAJTOI010000015.1 GCA_910577925.1 uncultured Roseburia sp.
AAAATCATATCCATAATCATCATGTCCTTTCATTTAATTCTATCAATAGCATAGAGGATATTTTTGAAGATTTCATAAAGAAAATGGAATTTTGACGAGAAATCAAAAGGAATTATTTAAGTCAATATATTGAAGGAGAAAACCTGGACGAAGATGCCATAAACGAATATTTTACAGACAATTTTAAGGGAGACTGTCTGTTGGCAGTCGGTGACGAAGAGCTGATAAAAATCCATTTTCATACGAATGAACCGTGGGAAGTGCTTCAATACTGTGCATCTTTAGGTGAAATTTACGATATTGTCATTGAAGATATGGACAGACAGGCCCGGGGGCTAAAGGGCTGAATACAAAAAATATCGGACGGCAACTCCATTGTCAATCCAATGAAGTACGCCCGTCCGACTGTAAGTCTTTCCGCAATGCAATGAAATATTTCTAAAAATATCTCTCTTCCTCTTCCGCTTCGCCTACCACCCAAGTACCGCAGCGCCCCAGGTAAGCCCTGCACCGAAGCCTGCGAGCACGATTTTATCTCCTTCTTTTATCTTCCCGCTCCGGTTGACTTCATCCAGCAGAATCGGCACGCTCGCGGCCGAAATATTTCCGCGCTCCTGCATATTGGTCGGGAATTTTTCCATCGGCTGTCCGAGGCGTTTTGCGGCGGCCTCGATAATGCGGTAATTCGCCTGATGCAGCAGAAACAGGTCGATCTCTTCCACGGTAAGCCGCGCCGCCTCTACCGCCTGCGCGATTGCCGCGGGCACCGTCTTTACCGCAAATTTATATACCTCCTGCCCGTTCATATCGACATAAGGAGTCTCATTTCCGTGATTTACATACGGATTGTTCAGCGGGCGGTTCCCGCAGCTTAACACCATGCCCCGGCCGCCGTCGGACCCCTGCACCATGCCGAGGATTCCGCGCGTCTCTCCCGCTCCGTCGGCCGCAACGACCGCAGCGCCCGCGCCGTCTCCGAACAGGACGCATGTTCCTCTGTCCGTCCAGTCCGTCAGCCGCGAGAGCGTCTCGGCTCCGATGATAAGCGCATTCTGATACACGCCGCTTCTCAGATACGCATTCACGATATTCAGCGCAAACAGAAATCCGGAACAGGCCGCATTGATGTCAAATGCGGCGGCATGCGCCGCACCTAAAATGCGCTGCACCTCACAGGCAAGCCCCGGCAGCAGACGGTCCGGCGTAGCCGTGGCCCCTATAATCAGATCAATGTCTTCCGCCGCGAGCTGCGCCATCGAAAGCGCGGCCCCGGCCGCCTCTGCCGCAAGCTGCGCCGTCGTCTCCTCCACCGCGATATGACGCGCTTTAATGCCGGTGCGGCTGTAGATCCACTCGTCGGACGTATCTAAGATTCTGCTTAAATCTTCATTTGTCACCCGCAGTTTGGGAACCGCGCTTCCGGTCCCGATAATCTTCACACTCATACTTTCCTCCACATACACGCTAAAAACTGCGGAACCGCCGATACCGCTCTGCCGCAAGCTCCTCCCCCGTTTTTTCACTCTGGCGTCTTAAAAATTCTTTCATCTGGCCTTTCATACAGCGCGCAATGGACTCGCATGCTTTCGCATCGGCCGTGCCGTACTCCGGTATGATTTTCTCGACAACATGCAGGTCATACAGGTCGTGCGCGGTAATCTTCATCACGTCGCTCGCCTCCTTTGCGCGTTTTCCGTCCTTCCAGAGAATCGAGGCAAACCCTTCCGGCGAGAGAATACTGTACGTCGCATTTTCCATCATCCAGACCTCGTTTCCGACCGCGAGCGCAAGCGCGCCGCCGCTTCCTCCTTCGCCGATCATCACACAGAGCACGGGCACTTTTAAGCCGGACATCTCGTACAGATTGCGCGCGATCGCCTCGCCCTGTCCGCGCTCTTCGGCTTCCATGCCGCAGAATGCACCCGAAGTATTGACAAATGTGATGACGGGACGATGAAACTTTTCGGCCTGCTTCATCAGGCGCAGCGCCTTTCGGTAACCTTCCGGAGACGGCATCCCGTAATTGTGCCGGATACAGTCTTTTAAATCTTTTCCCTTATGGATGCCGATTACGGTCACCGGCTGGCCGTCCAGATACGCAATACCGCCGACGACTGCTCCGTCATCCCCGTAATAGCGGTCGCCGTGCAGCTCCGTAAACCCGTCAAAAATTTTGTCCATATAATCGACGGAAGACGGACGGTTTACCTTCCTCGCCGCTTTGACCTTCTCCCACGCGGTCAGCGGTTTTGCCTTTGCGGCGCGCTCCTTCATCAGCTCGGTCGGCTCGTAGCTCTCACCGGCGTGCCACGCATCAAAATTGGCATACCCCTCCGCCGGACGGTGCATTTTCAGCAGTTCATACAGCGTTTCTTTCAAACGCGCTCGCTCGATGAGCGCATCGACAAACCCGTGCGCAAGCTGAAATTCCGCGCGCTGAAAGCCCTCCGGCAGTTTCTGGCCGATGGTCTGCTCAATCACGCGCGGCCCCGCAAAGCCGATCAGCGCGCCCGGCTCCGCTAAGATAATGTCGCCGAGCATCGCAAAGCTCGCGGTCACGCCGCCGGTCGTCGGGTCTGTCAAAACCGGAATGTAGAGAAGTCCCGCGTCGGAATGGCGCTTTATGGCCGCAGACGTTTTCGCCATCTGCATCAGGGATACGATCCCCTCCTGCATCCGCGCACCTCCGGAACAGCAGAATAAAATAACCGGAAGCCGCTCCTCGGTCGCCCGCTCCACGGCAAGCGCAAGCTTCTCGCCGACGACATGCCCCATGCTGCTCATCAGAAACCGCGCGTCGCAGACGCCGAGGACGGCCTTTTCCCCGTATACCGTACAGCTGCCGATGGTCAGCGCTTCATGCAGCCCCGTCTTTTCCTGCGCCGCCTTTAGCTTTTCCTCGTACTCCGGAAAATTCAGCGGGTTTTCCGTCCGAAGCTCTTCAAACCACGGTGCAAAACTGTCTTTGTCCGCAACCATCTTCACACGGTTCTTGGCCCGGACCCGGAAATAAGCGCCGCATTCATAGCAGACATAACGGTTTCGCTCCGTCTCTTTTTTATCGATTTTCCTGCCGCACGCCGGGCAGACAATTACGTGCTCCTTTTTTCTGTTAAAAAATAATGCTGCCATCTCTTTCCCCTCTAACCAATCGCAAATGTGAGCTCTGCCGTGCAGACGATTTTATCCCCCACCCGGGCCGCTGCCTTCCCGACGCCGAGCGGACCCTTTTTTCGGATGATCTCCGTCTCGAGAATCAGCACGTCCCCGGGAACGACTTTCTGTCTGAACTTTGCGGAATTGATACCTGCGAAATACGCCGTCTTCCCTCTGTTTTCCTCCGTACAGAGGATCGCGACCGCCCCGGTCTGCGCGAGCGCCTCGATGATCAGCACGCCCGGCATCACCGGCTCTCCCGGAAAATGGCCGCCGAAATACGGCTCGTTGTAGCTGACGCATTTTTTTGCCGCGGCGCGCACGCCGGGCTCCAATTCCTCCACCGTGTCAATGAGCAGAAAAGGCTGGCGGTGCGGAATGATTTCCATAATCTGCTTTGTTGTTAAAACTGACATCTCTCTCCCCGTCTCTTTCCCGATTTAAACATATCTTTTTTAAACATATTTCTTCAACAGAAGGCTTGCATTGTGGCCGCCGAAGCCCAGCGAATTGGTGAGTGCATATGCGATGTCAAGCTCCGCCGCCTCCCTGCAGTAATCCAGGTCCAGCTCCTCATCCGGCGTCGTGTAGCCGACGGTCGCATGCAGATAGCCCTCCTGTACTTCCTTCGCGCAAGTCACAAATTCGATGGCTCCGGCCGCGCCTAACAGATGTCCGACCATTGATTTTGTGGAATTGATTTTGATCCGTTTTGCATGCTCCCCAAAGGCAAGCTTAATCGCACGCGTCTCAAACAAATCGTTGTGGTGTGTGGCGGTCCCGTGCGCATTGATATACAAAATATCTTCCGGGTGAAGTCCCGCGTCTTTTACGGCATTTTCCATCGCGCGCGCCGCACCCGCGCCGTCCTCTGCCGGGGAAGTGATATGGTACGCGTCGGAAGATGTGCCGTATCCGGCTACCTCCGCATAGATTTTCGCGCCGCGCGCACGCGCGTGCTCCAGCTCCTCGAGAATCACGACCGCCGCACCCTCTCCCATCACAAAGCCGCTGCGGTTTTTGTCAAACGGAAGCGAGCATTTTGCCGGGTCGCTCTCGGCGGACAGCGCCGTAAGCGCCGTAAACCCTGCAATGCCAAGCGGCGTGATGCAGCTTTCCGTTCCGCCCGCAGCCATGATGTCCGCCTCCCCGTACTGGATGCTGCGGAATGCCTCTCCGATCGTATTGGTGCCGGTCGTACAGGCCGTCACGACATTTAAGCTCTTCCCTTTCAGGCCGAACTGAATGGAAACATTTCCCGCGGCCATATTGGAGATCATCATCGGAACAAACAGCGGATTGATGCGCCCCGGTCCCTTTTCGAGCAATTTGCGATGTTCCCGCTCGATTGCCTGCAAGCTTCCGATCCCGCTTCCGATCGCACAGCCTGCCCGATAGGCGTCCTCTTTTGCCATGTCAAGCCCCGAATCGCAAAACGCTTCCCGCGCCGCCGCCACCGCATACTGGCAGAAAAGCTCCATGCGCTTCGCCGTTTTCGGGTCCATATAATTTTTCCCGTCAAATCCTTTGACTTCCGCTGCAATACGGCATTTATAGCCTTCGGCGTCAAAATGCGTAATCTCTCCGAAGCCGGTTTTCTTCTCTTTTACCGCCTGCCAGTATTCCGGAACCGATAACCCGATCGGGGTAATCGCTCCCATACCGGTCACTACTACACGTCTGCTCATATTTTCCCTCCATAACTATATACACATGCCGCCGTCAACGGAAATCACCTGCCCGGTGATATATCCTGCGCGCTCGGAAGCGAGAAACGCCACAAGCTCGGCGACATCCCCCGCGGTTCCGGTGCGTCCGAGCGGAATCTGCGATTTCAGGCTCTCTTTTGCCGCATCGGAAAGCACCGCCGTCATATCCGTCTCGATAAAGCCGGGCGCGACTGCGTTGCAGGTAATGCCGCGGCTCGCCAGCTCGCGCGCCACGCTTTTTGTCAGCCCGATGATGCCCGCCTTACTCGCGCTGTAATTGGCCTGCCCGGCATTTCCCATCACGCCGGAGACGGACGAGAGATTGATAATCCTGCCGGAACGCTGTTTTAAAAAATAGCGGGATGCATGGCGTATCGTGTGAAACGCCCCTTTTAAATTGGTGTCGATGACCGCATCAAAATCTTCCCCGCTCATTTTCATCAGCAGCCCGTCTCTCGTGATTCCCGCGTTGTTGACGAGAATATCGATACGACCGTATTCCTTTATCACATCCCGTATCATCGCTTCGCAGGCCGAAAAGTCCGCCACATTGCAGCCGTAAGCAGCCGCATCGCCGCCCGCCGCCTTAATCTCTGCGGCGACTGCCTTGGCCCGCTCCCTCGAACCGTTGTAATTGACAATAACAAACGCTCCGTCACGGGCGAGTGCGCGCGCAATCTCGCTCCCGATGCCGCGGCCCGCGCCCGTCACCAATGCTACCTTACCTGTTGACATAGCGCTCAAAATCCTCCATCTTATCAATGTTGCAGACCAAGGCGCCGCGGTCGATTTTTCTCAAAAACCCGCTCAGCGTGCGCCCCGGCCCGATTTCCACAAATTCGTCTGTCCCGTCCGCAATCATGCGCTCGACAGACTGCTGCCAGCGCACCGGCGACGATACCTGCCGCACTAAGAGATCTCTCACAAGATTTTTGTCCGTCACATAGTCCGCCGTCACATTGGAGAGGTACGGAATCTGAATGTCCCGAATCTCCGTCCGCTCCAGTTCCGCCTGCAGCTTTTCCCCGGCGCCATTCAGCAGTTTTGAGTGAAACGGCCCGCTGACGTTTAACGGAACCGCCCTCTTTGCACCGGCCTTGCCGCACGCCTGTGCCGCAGCCGCGACCGCAGCTGCCTCCCCGGTGATGACAATCTGCCCCGGACAGTTGTAATTTGCAATCGAGACAATCCCGTCAGTCTCCTCACATACCCTGCACACCGCATCCGCATCAAGACCCAGCACAGCCGTCATCGCGCCGCCCTCCGGCACCGCCTCCTGCATATAGATCCCTC
Source organism: uncultured Roseburia sp. (assembly GCA_910577925.1). GTDB lineage: Bacteria > Bacillota > Clostridia > Lachnospirales > Lachnospiraceae > Roseburia. The sequence goes on from CAJTOI010000015.1 coordinate 6,159, forward strand.
GTTTGCGGATGAGATAAAACGCGTCCGAGAGAGAAAGCACGCCGGCCGCAAGAAGCGCCCCGTATTCGCCGAGGCTGAGTCCCGCCGTCACGTCAGCGTGCACGCCGGCATCCTCGAGTGCTTTCAGAATCGCCGCCTCCGCGGTCAGCATGCAGATCTGCGTGTACTCCGTGATATTGATTTTCTCGTTTTCCTCAAAGCAGAGCGCCGCCACGTCAAGACCCGTGGCTTTTTCCGCCGTCTCAAAGACTTCTCTGCAGACCGGAAACCGCTCGTAAAATTCCTTTGCCATGCCCACGTACTGTGCGCCCTGGCCCGGAAATAGAAATGCTTTTTTTCCCATCTTTTTCTTTACTCCCATTATTTCAAAAGCGCATCCGCTTCCCGCATCATCTCTTCTATCATTTCCCGGCAGGTCTGGCGCTTTTTCACAAGACCAGCGCTCTGCCCCGCCATCAGGCTCCCGTTTACGACGTCGCCGTCTATAACCGCTTTTCTCAGCGAGCCGAGTGTCAGCTGCTCTAATTCCTCAAACGCGGCACCCGCTTTTTCCATTTTCAGATACTCGCGGCTCATCTTATTGCGCAGCACGCGGATCGGATGGCCCGTGCCCGTTCCGGTAACCTCGGAGTCAATATCTTTCGCTTTTATCACGCGCTCTTTATAGTTGTCGTGCACGACGGATTCCTCGGCCACAAGAAACCGCGTTCCCAGCTGCACGCCCTCTGCGCCGAGCATCATCGCTGCGGCAATGCCCCTGCCGTCCGCGATACCGCCCGCCGCGATCACCGGAATATCGACGGCGTCCGCAACCTGCGGCACAAGCGTCATCGTCGTCTGCGCGCCGATATGTCCGCCGGATTCCATCCCCTCTGCGACAACGGCGTCGGCCCCCGCGCGCTGCATCAGCTTTGCCATCGCAACGCTCGCGACAACCGGAATCACCGTGACTCCCGCCGCCTTCCAGGCGTCCATAAACTGCGCCGGACTTCCCGCGCCGGTCGTCACGACCTTCACGCCCTCTTCTATGACGATTTTCGCCACCTCGGGCGCATTCGGGTTAAGCAGCATGACATTGACGCCGAACGGTTTGTCGGTCCGCTTTTTCGTCTCTCTGATCTGCTCGCGCACGACCTCGGGCGGCGCGCTCGCCGCCCCGATCAGCCCGAGTCCCCCCGCATTTGACACAGCAGCCGCCAGATGGTATTCCGCCACCCACGCCATACCGCCCTGAATCACGGGATATGTAATGCCAAGCAACTCGCTCACTCTTGTCTTCATTGCACCCCTCCTGCAAAACCGCTCTAAGAACTCCTACTCCTGAACCCCTTTTTCTTTCAGATACTCAATCACGTCGCTGATTTTTGCGAGGGACGGCAGGTCTTCCGACGGAATCTCAACATCAAATTCCTCTTCCAGGGTCATCACCAGCTCAAACAAATCAAGCGAATCCGCCCCAAGATCATCCTTAAAATCGGCTTCCGGCGTAATAGCGGACTCCTCGACATTCAGCTGCTCTGCGATAATCGGTATCATTTTCTCCAACATTTGTTTCGTTTCCTTTCTTTTCTCTTTTTTCATATATAGTTTGGATTTCAAATAGTTTGATTATCAAACTTTTAAACCCAAGTATAGGTATTTGTTTTTAGTTTGTCAACCTATTTTTTCCTTTTTTTCTTCCCGGCAAAGCTGCCCGATTCTTTCAACATGACGTAATCCGATAAAACAAAACAAGCAGGAAATCTTTTTCGATTTCCTGCCCGCACAGCCCCGTTATTGAAGCGATCACCACACAAAAACACCTTTTCCCTGAAGCTTTAGCATCGCCTCGACGTAGAAATAATCCGCATAGACATAGTTCCCGTTCCGTCCGGGCATATGATAGCCCGTCGTCCCGTTTAACGTGATTCCGTCGGTGTCCCCGCTCCAGTCCGCACTCTTTTCGTCGATTGCCCGCAGCATCTTTACCGCGGCGGCAAGATATTTTCCTCCCGCTTCTTCCGGCACGAGGCCCGACAGCTCAATCAGGCCGCCTGCCGCGGCGCACGCACCGATATCGTCCTGCACCCACGGCTCTTCGGGCTGGCAGAAATCGGACGGTATCAGGCCGTTTTCCGGAATATTTGCGATAACGTACGATGCGATCTTTTCCGCCGTCTCCAGGTATTCCTTTTTCTGCGTGTGCCGGTAGCTTGAGGCAAATCCGTAAAGCCCCCACGCCTGTCCTCTTGTCCAGGACGAACCTCTGCCGTAACCCTGTCCGCCGTGGTCCGTCTTCACTTTGCCGCTTTCCGGGTCAAACTCCACGATGTGAATCACGCTGCCGTTTTCACGGATAAAATGCTGCCTTGTCGTATCCGCGTGCCGCATCGCAATCTGTTTAAACCGCGGATCCCCGGACGTCTCCGACGCCCAGTACAGCAGCGGCAGATTCAGCATACAGTCTATAATTGCCGCACCCGCCATATAAACGGGCGGCGCACCTTTCACAAGCGGCATCGACTCATTTCCGCTGCCCCACGCGCGGATCACGCCGCAGGCCGGGTTAAAGCGCCCCGCAAGCCATTTTGCCGCCGCGAGTCCGTCCGCCATCGCCTGCTTATCCCCCGTAATTTTATAATCAAGCACGGAACCCGGCAGCCACAGATAGCCGATGTCATGGCTCTCGATTTCAAGCAGGCAGGGATTTAACACCGATTCCGTGTACCGCGCAATCTCTGCGTAGCGCGCATCCTCCGTCACATCATACATCTGCCACATCATCCCGGCCCAGAACGCATTCGTCCAGAAGGTCCGCGTCATGCCGGACGGCCCCTCCTTTGCGGTCATATCGTCGTGCACGCCTCCTATTGCCTGCGACGGAATCTTCTTTGCGGAGCGCTCGCGCACCTCTGCAAACTTGTTTTCTATTTTCCGCACCGTTTCATCCGCCCAGTGTTTCTCTTCCGCCGTTAATTTCTCGTATATCATTTTCCCTCCGTTCTGCCGCCCGAGGCGGTATAGACCTTTTTCATCGATTCACGCTTTTTCTCTGCCCGGCATTTATTTTGATGCCTGCCTTCTCTCCTCAAGCACGCTTGCATTTTCATCCACCTGCTTTTTGCCGAGCGGATAGACAAACCACAGAAGCAAAAACACCGCCAGATAGCAGATGCCCGGAAGCAGCGTCGAACAGTTGTAAATGCCGTCCTTGACGCTCTGCGTCTGCTCGATTCCCTCCACGGAGCTCACATAGCCGATCGCCACCAGCACAAAACCGCCGAGTCCGCCGGCTGCCGCCTGCGCAAGCTTTCTCGAAAACGAATAGATTCCGTACACGCTTCCGTCGCTGCGCTGCCCGCTTTGCACTTCCTGATAATCAATCACGTCGGCAAGAAATGCCCATGTCAGCATACTCATCAGTCCCATTCCCATATTGCTTATAAAAATCAGCACGATAAACACCATCGGAGACTGAATCCGCAGCACCCACAGTGTACTAAAAATGACTGCAGAAAGCAGCACGCCGACAGAGCAGACCTCCTTTTTGCCGAATTTCCCGGCAAGCCTTGAGGCAAGCGGCGCCATCAGCAGCATAGACACCGTGGACGTTAAGCTGGCGAGCGCCATGATCTGCGTATTGTTAAAATAATCTTTGTACAGGTATGTATTCATCGTGCTTGTCAGCAGGCTTCCGATCAGCAAAAGAATCGCGACACCGATAATGACAAGCAGCGGTTTGCAGCCCGCAAGCTGCTTTAACGTCTCACCAAGCCCGACATTCTTATTTTCGGAAACCTTCTCGGCCTGAATCTGTACGCGCTCTGTCGTCAGCTTATAGCAGGCCAGATAAAATACCGCGGCCAAAACGCCGTATATCACGGCCACGAGCGTCACACGCTCCGGTATAATCACCTGCTGGCCCGCCTCATTCGCGCGGTACACAAGCTGCGGCGTCACCATTCCGATAATCATTCCGGCCACCACCGCGCCAACCGTACGGAAAACGGAAAGAGACGCGCGCTCCTTCGCATTGTTTGTGATCACCGAGGACATACTGCCGTAGGGGATATTGCATGCCGTATAAAAAAAGCTGCCCCACAGAATATAGGTGACAAGCACCCATGCGATCTTGACCGGCATCGGGAAATCCTTCACCCAGTACATGTAAATGAGCATACTGCTGACCCCCATCGGAATCACCATGCGCTTGATCCACACGCGGAACCTTCCGTCCTTCGACGGCTTTGCCGTATCGCAGATGCGTCCCATCGCCGTATCCGTAAACGCATCGACAACGCGGGCCGCCATCAGGATGATGCCGACGATCCCGGCTCCGATTCCCAGCACATCCGTACAGAACACCATCAGATACATCTGTGCGAAAAGGAATGTAAAATCATTTCCAAAGTCCCCCAGCATGTAGCCGATTTTGTCTTTCAGCCCGAACGGAGACGTTTTTTGACTGCTTTGTTCTAAACCCATTCTTTTCTTTCCTCTCTTCCCGCCGCTCTCGCGGCAATTTTTCCTATTGTTAATAATTTGCATAAATATCATGGCCATGTTTATTCTTTTATTGTGCACAATCACAATTTATGTTATGATTATAGCAGGCGCCCTTTTGCGGGAACAGTCACAAAAAGAAACACTAATAGCACATTTTGATACAAACTTGACAGGCACAAAAAGCTGCGCAGAAACGGGGTTTATGATGAAATACGACGCAGACAGCTTCCGGGCTGAAAATCAGGAGGAGATTATCCGGCGTGAGGCCGTCATCAGCCAGGAATCCGTTTTCAAACGGTACGCTTTAGAAAAAAAACTGATATCCCACGTCGCCGCCGGAAATTACGAACAGGCCGTCCGGATTCTCGACAGCTTTTCGGACAATCCCGACGATTATCTGGATCTTATCGCAAGAATCCCGGATGACCCAGGCAGGCGGCTCCGCTTTTTCGGTTCGCTTTTAAATTCCATGCTCCGCGTCTCGCTGCTCTCCTCACAGATTCCCGTCATCCATATCCATGTCATCTCGACTCATTTCGGAATCCTGCTTGAGGAAGCTCCCGTCGAATACCTGAGGGAAGAGCGCATTCTGCACCGGATTATCGAAGCATACTGCTATTATGCCGGCGAATTCAGCGGCGCGTCGTACAGCGAAACCGTCTCAAAAATCACCGACTATATTATCATTCACATAAACGAGGACCTTTCCCTGCACCGGATTGCAGACGCATTCCACTTCTCCCCCGCCTATGTAAATCGGATTTTAAAAAAGGAGACCGGCTGCACCACTGTCGCTTACATTAAAAAAAGCAGAATTTTTCTGGCAAAAACTCTGCTCCATTTCGGGGACCTCACAATCGCGGACATCGCTGTCTCCGTCGGCTATTCGGACTGCAATTACTTCTGCCGCGTCTTTAAACAGCTTGAGGGAATCTCTCCGCTGCAGTTCCGGCAGCTGCACGGGGAACGGATTCCGTAAATTGACGTTTTGATCCGAATTCCGGCGTTTCGCAAACGCCGCACAGTGTACCTACAAAAAGGAGATCATATACTATGAAAGGTGATATGACTACGGGCTCTCCGAAGCAAAAAATATTGTCGTTTGCATTTCCCATGCTGCTTGGCGTTGTTTTCCAACAGTTTTATAATATTGCGGACAGCGTGATCGTCGGACGTTTTGTGAGCCTGGATGCGCTTGCCGCCGTCAGCGCCTCCTATCCGGTCACCACTCTGTTTCTGGGAATTGCAACAGGCGGAGGCGCCGGCGCCGCCATCCTGATCGGTTACTATTTCGGCGCAAAAAAAACGGACGTCATGCTGACATCCATGCGCACATCCGTTCTCTCGTTTCTCGGTCTGGCGCTGCTTTTGACCGGAGGCGGGCTTCTTCTTGACGACATGACTTTGAAGCTTCTCGGAACCCCCGCCGATATTTTTGCACTGTCGGGCCTGTATCTGAGAATCTTTTTATACGGCCTCCCGTTTCTGTTTCTCTACAATGTGTGCAATGCCGGATTTCAGGCGCTCGGCGACAGCATAACGCCTCTGGCGCTCCTGATTTTTTCTTCGATTCTCAACGTCCTGCTGGATTTGTGGTGGGTCGCCGGTCTGCACGCAGGCGTTTTCGGCGCTGCCATGGCAACGCTGTTTTCGCAGGCGCTCGCCGCGCTCTGCGCCGCCTTCCTGCTGCACCGCAAAGTCAGCCCCTGGAAAAAAGAAGGGACGTATTTTGACATTCAATGCTTCCGTGAGCTGATCGGCTATGCACTCCCCGGTATGCTGCAGCAGAGCGTGGTCGCCGTCGGCCAATTATTTATGCAGAACAAAATCAACAGCTTCGGAACGGCCGTCGTTGCCGGGCACGCCGCCGCTTTCAAGGTCAACACGCTCGTCATGTCCTCGGTAAATGCACTCGGAAACGCGCTCTCCGGCTACACTTCGCAGAATCTCGGAGCGAAGCAGAATGCAAGAATCCGTCAGGGGTTTTGTGTCGCTTTGACGGCAACCCTGCTGATGTGCGGTTCGATTTCCCTCTTTGCCTGTATATTCAGCCGGAATTTTGTCTCTGTCTTCCTCGAACCGCCCGTCGATTCTAACGCGCTCGGTACCGGAGTCCGATTTCTGCACATTGTAGGCCCCTGTTATCTCCTGCTGGCCGTCAAAATCTGTACGGACGGCCTGATGAAAGGGCTCGGCAATATGAAAACCTTTACCGTGGCAACGCTCATCGATCTGTGTGTCCGCGTGGGGTCCGCCTTTCTTCTCACGGATCTGCTCGGCTACACGGCAATCTGTCTGGCGTATCCGTTCGGCTGGGTCGTGGGCCTTGCCATAACGCTCTTTGTCTATTTCAAAAACCGAAAAGATTATTATGCGCCGTAAAGCCGCCCGGCTCCTTTATTCGCGCTCTCTGATCGTCACAAGGACACGGTCCCCCGGCTGCTTGCCGATCTCGGAGCGGATGTCCTTGCGCAGGCCGATGATATAGCAGACGCTACCGTCCTCATTTTTCACACCCATATTTACGATGCTGCCGTCATACGGCGCCCCGTCAAATGTGGCGCGCACTTTCTCACCCGGCCGCGTCCGAACTCTTCCCGGATGTCATAGGGAAATGGGACGTATGCGCCTCCTTTCTGTTCCGCCGCGCGTATCACGGCTTCGTATTCATATATTTTATTGTTCATTTCCGTCTCCTTTGCACAAGCCTGTTTTCTTTTCCATGATATGCCCTCTATCTGCCGAGGCTCATCTACTACTTCCGGAAACACTTGTTGTCATCGTATTTATCTCCTCATCAATCATGTTAGAAATATATTGTTTCCACATTGGTGCATCTAACATATCTCTTTTCACTTCACATTTTAAAATTAACTCTCGAAGCTTTTCCGGTTCTGCCTGCTCTACCTCAAACATAGAAACAAAATATCGCCGATATTGAGCCAGGGTAAAGGGCACAATATCCAGTCTTTGCCTCACATCTCCCTTTGCATACCATATCCCGTGTCTGAATGTCTCCGCGGTATTCGTATCAACTTTATTGGCAATAAACATTCCATATACCGGTTTATCATACTTTAATACTGCATCCGAAACATGCCGTCTAACCGGTTCCCCCTCCATTGCCTCCTGTCTGGATGAAGTTGACATAGTAACTTCCGTCAAAATAATGAAATCTTCAAACTCACAATATAAATCACCCTTGCCGCCGCCTGCCGTCGAAACCGGTAAAAAATCAGCATCTAATTTAAACCCCCGTACATCATATGGCTTATTAGACATATGGTCAATTGCCAGTGCTGCCCGCCATAGAACCCACTCTAAATATGCCGGAGTTTCATCTCTTGGAACTTCAATGATATTATCATCATCATAATTTAATCTTCCCCCGCCCTTTATAAGCAATGACATATAATCGGCAATCTCTCTCCATTGATTTCGTTGCTCTTTCGCATATTGTATTTCATCTGTTTGTGACAATATATTCTCTAAGCGTCCTCTTGCTATATTGATTTCCGTTGCTGTATTTAATGGCAAATCCGATATGTCAAAAAAAATATGTCTATCCTGCATTTGTTTCATCAAATCATCCAAAAGAGTTTTTGCAATATCCGTATTATCTGTCGGTAATCCCGCACCTTCACATAGCCTCTTATACTGTAATAACAACGGTTCCTCATTCGCAGTACTTTTTGCGAGCTTTTCGGCAAGTACATGCTTTACAGGTGCTATGATCATACCGCGCTCTTTTCGTTGCAATACTCCAGAAATCCGAAGATAACGCATATTCATATCACTGTAATCCAAAAAGTTATCTGCTTTCTTGTTATAATTTTTTCCACGTTCTGCAATTTCGCTTTTATCGAAAGAACGCTTGGACAAAGCCGCAGCCCTCCTTTTTCTCAAATTCAAAATATTATCAACTACTGCATTTAATTCATAACCTGGATTTGTAGTGTGCCCCCACAACGCGAACTCTATTCTGCTAAGCTCTGAAGAACCAGTCCTTTTCTCCAATTCCAGCATAATAGCCAATATCCATCTAAGCGGAGAAAAGTAGGATTTTCGGTCCGGCATAGGAAATTGCTCCACACTCATTGCACGCAAATAGCACTCCTGTACCGAGGAATATGTATCGGCTTTTAAGAAGCTTTCTCCAAAAGGAGTTATGCCATCTAATTTTCCAAGCTCCTCCTGTTTCGCATCTTTCATTTTTATCTGCGGATAAATAAGTCCGTTTTTCGCAAACATTAATCGCCATTTTCTGGCATGACTTCCTGATATATCTTTTCCATCTTCATTCTGAATGATTCCTTTATCATTCAGGAAATTCATAAAGCCAATTTCATTCTCTTTTCCACGAAGATTTCCGACATACGGTGAATTGGCAAATATTTTAAACCCTTCCTGGATTCTGTTCGGGTTTCTTAATCCCGTATTTCCGACCAACCAGATTTCTATCTTTTCCTGCATATATCGCTCCCGTTAAACCCGACAAAAAGATATTCCTGTACTTTATTTCTGTTTGTCTTCGCATGTTTTTGGTTTCCGAATGAATATGTATAATCTATTGGAATTACTTCAACATGTTCTTTGTATTTCGCCATAAGTGTAACCATTTCATCCTGTGTCGGCTGACTGTTTGAAGAATACGACACAATCAAAATACTACCTGAAAACTTTTTAAATAACTTATCAAATGCATCCGCCGCACCCTTTCTGGTTGAAAACGGCGTAGGGTAGGATTTAAATTTCTTAGTAATCGTATCCTCCTGTATCTCTACACCCTTCCAATCTCTTGCTAAACCTTCAACAAAATGGTATCTTCGGACATACTCATTATCCGACAAAGGCGAATAATACGGCGGATCTATGTACACTAAATCCGGATGCTTAACCTTTAATTCCATCGCATCCCCATGTTTCGATTTATTATTTTTACCGTTGTCAAAGACTGCTTCATTAATACTTTCAACTGCCTCTAAAAATTGCTGTTCCAACGATTTCTTTAAATCTTTTCGCCCGTCATTATACCGATCACCTGTATATGTAAAAATCCCCCTTGGTCTTTTCTTGGTACAAGCTCGAATTAATGCAGTCATTGCAATTGCCCTTTTATATTGATTACGCATTCCGGCAATATTCGTCCGTAGTATGTCTATTAGCAGGTTTTCTTCATCGGTAAAATATAATCCTCGAAATGTTGTCTCTACAAAGCGATCTGTTTCCTTCGTTTTAACCAACAAACTTTTTGCTTCTTCTATCGGTAACAAGACGTTATTATTTTCAACCATTGCCTTTGTAAAAGTAGCCGACATCACCATATAATCATTGCTGATTACCGTTTTTCCCTTAGCTTTAAACATGTATCCTACAATTCCGGAGCCGGAAAAAAGATCAACCACCGTATCAAATGTAAACTGTGATGTTACAGCCCAAATTTGCAATAACAACTTACTCTTAGAGCCCATATATCTGGTCGGTGGATATTTCGATACCTGCTCAGGCAACGGTTGAGGAACTATTTTTAACATTGATCCCTGTTTTGGGGGCACGATGACAATAACATCTTCTCCCTTTCTTTTATTTCCATTACAGGAAATATGTCTTTTCGTCTGAACAATTTCTATTTTATAATCGGCATATAATTCATGAACTAAGGGATGATTAGAATTTGTCAATATTACATGACAGCCTAACTGCTGCAACCGCTTTACTTCATTTGCCAATTCAATATGATCTTCCTCATAAAATTGTTCTTTTGTGTATCTTTTAAAATCTGAATATTCTGAAATTGGCAGATAAGGTGGATCCAAAAACACAAAATCACCTTCCCTGGCACATTCTTTTAATACGGAAAGATAGTCACCGCATTTTATTGTTGCTTTTTTTAATACCTCCGACGCCGCGTATAATGCACTCTCATCACAGAATTTCGGGTCTTTATACTTTCCAAATGGTACATTAAATTGCCCATTTCTATTAACACGATATAACCCGTTGAAACATGTTTTATTTAAGTAAATTGTTCTTGCTGCCGCTTCCTCTTTCGACAGATTCGTCCATTCCACTGAGCGTACTGTATAAAAATCCTCTTTTGTATTTTTATATTCTCTTAAATAAGTAATTACACCTGTGATATTATCGGCAACCTGCTTATACATATTAATCAATTCCGGATTACTGTCTGCAAGAACAGCCTGTTCTGGGCTTAATGCAAAAAACAAAGCGCCCCCGCCAATAAAAGGTTCAATGTATTTTCCATACCTTTCCGGTATTTTGGGCATAATATTGCCCAACATTTGCGTTTTCCCGCCTGCCCACTTTAAAATCGGTTTTGCCTGTACTATTTTTTCCTGTTTCGGCACCTGTTCTGCCATTTCTATATCCTCTATTCTTACCCTCAGTGAACAAATGGAGTGTGTGCCCTTGTTCACCGAAGGTACTTTTCTTTACATACTAAAGTTAGTCTACCATGCGATTTCAACAATATCAACATCTGTTTCAGTACCTGCCAATTCCCCGATTCGTTTTCTGTATGTTATTCTTATCTTCCAAATTTCTTATTCTGTCAGTCAGAGTTTCTCTAATATAAATATATATTCATGTGCCAACATGAAAAATGCTCGCTCTTTTCCACGCCAGTAATCAGATGAACTGCAATTATGCTGTTCTTTGATAATAATTTCCTTAAGTCTAAATTTTGCATCAACAAATTTTTGCATAGCATTCATTCCTAATGGCAAAACATATCCCTTCCTGCGTATGTCTCCGATCATAAAAGCGCAAATACCACCTTTTTTCAATACTCGAAAAGATTCTGCCGCAACTTTTCCCAATGCCTGTAAAAAATCCTCATACTTTAAATGTGAAATATCGCCTGCAATATCCTTACTGTACCGTATAATATCTGCATATGGCGGATGCGTACATATTAAATCTATACTCTCATCTTTTATAAATAGTAAATTGTTTGCATTCCCCTGTTTTATGAAAATTTTTGATACTTCTTGACATGTAAATTTAAGATTTGTGTTAGACAGCTTAATAGCATTTGAATTAATATCAACACCGATGGCATTCCTTCCTAATAGCTTTGCTTCAATCAATGTTGTTCCACTACCTAAGAATTGATCTAATATCCAATCATATTTTTTCGAATATCTCAGAATAATATTTCTGGGAATATATGGTGACCAATTGCCACGATATTTTCCTGAATGTGTAGCCCAACACCCCCGTTCCGGAAAAGACCATATTGTCGAATCTTCTAATTCGAATTTTTCGGGCGCTTCTTTTATAAAAATCCCCCCTTATCATTTTTTAATATTGTACTTTCCAAATGCCGTTTTGTCCAGAAAAATTTCAAATCACATCCACTGTCTTAGCCTGTAGTTTGATTTAAATAAGTTTGTCAAACCCCCGGGCGGAACAGCTTTCACACTGCACCTGCCCAGGGGCAGAGCAAGTGCGCAGGCACCTGCTCTGTTATCCCTCGATGGCGATATATTTCTTTTCCGGAACCGCCGGTTTTCTCGCCTCCATCTTCGGAACGCTCAGCTTTAATACCCCGTTTTCATACTTCGCATGAATATCTTCCTGCTTCACATCCTCGCCGACATAAAACGCTCTGCTCATGCTTCCCATATAGCGCTCCCTGCGGACGAACCTGCCGGTTCTCTCCTCTTTCTCGTCTCTGTCGAGCTTCTTTTCGGCACTGATTGCCAGATATCCGTTCTTTAACTCCAGTGAGAGCTCCTCCTTCTTAAATCCCGGCAGATCAATGTCCAATTCAAAATGGTCGCCGTGCTCCTGCACATCCGTCTTCATCATATTCGCTGTATGGTGTCCGTACAGTTCCCTCTGCGCTTTCTGCATCGCCCTGTCGTCAAATGTCGGGAATCCGAAAAAGTTACCAAAAAACTCGTCAAATAAATTTTCTCCAAAAATACTCGGTGTCATCATAAGTCATCGCTCCTTTCTTTTGATACTTATGTTATAATACTATTATTAGCACTCGTCAATAGTGAGTGCTAATAATTTCTGTGAATTTTTTGTGTCCTTCTTAATTTACCGCACATTGCAGATTTTTATGTATAACGCTCCCAATGTTTGCAGCGGATACGTTGTCTGCGGATTTGCGGCCGCCTGACCGATCCCCGCGCTTTCAAATCCTCCTGCGGCGGCCGCTGCGATTCCCGCGTCGGCATCCTCCACAACCAGACAATCCGAAGCGTCTAACCCCAGGTACGCCGCGGCTTTTAAAAACACCTCCGGATGCGGCTTTGAATGTGTAATATTTGTCCCGTCACTGACTGCGTCGAAAAAATCACTCAGTCCCAGACGCTCCAGAATCAGTTTTGTGTTCCTGCTTGAGGACCCGATCGCAAGCTTACAGCCTGCCTGCCGCAGCAGATCTAAGGTTTCTTTGACTTCCTCCGTCAAATCCGCGGGCGTCATCTGACGCAGCAACTCCACATACCGCCCGTTTTTCTTTTCCGCGAGCGCCTGCTTTTCCGCGGCGGAATATGTGCGCTCCGCACGTTCCAGAATAATGTCCAGGCTCTCCGTGCGGCTGACGCCTCTGAGCCGCTCGTTAATCGTCTCGTCAAAATAGACGCCGGCCAAATCCGTCGTCTCCTTCCACGCCTGATAATGATACCGGTCCGTATGGCAGATCACGCCGTCCAGATCAAAAATAATGCCCTTGTATCTCATTGTATTTTCCCCTCTCTTCCGAACTTTTTCACAGTCTTGTATCAGGCAGGCCGCAGAACGCGTCCACCGGGCTGATTCCCTGAAATTCGCTTTCCCCGAGCAGCTTTTCGACGACCGCCTCCACCGTATCTTTCGTCGCAGTGTAGGCATTGATATAGGTTTTGGCTCTCGGCACATCCTGCAGATGGTACGGATTTGCAAAGGAGACGAAAATACAGTCCTCCTCTCCGAGGAAACGCGGAATATCCAGCGCATGCTTTTCGCACCAGTGAATGCGCACCTCCGTCTGATTGCTCGCCTGCTCATAATTTGCAAGATACAGGGTAAGTCTGCGCTTCGGCAGATTCATGCAGCCGTGCAGATCATCCTCGTACGGATCGTAATACTCCACCGCAAAGCCCCTTTTGCACAAAAGCTCCCGCATCGTCTCCCGGATACTCCCTTCCGGAGTTTTATCCTTTCCAAGCGAAATCAGGCGGACGGAATCATAATTTTCTCTTGTCACAGGCAGCACATGCGGAGCGGTATTTTTCACCAGCGTCACCGCTTTCTGTGCGCATTCCCGGCGCCAGCGCAGCGCCTCTATGAGCTCCTCGCCTCGTCCTTTTGCCGCATTTCTTTTGCAGACGCAGGCTTTTAAGGCAAGAATCCGCTCCACCGCCTCGTCCAGCCGTCCCTCCGTCAAAAGCCCGTTTTCCAATGCATCCAGCAAAATGGCGTAATCCTCCGCAAAATCCGTGTCAAATACAATCATGTCGCACCCCGCCATAACGGACGCGGGCAGCGCGTTTTTCCGCTCCGCGGCCATACAGTAGCCGCCCATAATCGTCGCATCCGTTGTGATCACGCCGTTAAACCCAAACCGCTCCCGCAAAACTCCGGTCAGAAGTTCTCTGCATAAGGAGGCGGGCAGACACTCCTCAAAGGCAAGTTCCGGGTTGATGTCACGCGCAACGCCTGCCTGCACAATATGTCCCGCCATGATACTCATAAGGTCATGTTCAATCAGATTCTTATAAATCATTCCATATGAGGCATACCAGTCCTCCGCCGGCAGACTGTTGTAGGTCGGATGCAGATGCTGATCTCTGAAATCCACGCCGTCCCCGGGGAAATGCTTCGCGCAGGCCGCCATCCCGCAGCTCTGCATGGTTCTGACATAGATTTCCGTATCCCGTTTCACCCGCTCTTTATCGCTGCCGTAGCTTCGCACATTCGTAATCGGATTGCGGTAATTGAGATCCAGATCGCACACCGGGGAAAAGCTCCAGTTAATTCCCGCGCGCCGACCCTCCACAGCGCATACTTTTGCAAATTTCTCCACCATCTCATCGTCATCCGCCGCGCTCACCATCATCGGCCACCCGAACAGAGTGAAATCGCTTGCTGCGCCCGCTCCGCCCTCCTCGAGATTGGCCGCCTTTAAAAGCGGCACCTCCGCCGCCTCATCGAGCGCCTGATATTTCTTTCGGATTTCCTCCGCCGCCTCCGGGCGGAACAAGACGCCTCCGACTTTGCCTTCCCGGACCAAGCCGGTCAGTTCTTCCTCCGTGTAGTCACCGCCCATCACGCAAAAAAGCTGTCCGATCTTCTGCTCCCGCGTCAATTTGTCCCTGGTCTCCCTGACCCATTTTTCCTCTTCTTCGTCCAGATAAAAAGGCCTTTTCCTTACATCAACCATTCCAGCTCCTCCTCTGTCAGCTGCCTGACTGCGTCCATAAGTTCCCGTATCTGCTCCTCCGTAATTCCGTCCGCATGAAAGCCGCCCGTGCATACCGCAACGGAATTTTTCTTTTTTGCTGCCGCCTCCGCAAGCTGCCTGCAGAGATACTCATCCTTATGCCCCGTCACATTCAGCACGGAGGACGTCACGCTGACCGCCTCCGGGTCGCGCAGGGAAGGGCGCGGCGCGGCGAGCACCACGCACCCGATATGCGGCCGCCCGCCGCCGCTGACACAAATGCAGCATTCCTCTCCGATTTGAATACTTTCCACCGTAAGTTCCGCAAATGACAGCCGCTTTCTCGCTTTTCCCATCGCCGTGCCCTCCCTTTTGCTTTCTCACACGATACGCTCGATCCAGTCAATCACTTCTCCCGCATAATCCGCCTCGCTGTGCGGCTGTTCCCACACAAGCCGGTAGTCCGTGTCGACTCCCGCCTGCGCAAGCTTTAACGCCAGCGTCATACTGACTGAAAACGCGGTGTCGGCGTCGCTTGCCCCAACCCGGATCCTGCAGTATTTTGCAGTGTCGCTCTTTTCTTTTGTCCCGATATAGCGGAGCGGATTGATAAGGGAAATCCGCTCTTCAAGCTCTTTGTCACCCCGGACGGCTGCGTACGCCTCATAGTATTTTGCGTATTCGTCCGGAAACCGTTCTTTTAATTCCCCGATCGCATCCGCGATTGCAGCGTTAAAATGCATGCGCGGCTGCTCGGGCGTGCCGAACACCTTATTCTCACCGTTCCCGTTTTTCAGCGCGTCGAAAGACGTGCACGGCTTCATCCTTCTGCGGTGATACAGCACATAGGTGTCCAGATCTTTTATGACGGCCTCATTCCCGTCCCAGGCGAGCCACGCCGACTTATCCTTTCCTCTTACCTCCGTCATCGGCGGTTCAAACGGCCGGTAAGGCGCTCCCTTCGGCGGGCGGGAAACCATGTCCCCGAGCGACGGCGGCGCGGGCGGCTCCCCCGGCCCTCCTCCCATCCGAGGTCTCTGCAGCGCAACTCCCGGGCCCGCGTGTCCCTGCATCAAATCCGCTTTATCCGGTTTCCCGGGCCCGTCCGGCGGCGCCGGAACCTTACAGGTATAATTTCCGGACAAATAGTCCTCCACGGAGTATTGCTCCGGCAGTTCTCCCTTTTGCAGCTTCGCGAGATAAATGCCGGCCGCCTCGTTTAATTTTCCCATCAGATAGTCGTAGCCGCTGCCGCTCCGCCCGTCCTCGCGCAGGAAAAGGAGCTCCCCGTTATCCGGATTAACCAGCTTTAAGCCGTTAAAATAAGTTATATAAGCGTCTTTTAATTTTTCTGACAGCGCCTCCTCAAACGGCGTCATCACCACGGCTTCTCCGGCCGGGGAAGCCTCGTTCTCCTTATCCGCCGCAAACTGCCACTCATAGGCGAGATCCGCATTCTCCAGATCGACAATCGGGCAGTAAATCTGCGCGGCATACACCGCGTCGCTCTCCTCCATAAATGCCCCGTTCTCTTCCAGATAAGAAGCAAAGCGCTCGTTATTTCCCGTCACCGCAAGAAGCGCGGACATTGCGCCCCCCGCACTCCAGCCCGCGGAAATCATCTTTTCCATATCCCCGGGGATACTTGCCCTATTATGTCTGAGAAAGCGGATTGCCGTCTTTAAGTCGACCAGTGTGGCCGGTGATTTTCCGCAGAGCTTCCCCGCGGCATCTCTCGACTCATGCCCCCTGCACCCGCAGGACACATAGACGTAGCCCTGTTTTAAATACGGATGCGCATAGCACCTCGGGCCGTCCAGCCATACATGCGGCATCTGCATATAGCCGGCCGAATTATTTTCAAAGATAACCGGAACTGTTTTTGCGGTATACCCGTTCATTTCCCCTGCCGGGTCCGTCTCTCCTGCCGCTTTCATATAGGGCTTCGGAACAAAAATGCTCAGCCGCTGAAATTTCGGCGTCGTCGCCTTTTTGGTGTACAGAATATCCTCCAGACACCAGCAATCGTACGTTTCGTCAAAGGTCCATGCCCCTTTGCAGTCCGCAAGTTCCATCGTCTTATTTGTAATCGGAATATTGTCAAACATCTGTTTTTCCTCCTTCCTTATTGCAGCGATTCCTTCAGAAATGCAAATACCTGCGCCAGATTCTCTTCGGTATAAAACAGAGGATCCTCGTGGCCCGCCCCTTCAATCAGAGAGAAGCGCAAATTCTCCTCCCCGATTACTTCCGCAAGTTTTCCGGCAAAATTTTCGGACTGCGTATACGGCACCCGTACGTCGGAATCGCCCGCCTGCACCCACGCGTGCAGTGAGAAATCTGCGGGAAGCTGATCCAGATAAGTTCCCCACCAGGTCGTATAAGCGGCCTCTTTGTCCGCTCCGATCGGCTGCCCGAGGAATGCGCTCTCAAAAGAATCTCCGGACGAAGTGGCCGTATCCGTGATGCCCATGGAGACGTACTCCTCGTCCATCGTATAAAATTCCACCGGCCCATAGAAATCTACCAGAGCTGCCACACGGGAGGACTGCTCCGAATTTTCGGTGACATCGCCGTTTAAATCCGCCTCCGGGGTCAGCGCCGTCATCAGAGAAAGGTACGCGCCGGCCGATTCTCCCCAGATTACAATCCGCTCCGCGTCAATGCCGTACTCCGCCGCATTCGCTCTCAAATAGCGGACCGCCGCCTTCACGTCAGACAGCGCAGCCGGAAACACCGCCTCTGTGGACTTGCGGTAATCAACGCTGGCCACCACATAGCCGGCCCCGGTTCCCGCCTCAATCACCGGCCAGATGATCTCCATCGTCTGGCTGCCGAACTTAAATCCTCCGCCATGTACCAGCACAATTACCGGCTTCGCGCCCTCCGTATCCTCCGGCAGATAAATGTCCATGACCTGCGATTCGGAATCATCGGCATAGGCAACCGATTCGTAATCCGCGCTTTCGCCTCCCGCGCTGCCGCCCGGCGCCGCAGAGCCCGTTTCCGCACCGACAGGCAGAAACGTTCCGTCCCACGAAACGCTGCACACACAGGTACCGTCCGCATCAAACATGGGCGACAGGGGCATCGAACCCGTATCGCTCTCCCGAATGGTCACGGTATACCGATCGTCCGCAAAGGTGTATGAACAGGTATACGTTGTGTCGCCCATCATTTCGTTCGGCTCAAACAGCGTACACTCCCCCTCGCCGGTAAAAGTCAGTTGCCATGCGGTAGTAAATCCAAACGCTTCATTCTTTTCCTCGTAAATATAGGTATTGCCGATCACGTCCGTCGACTCCGCGCCCCCCGTCGGGGACGCTTCGGTCATATCGGCGCTTTCCGTCGGGGACACCTCGCCGATATCCGCGCTCTCTGCCGCCTGCTTACCGCAGGCAGACATACTTACACAAAATGCCGAAACCAAAAGAAACAAATAAAATCGTCTCATATCTCACCTCTCCGTCCCGCCTCACAGATATCTGTCGATAAAATTCCAGAGTAGCTCCATATTTTCCTCTGACCCGTACTGTTTATCCTCATGGTCCGCGGTCGGAAGCGTCGTAAACTCAACCGTCGCCTCCGGCTGCTTTTGCCTGATTGCATCTACAAGCATTTCGGACTGCTGATACGGCACAAGCCGGTCCATCTGTCCGTGCTGCACCAGAAGCGGCGCCATATTCGAATTAATCCAGGTAATCGGGCTTGCCTGCGCCACATACGCTTTCTCCAACGTCTGCAGCGCGCCTCCCAGATAACTGCTCTCCGGCGAATCCGGCTCGTCGTGGTTCGCAAAACTGATTTTGTTTTCCCGCGCCTGCTCATCCATCACCTCAAACGAAACCGGGCCAAACTGGTCTACCGCTACATTGACATGGCAGTCTCCGGTAAAGCTATTCCCCTCCTCACCCGGAAACGCTCCGTTCGGAACATTCATTCCCAGAATTGCGCTTAAGTTTCCTCCGGCCGAACCTCCGATGACGCCGATGTGCGCCGCGTCCAGCCGGTACGCTTGTGCATGCGTCCGCGCAAAGCGGATTGCCTCCCGGCAGTCCAGCACTGCCGCCGGAAAGACTGCCTCGCGGCTCAGCCGGTACTCGATGGAGCCTACCGCGATTCCCTTTTTCAGAAACTTTAAATAGGTATCCATGTGATCGTCCCGCTTGTCGCCGATGGCAAATCCGCCTCCGTGAATGTGGAACAGCACCGGAAACGGCCCGTCCCCCTCCTCCGGAAGATAGATATCCATCCGCTGGTTCGGCGACTCCTGCGCATACGCCACATCCAGATATTTTCGTTTTACCCAGCCGATATCCGCCATCGGCGGTTTCTCCGGCATCACTCTTTTTTCCATACTTCTCTTTTCCTCCATATCTGTTACATTAAAACGGTTTTTCTTTTCCGAGCCCTTTGCGGATTTCCGGGAGATATTTCTCCACATCCATCATCAGCACACAGATTAACAGGATGACGCTCACAATCGCTCCAAGCCATCCGTAATCAAAGCGGATTGCCGTCACAACGGATTCCGGCTGCTGAATCATCTGTCCCATGGCAGGGAGCGCGCCCTCCGCCATATCCGCCCCGGCGTCGGCCATATCCATCGCCGGCTGAATATAACCCGACACGGCAAGAATCCACGCGGAGCAGGCGGAGCCAAAGCCGATACCGATTTTGGAACCGATGGACTGTGACGCCGACATCAGTCCCTCAGAGCGAATCCCGAATTTCCACTCTCCGTAGTCTGCCGCATCCGCGACAAACGCATACAATCCCGCGAACATCGGTGTGATGCCGAGCGACCGAATCACCGTGCCGACAATCACCATCGCAAGGTTATTCCCCGCCAGCCCCACGATCGAAAAGCCGAGAATCATCAGAATCGCACCCGCGCTCATAAATGCCCGCTTGGAATACTTATTTGAGAAATACGGCATAAAGAACATTGCGACAATACCCGGCGCCATGCCCGCCGGCATCAGAAGCTCCATGTACATCGGGTTTCCCAACACCACATTGCAGTAATAAAACTGCGCGCCGATCGCGTTTCCGTTGACAAAGAGAACCAACGCTCCCAAAATCAGCGCAATCCAGAAATACCTGTTTTTCAGAACCGCCGGAAGCTGTTCTCTCATCGGGACGGTACTCTTTCCTTTTCCGCCCATTCCCTGCTCCTCCGAACCGTCCATCCCGACCGTCTCCTTACAGAACACGCCGGTAATTAAAATCAGGCCTCCGGCAATCACGCCGAGAACCACACCCGTCACCGTCCAGCCGAATGTGAGCTGCAGTCTCGTAATCAGTGTGCCGACCACCAGACCCGCAACGCTGTTAATGATGGAAGAGACGGTTGCCGTCGTATTCCTGTCCTTAAAATCACGCGTCATTCTCGCAAGCAGCGCAGCATGTGCAATCCCGAAAATCGTATACACAATGCAGTTTAAGAATATGTAGGTCGCATACGCATAGACAAGCTTCATTCCCGCACTCCACCCCTGCGGAACGCTCACAATCAGGATGATTCCGATACACATCATCGGCGCCGCAAGAATCAGCCAGGGGCGCGCCTTTCCCCATCTGGTATTGGTCTTGTCGACGATACCGCCCATCGCAAAGTCCGTGACGCCGTCTAACAGACGGCATACCAGAAACATCGTCGCTACCGCTGCCGCCGCAATTCCCGCCGTATCGGTATAATACGCGGTCAGAAATGTCGCCAGTAGCGTGCTCATCACGTTTCCTCCGCCGGCCCCGCATCCATAACTGATCTTTTTCCACATTGGAATCTTTTGATTCTCATTCATTATGAATTACCTCCTCAAATCCTTTTGTTGACTGAAAGCTGTCTCGCGAAACGCGGCATCTCTGTCCTGATGCCATCCTTATTGTAGCTTTGCATTTCTTGACAAACAATTCTGTTTCCCCTATGATTAAGTCATACTTGGAATTAATCATCCGCACCTGATGGAGGGAACAATGAATACCGCCTATTTGAAAGAATTTACCGTTCTCGCAGAGGTCAAAAATTTCTGGGAAGCCTCCGAGCGTCTCTATCTCAACCAGTCCACACTCTCGAAGCATATCAAGCTTATGGAGACCGAGCTCGGCGTGCCGCTCTTTACGCGCACAACCCGCCGTGTGGAACTGACAAGATACGGAGAAGCCCTGCTCCCCTATGCCCAGTCCATCATTCGGGCGGAGTTTGAATATTCCACGCTTCTGATGCAGATTCAAAACTCGGAAAAGGGTACGTTAAGTCTCGGAACAATTCCCTCGATGCCGCAGTACAATATCACCGGCCTGCTGTCCGCCTTTCAGAAACGCTACCCGAACGCCTCCGTCAAAATCACGGAGGACGACCCAAAAAATCTGTTCCGGCTCCTGCTAAACGGAAAATGCGAACTGATCTTCACGCGGGAAACCAAATTATCCTTTGAAAAAAACTTTATGGAAGACACAAGTGTTGTCCGCATCCCGTATATCCACGACCATCTGATCGCTCTGCTCCCAAAAAAGCACCGCCTTGCCGATTCGCCGTCGCTTGCCCTGCGCGAATTAAAGGACGAAAGCTTTTGTTTCGTCAAGGAAGACTCTCTGATGTACGACATCTGCGTCAGCGCCTGTCAGGCCGCGGGCTTCATCCCTGAGATTACATTCACAAGCCACCGGATTGACAGTATTTTAGACATGGTTTCCGCGGGTTCACATGCCGCGCTGCTGATGGACCGGCACCTGCTGCCGCCCGATAAGGCTCCTTACGCCGGCGATCTGCCGTGGGTTTCCGTGGATATCACTCCCCACATCTGCTCACAGGTTTCCCTCTGCTATTTAAAAGAGCAGAGACTGTCCGTCTCTGCTCAGAACTTTGTCGCTCTCTGCAGGCAAATGTGTATTCAGAACCGTACGGATTGAATCCCCTCCCACCGCCTGTATTCCGGCGTTTCAACCCCAAACGGCTCCACGAGTTTCGCGGCGCTGTGATACGTCATCTCCTCCACGGAACCCGGTCTGATATAATATGTCAGCATCGGCGGGATAATCCTGACTCCCGGCACCACGGACAGTTCATACATATTGCGCAGATGGACGGCGCTGAGCGGCGTCTCACGCGCGGCAAGCACCAGCGTGCGCTGCTCCTTTAAGGTGACATCCGCCGCCCGTAAAATGAGATTGTCCGCATAGCCTCCATGAATGCCGGCAAGCGTTTTCATGCTGCACGGGACAATCAGCATCCCCTCCGTCCGAAAAGAGCCGCTTGCAGGGCCCTCTCCGATTTCCGTAAAGCCGTACACCCTGTCCGCAAGCGCTTCGATCTCTTCCGCCGTTTTATCGGTCTCATGTTTTAACGTAAGCCTTGCTCCCTTGCTCATAATCAGCCCCGTCTCAAACCGACCGTCCGCTTTTATCAGCTTTAAGCACTGTATGAGCAGCGGGCTTCCGCTCGCGCCGGTCGCCGCCACAATGATTCTCTTTTTCATTTTCATAACCACCTTTTTGCATCCACATCCAGAAACCGTGCGCGCACAAAGCGCTGCTTTTGGTCAAACGGAACCGTACAGTCAAAAATTGTCTTGCATGCGATACCGTGGTCGCGGATACTCGCGTCGCAGGCCGGGTCATTCGACGGATCCAGCGGATGGCAGCGCACGCCCGGGATTGTGATGATGTCCGCATCCCCCTGAAACCTCGTGTTCATCGCCCACAGCACGTCATTCATATCAAACGGGTCCACATCCTCATCCACGAGAAACACATGCTTTAACTCACTAAAGGCTGACAGCGCCAGCAGTGCGGCCTGCCTCTGCCGCCCCTCATCGCTTGGGAGCGTTTTCTTAAATTGTAACACCGCCATAAACTTTCCGCCTCCCGGCGTCGGACAGTACACGTTCTGCAACCGGCCCGGCATCGCTTTCTCAATCATGCCATAGATACTGGCTTCGGTCGGTATGCCCGCCATCGACACATGCTCCTCGCTCGGACCGATACAGGTCTGCATAATCGGATTCCTGCGATGTGTCACGGCAGTCACTTTAATCAGCCGGCAGTCGCTGCTCGCAGGCCCCGTGTATCCCGGAAATTCCGGCATCGCATAGCCCGTATGACTGTTCTGATCCTCCTGCACGCGCACGTTCGGAATCACTTCCCCCTCTATCACATACTCCGCATTGGCGATCGCCCGCTGGTTTACCGTCAGACACTGCGCCAGTTCCACCGGCTCATTCCGAAGCGCGCCCGCGACCGCAAGCTCGTCATAGCCCATCGGCGTCGTCGGCGGTTCAAAGCACGATCCGATTTCAATCGCCGGATCCACCCCTATGCTAACGGATATCGGAAGTCTCTGCCCCAGTTCCTCCGCCCGATCCGCCATCGCGCCGATATGTCTTGCACCCGGCGTAAAAAAGATGGACATCTCGTCCTTTCCCTGGATACATAACCGGTGAATCGTGACGTCGCCTACCCCGGTATCCGGGTGCGTCGCATAGCACATTCCAAGCGTGATATACGGCCCGGCGTCATCCGGGGTATTCGTCGGCGCCGGAACTAGCCGATACAGATCGAAATCGGCATCGTCCGCGCTATGCACGACCTCCTGACACGGGGCCGGCGCAGACGTCAGCACCGGCGCAATCGGATGATCCACACTGTGATACAGCTTTTTCCCCAGCTCCCCGGCTTCGCAGTCAAGCAAAGCCGCCACGCGCCTGCGGCTTGCCAGCACGCCGATCGCGACGCTTGCTCCCGGATGCCCTTTCACATTATGAAACACCATCGCAGGCCCCTCCTTCGTCGGACGCATACAGGTCCCGCCCGCGCCGATGTGACGGTATACCCCCGCAAGCTCCGCCATCGGCTCCACCTCCACATCCGTCTCCGCGAGCTGTCCGGGCATATCTTTCAATCGTTCCAGCGCGCTCCGCAAATCTCTCACTTTATCAGCCATCGTCGTCTCTCCTTCCGTATTACGTTTGCCCTTATTATAGAAAAATCTGCCCGCCGGTAACAATTCCTCTTTTTCCCGGATTAAGTCATAACAGGAATTAATCGTTCAACTGCCGGTAAGTCGAAATAATAACAATCACAACACAAAAACGGCATTCCCGTAAGAGCCGGGATAAGAGGCGTTGGCAATAAATATCTGATCGACGATGTTGTACAGCGCGCCCACAAGGAGCGAGATGGTGCAGGGGACCGCATATTTCCCCATCAGCCGCGAAATCGGCTCCTCCAATAAAAAAGAACTTTTTTTCGTTTCCATGTTTTTCTCCTTCTATGCAAAAACAGCGCATAACCCCGGCTGCTGAAATTACGCCAAAGGCTACACGCTGAATATACATAACAATAATATTTTGTAAACAAAAAACGCATGGCAATCAACCGGATTTACACAGTTTATGCCACACGTTTTTTCTAAAATATGCCAAAATTTGCAGTCTGTCAAATAGGCAAAATCACCAAATGTGCGATCAGCCCACTTTCTTTGCCGCCCTTCTCTCCTTTCTCGCCTGCTTCCTCGCAAGATGCTTCTTCGTGCCCCACAGACAGTAGCCTCCGTACACGCCTCCGACGAAAATCAACGCCATCACAACGACAAGCACATAGACCAGCTTCTGCCAGCCGGCTTTGACGTTCATAACCTTCGTGTCTCTGTCGACGCCGTTCATCGCGTTGCTGTTTGCAACCACATATAGGAACCTGTGAGCCGCCGTGCGCGCGTTTTGCATCACGCCGGCGGTCAGTTCTTCGTCCGTCAGCTTCCACATATTATTTGCGGTATTCAGCCACATATCATTTCCTGCGGCAAGACCGGCGCGGATGTCGCAGTAATTAAAACTCGGGAAAGAGGTCTGGTCTGTGATGACAAAACCGTTAAAATCCCACTCGCCGCGGACGATATTCGTCATTACACCATCGTGCGCGCCCATCCAGCGTGCCCCGACCCGGTTCATGCTGCTCATGATCCCGTTTGCATTTCCTTCCGTGATCGCAAGCTCAAACGGCTTTAAATAAATTTCTCTGGCCGCCTGCTCATTGGAAAATACAGCTCCGCCGATCCGGTTTGTCTCCTGGTCATTTAACGCAAAATGCTTGATCGTGACAATTCCGCCCATCGCCTGCACGCCTGCCACTTCCGCGGCGCCCATCTTTCCGGATAAGAAGGCGTCCTCCGAATAATACTCAAAATTACGGCCGCTGCGCGCCGTTCTGTGGATATTCATGGCCGGCGCATACCACACGGCAACGCCGGAGGACAGGCTGTCCTCTCCGATAAGGCGGCCAAATTCCTCCACCAGATCCAGATTCCATGTAGAGGCCACTACAACTTCGGGCGGATACGCCATACAGCTTAAGTTGCCGCCCGCGAGCGTACTCGGCATCCGCGTTTTCCTCCGGCACGGGAACGGCCAAATCCGCCAGAAGTTCCTCCGGCGCCTCAAAGCTGCCTTCCGCGTAAAGCGCGGGCCAGGCGCCCGTCCAGTCGCTCCGGCTCAGATACGCAAAGTCCGCATCGTAAAAACGGATATCCACGTCCGTCATCTGATTTTCGATTTTCTCTCCGGTCACGGCCGATACCGCATAAGTGTCTGCATCTGTCTGCTCCTGCGTGTATGTAAATACCATCGCCGCATCCCCGTCCGCCGTCATGCCGTCTGCGGCGGTTTTTCCTTTAGCGGAAAGGATATGGTTTAATGCCTCATGCGCATTTTTCCCGGCTGCAAGATAATAGTCTCCAGCCTCCGCGATATAGGTGCCGTATCCTTCGCTGTCATAGACTTTCAGCGCCTCCTTCGGAGCCGTCACGGTAACAGTCTCTTTTTCTCCCGGTGCAAGAAGCGCGGTCTTTGCAAAACCTGCCAGCTCAACGGAGGCTTTCTCAATATGATTTGCGATATCATATTCCGTGTAGGGAGACTGCAGATACACCTGCACGGTCTCCTTTCCTGCCGCATCCCCGGTGTTTTCCACGGTCACGGATGCTTCAAACGCATCCCCGTTCTCCGTCACCGCATAATCCGACCAGGCAAATTCCGTGTAGGACAGTCCGTAGCCGAACGGAAACTGCACCTCGGCCGCATAATCATAATTCACTGCGGATTCCGTTCCAAGAACCACATCCTCATATCTCGTCTCATAGTAACGGTATCCCACATAGATACCTTCCGCGTAAACCATATACTTGTTCCCGGCTTCCACCTGGCTGTTTACAATCGTATAATCACCGAAATTTACGGCGGCTGGCGCCCAGGCGGGATTGTAAGCGTAGGTGTCCACAAGACGGCCCGACGGGTTTACCGTTCCGTTTAACGCCTCCCCGACCGCGTCCACGCCGCACTGTCCGAATGCTCCGATCCACAGACATGCGTCTACGCTGCCGTCTTCGAGCACAGACAAATTCATCGGGTTCGTCGTGTTTAAAAGCAGCACCACCGTATCAAACTTTTCCTGCGCAAGCTTTATCAGATCCACTTCCTCCGCGGTAAATTCCAGATACTCCGCCGGGAGGTCCATGCTCTCGCTTCCCCCGCGGCCGATCACGACAATTCCGGCGTCGCCGTACGCCTCCATGCTCTGCAGCACATCCTCGGTGTACTCCGACTGCGGCGCCTCGTGCGCCGCCAGATTCCCGGCTCCGGTCACACTCGGCGTCTCTTTCCGGTAGCCGGCTCCGGCCCCGGTCTCATAGAAATCCCATAACGTCCCGTTTACCTCAAAGCCCGCGCTCTCCAGCGCATCTTTAAGATTTCCGGCTTTCGAAGTGTCTACCGAACCGGCTCCGGCTCCCCCGTAGACCAGATCCACGGAATTTTGTCCGAGCAGGCTCACCCTCGCCCCCTGCGCAAGCGGCAGCGCCCGGTTTTCGTTTTGAAGCAGCACCATGCCCTCCCGCTCTAACTCTCTGCACATCTCCTCGGCAGCGAGCGCCATCTCCTCTTCCGTCGAATATACACTCTCATAATACTGCGGGTTGCTTCCGCCTTTTGTCTCCACCGTGGACTGCCCGAGCGCCATACTGATCATCGCCGCGTAGTTGTTCGCCAGCGGAATCGCCACCGCCGCTGCGGCCGTCAAAAGCGTGACGACCAGTATCAGACATACGGCAAGCACCCTCTTTAAAATTTTTGCAAGTGTTCCCATAAATACCTCCCCTATAATGTGATACATTCATTCTAAGATGAGCGTTATCTGTCATACAATCAAAAGTCACAGCGATACTACCGTATTCTCCGCGATCAGCCGCAGCACTCTTCCCGCGCTCCGCTTTAAGTCCGAGAGCAGCGCCTCACCCGATTCCACGCCCGCTACAATCGCTTCCACCTGGTCGGGCCGCCCCGGCAAAATGACATTCAGGATTCCGTGCGGCTCATACAGTTTGCTCGTCGTCGTTCCGCTCGCTTCCATCGCGGTCACGAGACGCTCCCCTCTTGTTCCTCCGCCGGCATCGTCGCGCGCCGTCACCGTCCAGTAATATCTCGCGTGCGGGTTTAACGCAAGCGGGACTTCCGTCCCGAGCGAATCCGCATGCTCCTGATATCCGGTATCCGTCAGTATATCCGTAAATTCCGCATCCGTCCCTTTCCGGTATCCGGCCCGCCATGATACCGCCGTCGCCGTCACTGCTTTTTTATTTTCTGCAGCGCTGCGTTTAAGCTTTTGACCTGTTCCGGCGCAACCGCTTCGCCCGCCTGCTTTAAGAGTGCGGAAACTTTCATACCGGCCATCATTCTCTGCAGATTTTCGTTCCCGGCCGTGCTCTCCGCCACATCCCCGCGGGAAGCCCTCGCCTGCGCCATGATTTGCTCCATAAGAACTGCGGTCCGCGGATTTCTCATCAGATCCCCCATCGTATCCTCGATAGAATAGCAGGATATGTCAAGCTCCTCTCTGTCAAACCAGTTTATGATGTCCTCTTTCAAAAACACATACTCGTCGTTTGGCTTCGATACCTTCCGCACAGTAATCTTATCTTTGTACTCCTCCCCGGAAGCCTCCTGTCCGCACGCTCTGCCGACCGCCCGAATCTCATGCGTCCCGCTGATTGCAACATCGAACGTAAAAATTTTTTGTTCTCCCTCTTTGGTCTCGATCTCTTTTCCGTCCGCGTACAGGGTGACCGCAGGCAGATTCGAGTACACCTTTACCCGCGTCACCTCCTCCGCTCTGTCTGCGTACCCGCTGTCACAGATGTGGACGAACGGCTCGCCGCTCCAGTGCGCTTTATACAGGTAGAACGCGTCCTTCTTATGCTTTCTGTCAAAACTCACCAGCCCTTTTTGATTCAATCCGTGCGCGCCGCCCTCGTCGCGCCCGTCCGCCGCAAAATCAAACATGTTCCACGCATGCGTCGCCCAGAGATACGGGCGCGCCTCGATACATTTTAAAAGATGTTCGTGATAAACCGCCTGAAAGTGCTCCGTATAATCACCGCGCTCGGGAGCGGCTGTCTGAAATTTCGGATTTGCGTCCGCACCGTACTCGGAAAAGCCGATGATTCGTTTCGGATATTTCTCATGGTATTCGTCAAAGAAGCGGTCGTTTTGGGACAGTTCCCCGAGATACCAGCCGAAATACAGATTATAGCTCTCGATATCCGGTATCTTATGGATTTCGCTGTCCGTTTCCAGCATAAACGCATGTGCCATCGTGGTAGGCCGTGTATCGTCCATGCGGTGGCAGAGTTCGTTTAACAACCTGTGATTTTCCAGCATATCCTCATCCACACTGCTGCTCGCCGTAATCTCATTTGACAGTCCCCAGCAGACAATCGACGGATGGTGATGACACTGGGTAATCAGTTCTCTCATCTGTGAAAGCGTATTCTCCCTGCCCTCCGGCATGTGCTTTGTGATATAGGGAATTTCCGCCCACACCACCATACCATATTCGTCGCAGAGGTCGTAAAACTCCTGCGCATGCTGATAATGCGCCAGCCGTACGGTATTTGCGCCGATCTCTTTTATCAATTCCATGTCCTCCCGGTGCATCTCTTCCGTCAGCGCATTTCCTACGCCGATGCGGTCCTGATGCCGCGAAACGCCGCGCAGCGGATATTCTCTGCCGTTTAGGAGGAATCCCCGCTCCGGATCAAACGCAATACTCCGGCACCCGAAGCGAAGCTCTGTCATATCCGCCGTCTCCCCGCCGCAGAGCAGCTCCGCCCGCGCCCGGTACAGATACGGGTCTTTCGTCCCGTCCCAGAGGTGCGGCTGCTCGATGATAAGCGCTGCGGCCGTGTGCGAACCGGCGTCCGCGTGTGAATCTGTTCCCGCATGCGGCTTTGCCTCGGCGCAGGCAATCTGCTCCCCCGCCGCATCCCATATCGTATAGCGCACCGCATCCCCGCCGTGCTGCCACGATTCGACTGAAATTTTCGCCTTGCCATCCGCAAGATACGGCGTCACCTTCATGCCCGGCGTGCCGTCCTTTAGCAGCTCAAAATGACATGCGGGAACCGTAATCAGCCGCACTTTCCGGTAGATACCGCCGTAAAACGTAAAGTCGGCCTTCTGCGGATATACCCTCGTATTCACCCCGTTTTCCACACACACGCACAGCAGATTATCGTCCTTTAACCCGTCCGTGATATCCACGCGGAAGGCGGAATATCCGCCCTCGTGGCGCGCCAGCCGCGTCCCGTTCAAATAGACCTCCGCCGTCATCGCGGCGCCCGAAAATTCCAGGATCACTCTGTCTTTGTCCGCGTGTTCCGGCATCGGAAATGTCTTTGCATACATGCAGGTGCCGCGGTAGTAATCATTGCCGCCGTCCTGCCCGTCTTTTGCATTCCAGGTGTGAGGGAGCGTGACCGCCTCCCAGATACCCGCACCGTCTCTGCTGCATGCGTCCTTAAAATCCGAATAACCGGCCGGCAGCTCCGCCGTTTTGGCAAAATACCAATCCGTACAAAATTCTTCGATTCTACGCATCTTCATAATCCTCCAGTCTCCATTCGCCCTTCCAGTCAATCAGCACCCGATCCCCGTCAAACCGGAGCAGAAGCCACACATAGTCTGCCGCGGCAGCACTCGCCGCTCCCCACAAAAAATTTTTCGAAAATCCCATATATCCCTCCGTTTCTATATAGACGACACATCGCTTCTTTTTTTCCTTAATTTTACTATATCCGTTTTCAAAGATACGAACGTTTTTTCGTCTTTTAGACTGATAATTCGTTTATATTTTGATTTGGCACTATTTTTCATTCTTTTTCGCTAAATTTATATCTGTCAATCGTTTGGAAATATGCTATACTACCATCAGTAAACAAAGGAATACACCCTTTTTCCACTGAGCGCAATATCAGCAAAAAATAAAAATATGAGGAGGATTTTTATGAAGCTCAAAGAAATGATTCCGGCCGTCCCGTTTTTAAACGCGGTGAAGACCTGCCCCGGAGAAGTGTTTTTCCGGACGCCGGAAGGTGACAGGCTGAATCTAAAATCTCTTTTGTCGGAATATATTTTTATCGGTATCCTAGAAAATCCGCTCCTGCGAAACGCCGGAGAGATCTGCTGTGAGAATGATGCGGACTATGCACTTTTAGAAGAGTATCTGATCCAATCCGCTCAAAAAGAATTGCAGTTATAAACAAAAATGAGGTGTCTTATGCAAATCGGAGAAAAAACCGCCTTTTTCAGAGAGCTTCTCTCTATCACAAAAAATGTGTATCTCTGGCATTATACCTATGATATGCTTCCCATCTCATCCAACTGCCCCATGCAGAATATCTTTGTCAATATTTTTGCGCTGAATCAATGCGGCATTCAGATCTTAGCGCATTTTGACGCACAGGCTTCGCCGCTTATCATCAGCGACCATTTGGGCATGGTGTGGGCCTGCTGCGCAGACCGGACAGGTCCCGACAGGTCCGTCTACATTATAGGGCCCGTTTTTACGGCAGACTTTACACTGAAAAATCTCGAAAAAAAAGTGAACGAACATAAAATTCCGCTCACCTATAAAAAGACGCTGCTGCAGTTTCTCGCCGATCTTCCGGTCGTACCTGCGACGACGCTGTTTGAGTATGCCCTGATGCTGCACTACACCGTAACCGGAGAAAAGCTGCAGATCAGTGACCTGACCCATGCTTCCCAAACGGCTCCCTCTGACACCTCCTCTACCGACATATCCGGCCCCTCAAACCATGCCGGAATCTGGACCGCAGAACAGACACTGTTAAAGATGGTGGAGGACGGCAATTCCAACTGGAAGGATGCCTTAAATAAAATCTCCACTTTAAGCATCGGCATAAAAATCCAATCCGAAAATCCCCTGCGGCAGGCACAGGATTCGGTCATCATCTTTGTCTCTCTGTGTACGCGTGCCGCTATCCGGGGCGGGTTGTCCCCGGAAACCGCCTACAATATGAGCGACTATTATATCCAGAATGTCGAGCAATGCCGGACGATTGCCGACGTGACAAACACAAGCCATCAGATGTTCAGCGATTTTATCGGGCGCGTACAAAAGACAAAAGAATATTGCCGCTGCTCCGAACCCGTCAGAATCTGTCTGGAATATATCGACCTTCATATTCTCGAGAAGATAGCGCTAAAGCAGCTCGCGGCTTACACCGGCTATACGGAATACTACCTCACGAAAAAATTCCGGCGTGAAACAG
This sequence comes from uncultured Roseburia sp., assembly GCA_910577925.1. Lineage (GTDB taxonomy): Bacteria > Bacillota > Clostridia > Lachnospirales > Lachnospiraceae > Roseburia. The sequence continues at coordinate 37,664 of CAJTOI010000015.1, forward strand.
GTGTCTCTCTGAATGAACACATACGCAGCCGCAAAATCGAATACGCAAAAATCCTGCTGTCCACCACCGATAAATCCGTCGCTGAAATCAGCGCTGAACTGGGATTCTCAAGCAGAAGCTTCTTTACCGATTCCTTTCTGCGCGCGGCCGGAATGACACCCACAGAATTTCGCAAAAAAGCATCGGCATTTATTGAATGATTCTCCTTAAAATACCCGCAGCCCGTCCCCCGTATTCCGCATATCTCCTTACATAATTTTCGGCAAACCCATCATAGCGAATGCGGCAATTCCGCCAACTGCATAAAGACCGTTCACAATCAAACAAATCTTCATCAAATTATTCTGCGCTTTTGCCCTAACATAAGATATGATTGTAAACACTCCGCTGAATATCATAAACGCCGCATAACAGGAAATTATAATTTCAGCGGCAGGTGACTCTAACGCCCAATCGAACATTCTAAGCGGCAGGATAGTCCACGGAACAAAAAGCATAATGCTGCTGATCGTAGTTAAGATTTTAATTTTCATACTGATTATCTCCTTTCAGCCCTTCCGAAGCAGGAACAGGCAATCCATAAACAAATTACTGTGATACAGACAGCAGCAGGCAGCCACGGAACTAACTCAACCTGTGCTGTATTTAGATTAGACGCTATCTTTCCGTACTCTGCCGTTACCACAAAAAACGGGTAAGCCATAGGATACGCAAACCAGATTTTCGTGTTAATCATCAATACGGACGGCACAATCGAAGCAAGTCCTATCCCCACAGAGAAAATCGGTGTCTGTATACAGACAGATAGAAGCCAGAAAAAGGTAAGCATCGGTATAGATGACGCAAGCAGCAGTCCTGCTTCCTTAATTACAAATAACGGCGGCAAAATAAAATTATGGTTCTGCGTTTCTGTCACAATAGCGGCGCTCAGGTAATACATACCAACTGACATAAGGACTTGGACAGCTGCCAAAGAAAGCAGCACCGCAAACTTTGCCATACATAATTTCGCTGTACTGACCGGCAGGGCAAGCATTTTCAAAATGCCCTTGCTGCTTCTTTCGGTCTGGTTGAGCAGAACGGTACTGACAACCATACTTGCCGGGAAAATAAACCACGACATTCCAAGAAAGCCCTGTATCAAAAAATTATATTCCGGAGATATGCCCTCTGCCTGCATTTGAAAGTTCATATCCGCATTTAAAATTGACGGCAGCCATAGGGCAATTACCGCTGCTGATAAAATCAGCATTATTTTAGAACGGCGTATTTTCTGAAACTCAACGCCGAGTAATGAAAGAAAACTCATTCCACAGACCTCCTTACTTTCAAAAGTAATACTTCCGCAACCGCGATAATGACGGTCTCAGCCACGCCTGCAATCAGCATGTTTCGGATCACATTTCCTGTTGCTCCCGCGAATATCTGAAACGGCAACGCAAACGGGAATATGGATAAAACGAATTTATCGGCAGGAAGCATTGTTGCCATAAACACACAAATAACTCCAATGCCAAGTGATACCCACATATTCTGACAAAGCGATGCAATTAAAAGTGATAACAGCGCTGACGGCAGCATCAAGGCAAAGGCATATCCGAAACTTTTCAGCAGTTCCAATGCAAAATTGCCCGAAAGCTCAAACCAATGAGCGGAACAGAAGGCAATGCCAACAGCTTCAAATATTAAGATGACGATTCCCATAACCGCAATCAAAACAGTTTTGCCAAAGAATAACTCCTGTTCTTTAATGGGCAACATACACATTTTTTGAATCGCATTATCCGCATACTCGGTATGATATAGCAAACACGCGCCTGCCACCAAGAGCAGAACATTCAGCATAGCCATCGTCTGCCAATTAGCGTCCATCAGAATTTGAATGGGAGCGCTTTCAAGTCCGAGATAAATTTCTGAACGAACTGCCATATTCACAACAGGAACGGCCGCAGCCAGCAGACCGCCCGCAATGAATGCAGGGATAAATCCTGTCCGTTTCATCTTTTTACATTCCAAACCGAAGGTCATCTTGCACCTCCTCTCTGCCTGTTGTCGGCATCAATAAGCGCAAGGAAAGTATCTTCCAGATTATCCGTAGGATAACCCTGTGATACGGCTCTCTGCTTCAGTTCATCAAGACCTCCCTCAAACAGTAACCGTCCGTGATTGAGAATACCGATGTTGTCCGCCATAAGCTCAATTTCGGAAAGCAGGTGTGAGGACACCAAAACCGTACAATCAAATTTTTGTGGCAGAGAACGGATAAGCGTTCTGATTTCGTGGATACCCACGGGATCAAGTCCGTTTGTCGGCTCGTCAAGAATAAGGATAGGCGGTCTGCCAATCAATGCGCTTGCAAGTCCTAATCGCTGTTTCATACCAAGCGAATATTTTTTTGCAAGTCTGTCTTTGTACTGTGTCAGCCCGACAAGTTCCAGCGCATCCGTAACGTCTGATTTTGGTAATCCCAAAATTTTACATACAATTTCCAGATTTTCCCTGCCGCTTAAATTTCCGTAAAAGGCAGGGGCTTCAATGAAAGATCCGACTTCCCTCAAAATCTCAACTCGGTCCCCCGGATATTTCTTTCCGTCAATCACAAAAGAACCGCTTGTAGGTTTCGTCAGTCCGAGAAACAGTTTCATTGTTGTGGATTTGCCTGCTCCGTTCGGACCGAGGAAACCATAAACCTTTCCTTTTGGAATATGAAGATTCACTCCGGATACAGCCGTAAAATCTGCATAGGTTTTTGTTAAATTGTTTGTTTCAATGATGTTCATATCTGTCTGCTCCTTTCTCGATATGGTTTCATTCTACAGTTCCAACCTTGCGGCAGCATTCTCTCTACCTTACATCTACCTTACATTTATCCGCACATTATAAAATTTCATATTTATATGCTATAATGTGAAACAGAAAGAAGGTGTCCGTATGGATTTTGAATATTTGAAGAACAAACGCCTGTTGCTCGTTGATGATGAGCAAGAGCTTTTGGATATGGTTGTATCCATTTTAAAAGAGGAAGGTTTTAATAATACGGCAACTGCTAAGACGATCAAAGAAGCACTTGCTTTGGCAGACAGCTTCCAACCGGAACTTGCAATCCTCGATGTCATGCTGCCGGACGGTAACGGTTTCTCTTTAATGGAACAGCTAAAGCAAACGGGTGAATACCCCATATTATTTTTAACCGCCCGCGGAGAGGACGAGGACAAATTCAAAGGCTTTGGTCTTGGCGCAGATGATTATGTGGTTAAACCATTTTTGCCAAAGGAACTGACATTCCGCATAATGGCTATCTTACGCAGAAGCTATAAACACGAAAATCCACTTATAAAATTACAGAACAGCGAAATTGACTTTGACCGTGCAGAAGTAATCAAAGGCCAAGCGCATATTGCTCTGACCGCAAAAGAACATGATATTCTGGCTGTCTTGTACCGCAATGCAGGTCGCATCGTAACAATAGATGCTCTGTGCGAAGCGGCTTGGGGCGAAAACCCTTTCGGATATGAAAATTCTTTGATGGCTCATATAAGACGTATCAGAGAAAAAATCGAATTAAATCCCTCACGTCCCGTATCTTTAATCACGGTTAAGGGATTAGGATATAGACTGATTGTCGGGAGTAAGTGATATGAAAAGTGTGCCTAAACTAATACGCCGTTTTGTCGGTATTTTGCTTCTCAGCTCAATCCTTTTAATCATCTTAAATATTGTCCTGTTAGTTGTATTTACAATGAGGCAGCTCCCCAATGCCCAACCGTGGAAAACTGCGGAAGAAGTCGTTACCGCCTTATATCAGACAGAGGACGGAAATTATGTACTGACAGACGAAATGGCTCTTGAATTAAGTGAAGCCGATGTCTGGGGCATTTTCATTGACAATGACACGAAGCAGGTTGTCTGGAAAACAGATAATTTACCAGACGCCGTACCTGCGACATACACGCTTTCAGATATTGCAAGCCTAACCCGCGGTTATATAAGCGACTATCCAACCTTTACGGGCGAAGCAGAAAACGGGCTTGTGGTACTTGGCTATCCAAAGAAAAGTTTTTGGAAACATATGTGGTCGAGCTGGGATTATCAGTTAATCGCTAACTTGCCTAAAACTGTCCTTACCGTATTAATCATCAATGTTATCGCCATATTTATTATCTATGTGACAGCGAATACAAAACTCTTAAAATCGGTCAAGCCCATTACAAAGGGAATACAGGATTTGTCTGCCGGAGAGCCTGTGCAGATTAAAGAAAGCGGTTTGCTTTCCGAAATTTCCGCAAACATTAATCATACCTCTGATATTCTTCAAAGTCAGAAATATCAGCTGCGAAAAAAGGAAACTGCAAGAGCAAATTGGATTGCAGGAGTTTCTCATGACATCAGAACTCCGTTATCTATGGTTATGGGGTATGCAGGTCAGCTAAAAGACGATGCAAATCTGACTTCTGAAGAACGCCAAAAGGCAGAAGTCATTGTAAGACAAAGTAAACGTATACAGAACTTAATCAATGACCTTAATCTTGCGTCCAAATTAGAGTACAATATGCAGCCGATAAATCCTGCAAAGCAAAATCTAATTGCGGTTGTTCGGCAGGTGGTTGTTGATTTTATCAATATGGATATCGAGGACAATTATTCGATTAAATGGGAAACAGATGCAGCCCTGATTGTATGCCCTGTATACGCTGATAAAGATTTACTAAAGCGAGCGATTAGCAATCTCATTCAAAACAGCATCAATCATAACGAACAGGGCTGTAAAATCTATGTCAGCGTTACGGCTGACAGCGGCAGATGTACCGTAGATGTTTCCGATGACGGCGTTGGAGCTGCTGACGAGCAAATAGAAAAGCTTAATCATGCTCCGCATTATATGGTCTGTGACGAAAATACAACTGAGCAACGCCACGGTTTAGGACTTCTTATCGTAAAGCAGATTATATCAGCACACGGCGGAACAACCATTATCGAGCATAGCTCCTATGGCGGTTTCTCCGTAAAATTAATATTACCAATACAGAAATAAAACGAACCGACGTGCTTTTAAACAAGAGGGCAGGTATTCAATTGGCAGGCAATGATAACAAATGACACCTACAGAATTTCACAAAAAAAGTTCGACACGGAGGAATTTTTATGAGAAGAAAAGACAGAGAAATCAAAAATTTTGCACGGATGACAGAAATTTTAAAGTCCTGCGGATGCTGCAGACTCGGTCTCGTCGATGCAGGCAGCGCATATATCGTTCCCATGAATTTCGGCTGTGAAATACAGGGAGATACCGTTTTTCTATATTTTCATTCCGTAAAAGAGGGACGAAAAATGAATTTGCTTTGGTCGCAGCCATCCGTGACTTTTGAGGCGGACTGCGGGCACGAACTGCTGGCGGCAGACATCGCCTGCGGCTTTTCTTACCGGTATCGGTGTGTGATGGGAAAAGGAACTGTCGAGATTCTGGCGCAGGCAGACGATAAAATTTACGGATTGCAGAAAATCATGGAGCACTATTCAGGCGCAAAAGACCATACCTTCGATTTCCGGATGCTCGACCGCATTTATGTCTTAAGACTCACCGTCACAGAATGGTCATGCAAGGAACATTAAATGAAAAAGCAGGGATTCCATTTGACGGATTTGTCGATAAACCCGTAATCCGCACACATGTAAGCCGCGCCGCCAGATGCCGTTTTTCATTCTGTTTGGGTCCTACTGCCGCATCGCATTCGGGTATATGCGCTCCATCCTGGCATCGTCAAAATGCGCATCCATCGCCTGCTCCCATCCGTACACCGCTTCCGCCCCCGCCGCGCGCGTGTCATACCGGATCAAAGCCAGCGCGGAGACCGCGATATCCGCAGCGAGAAACACCGCGAGAACCGCCGTTGGCACGCGCCCCGTCTTCTCTAATATGTAATTCACGAGACACACCGCCTTCGGATAAATTCCTTTGAGCCACACGACGGCCGCCATTCCCCAGAAAAAGCAGTAGAGCAGATTGATCCTGCCGCCCAGATTAAAGGGCATCCAGCTGTAATCCCAGAACACCTTTCCAAAGAAAATCTCCGTAAACACGCTGCAGATATACTCGTATGCGCCGCCCAGAAAAAAGCCGACCCAGAAAATATGGCGGTCCTCCTTTTCTCTGTCCTTATAGAGCAGCGCCGTCACCAGCGCGATCGCAAGTCCCCAGACAACGCTGAAAGGCCCCCAGACAAGGCTGCTCCTGCTCATCCACACACCAGCGGTAACGCGGCAGAACAAGGTCTCCACGAGATCCCCCGCAAAGGCCCCGATCACAAAAAGCCAGAACAGTTCCGTAAGACTGCATTTTGCCGCCTCCGTTTCCGCTTCCTTTGCGCCATCCTGCAGAACGGACGGGTAAGACCGGCCGATTCGTCTCTCGATCCGCCCCGAGACGGCCGAAGCCAGTGCGAAGGTCCATCTCTGCAGCCTGTGGTTCCATCCGAGCAGTGCCGGAAGCTTTTCCCCTAAATGGTAAAGCGCTATCAGAGAACCGGCAAAATCCACAAAGCCGACGGCAAGGAGCAGCCAGATTGCCGCTTTTGCGAGCGTCTCCGGGAGCACGCGGTACAGCCCGAGAATCAGCCCGTTTCCGTACCGGACGGCCGCAACGCCGAGGAGTCCCCAGAGCAGCGAATACTGCAGACAGATATATCCGTCAAAATTCCAACGCTTCCCCGAATAATCCCACCATTTTTTGTGTTTCATCCGCTCCAGCATTTTCGCCGCAAACCACTGCATGGCCGTCGCCGCCACGGCGCTGCCCAGAAAGAGGAAAAACACATCCTCCCTTAAGTCGCGGAGAAAAACAGTCAGGAGTACTCCGGTAGCCCCGTAGAGAAAGCAAAACGGTCCCGAGGCAAAGCCCCGGTTCCTGAAATCCTTTTCTTTGATTGTCGCAACGGTCGTCTCGGCCAGCCATCCGAAAAAGGAATAGCAAAAAAAGAACACGGCCGTTTCATAAAATGTAATTCCCATACTGTCTCTCCTTCGCAGACATTTTTATCCTCTGTGTATCCTACCCTCCGTATCCGTACCGCTTTCTGTATCTCAGAAACATAACGGCAGACAGGACAAGCGCCATAAGCTCCGCCGCGGGCGTCGCCAGCCAGACGCCGTTCACTCCAAAAACCGCGGGAAGTACAAGCATCGCGATCAGCATAAACACAAACGAACGCGAAAATGCGAGGACAGCCGACACTACGCCGTTTGACAGCGCCGTAAACATTCCGCTCGCAAAAATATTAAAACCGATAAAAAGCAGTGCCGCCGTGCAGATCCGGTTCCCCGTCGCCGCAAGCTCATACACCGGATTATCGGGACGTGCAAACACCGACACCAGCGGCCGCGTCAGCAGAAAAGACGCCGCTGCCGTCAGCACGGAAATCCCCGCAATCACCCCAAGGCTGACCGCAATTAACTTTTTTAATTTCCCGCGGTTTTTCTCCCCGTAATAATAGCTGATCATCGGAGCCACACCATAAGAATACCCCGTATAAAGAGAACTTGCAAACATTAATACATACATGATAATCGTGACCGCCGCGACGCCGTCCTCCCCGACATAGCGGAGCATGGTCCAGTTAAACATCATCGTGACAATCCCGGTGACAAGCGCGGTTGCCATCTCGGAGCACCCGTTTGAAGACGCATTCACAAGTGTCTTAAAGCGAAATACCGGTTTTGTAAAGTGCAGCAGGCTCTTTTTCCGGCTAAACAAGGCAAGTCCCGCGACTGCCGTCACGGAATATCCAAGCCCCGTCGCAACCGCCGCCCCGCCGATTCCCGTCTGAAATACGGCAAGGAACACATAGTCGAGCACCATATTGAGGACACCGCCCGTCACGGAACAGACGAGCGAAAGCGCCGCCTTTTCGCTGGCAATCATATAGAGCGTAAAATTATTCATCAGAAGAATCGGAACGGTAAAAATCAGGTAGCGGCTCAGATACGTCACGCAGTATCCCTCCACCGCCGCCGAGAGATTCATTCCTGCAAAAATGCGGTCCATCAGAAGATACCCGAGCGCGCACATCACGATTCCCACAACCACATTTACGAGAATCAGAAACGTAAAATCTTCCCGCGCCTCCCCGGTCTTCTGCTCTCCCATCTTTTTCATAATGACCGCGCTGCCCCCGGTCGCAAGCATCGTGGAAACCGCAGTGACAAGCTGAATGACCGGCGCGGTCAGATTGATGGCCGACAGCGCGTCGGTGCCGATCAGATTCGACACAAACAGTCCGTCAACCATCGTGTAAAATGACATAAACACCGTCATCGCAATCGTCGGGACCGCAAATTTTAAGATATTTTTCAATGTCACAGGTTTTAAATATACATGTTGTTCATCCATAAATATTCTCCCTTCGTCTTGTATTTACCCCTTACCTGTCGTATGATAAACCATACAGTAACTGTACAGTCAAGCGCAAAAAGAGGGAACCCATGAACAAAAACGAAAAAATGCTCACCATCGGCCAATTTGCGGCGCTGCACGGCATCAACAAAAAGACGCTGATGTGGTACGACGAAATCGGCCTGTTTCATCCCGCCGCGGTCAACCCCGAAAACGGCTACCGCTGCTATAATTACCGTCAGAGCCCCGTTCTCGAAACGATTCTGCTGATGCGGGAGCTTGACGTGTCCGTCCCGGAAATACGGGACTTTCTGAAAGACCGCTCCGCCGAAAATTTCAACCGTATTCTGGAAGAAAAAATTGCCGATCTGGATCAGCAGCTGATGCATCTTGCGGCAGTCCGCAACACCCTGTCGAACCGCAGACAGGACATGATGACTTTACTGACGATGGATCTGTCTAAGATCAGTATCATCGAAAAAGAAGAACGCTGCCTTGTCACCGTAGACATAGACAGACATACGTCCTTTGAAAAAGAAGTGGAATTGATTACGGCAAAAACGGAAGCATACCGTCTCGGCCGTCTGCACGACGCCTCCTACGGCTCCATGCTTCCCGCCGCAAGCCTGCTTCGCGGCGATTTTGACGACTACACAAAACTGTTTATCGAAATCCCCTTCCTAAAGCCGGAAAAAAATCTGCACATACAGCCGGGCGGACGCTACCTGAGAGCATTCCACAAAGGCGCATGGGACGGGATTCCGAGGCGGTATGAGGAAATCCTTGCCTACGCCGCGCAAAACGGGCTGACTCTCTTTGGCTATTCCTACGAAAAGGGGATCAACGAGACCGTCATCGACCGGATTGAGGATTATATCGTACAGATTGAAATCCCCCTGTCTTCCGCCTCCTCCTGAGATCAGGAAAAGGGGCCATACGATAGCCTTTTTCTCCGGGCTGTGGTAAAATACAGGCAAAGCAAAAGAAAGGCGGACTACAGATGAATCATCAAACAACGGTCACCGAAAAACTGCCGTTTCCGGACAACATGAATTTTCGTGAGCTCGGAGGCTATGAATCCGCAGACGGCAGACACGTAAAACACCATATGTTCTACCGCAGCGGAATGCTCTGCGACCTCACGGACAGCGCGGACAGAGCGGCATTTGAAAAACTGCGGATCAAGACGATTCTTGATTTCCGGAGCAACGGGGAAGCCGACGCGGCTCCCGACCCGGCATTTGAGGGAACAGACTATGTCCATGTCTGTGCGCTGTATGCGGATGACGGAACGGAAGTCGATTTTTCCCCTTCCGATATCCGGAATATGTTCACGGACCCGGGCACAATCGCCGAGCAGACCGGCCGTATGCTTGCGGACATGTATCAAAGCATGGCATTTAAAAATCCGGGGTTCCGGAGACTGTTTTCCGAAATCGAGCAGGGCAATGTGCCGATCCTGTTTCATTGTACGGCCGGAAAAGACCGCACGGGCGTAGCGGCAATGCTGATTCTGCTCGCGCTCGGAGTCGACGAAGCGGCTGTCCTCCGCGACTATGAGCTCACCAACCTCTATCGAAAAGATGCGATTGAAGCGGCGGCATCCCATCACACCGACCGCTTTGCCGGGATGCCGGAGCTTAAGGCCATGTTCGCCCTGATGGAAGGGGTTGACCGAACATCGGCAGAATGTACGCTGAATGCAATCAAAGAAACCTACGGAAACTACGACGCGTATTTTGAGGCGGAATACGGGCTGACAAACGAGAAGCTTACGGCATTGAGAGACCGCTTTCTCGAGTGACGCACCGCGGCAGCGCACCGGTACGGAAAGCGAGCGTAAACATTGAAAAAGGAGCAGAAAACGATGGCGCAAAAATGAAAGGACGAGCGTTTCCGGCGTTCGGCCTACCGGCTTCTTTTGAATATTTTCCGGACAGGACTGTTCGAAAACCCTTATCTGGACATCGAGGAATCCGTAAAGACCGTAGGGTGCCCCGCATTTGCCGAAAAGGGATATGAGTCCCAGCTAAAGTCCGTCACCCTGTTAAAAAACAAAAATCATACGCTCCCCTTAAAAGAAGGACTGCGCGTGTATGTGCCGGACCGGTTCATAAAATCCTACCTGAACTTTATGAGCAAGCCCACCGGTGACAGACATGTGGTTCCGGCCGGAAAAAAAGCCGCTTCGGACTATTTTCAGGTGGTCGACACACCGGATGCGGCAGACGCGGCATTATGCTTTATCGAATCCCCCGTCTCGGTTGGATACGACCCGAACGGCCGCAGCGCAGGCGGACACGCCGATACCAAAAAACGGCTCAAAGCAGTCATAACCGGCAAAAGGACGGCACGCACGGCGCGCCGTCCTTTTGTGTTCTGTCACAGATTCGAATACCCCATGAGGCTCTCGTCCACCTCTCTCGCCGCCTCACGGCCCTCGCGTATCGCCCAGACGACAAGCGACTGCCCTCTGCGCACATCCCCGGCCGCAAAGACGTGTTTTACGCCGGTCGCATAAGACCCTTCCGCGGTCGCGACATTGGTCCTGTCATCAAGCGCCACGCCGAACGCATCCGCCGCATATTTCTCGGCGCCCAGAAATCCCGCGGCGATCAGCACCAGATCGGCCTCAAGCTTCTGCTCGGAGCCTGCGATCTCCTCCATCGCCATTCGGCCGGTCTTCTCGTCTTTTCTGCGCGCAAGCTTCACCGTCACAAGGCCGCACACATTGCCGTTCTTGTCTTTTAAAAACTCCTTTACCGTCGTCTCGTAAACACGCGGATCGTGCCCGAATACGGCGATGGCCTCCTCCTGCCCGTAATCGGTCTTGCAGACCTTCGGCCACTCGGGCCACGGATTATCTTCCGCACGCACATCCGGGGCTTTCGGCATCATCTCAAGCTGCGTCACGGCCGCGCAGCCGTGGCGGATCGCCGTGCCCACACAGTCGTTTCCGGTATCTCCGCCGCCGATGATGACAACCTTTTTCCCTTTCGCGGAAATATAGCTGTTGTCTTTCAGGCCGGAGTCAAGCAGGCTCTTCGTCGTCGCCCGAAGAAAGTCCACCGCAAAATAAATCCCGCCGGCATCTCTCCCCGGCGCCTTGATGTCCCGCGGGTTTTTCGCCCCGCAGGCCAGGATCACGCGGTCGTAATTCTTCAAAAGCTTTGCCGCCTTTATGTCCCTGCCCACGTTGACGCCGCACTCAAACGCGACGCCCTCCTCTTTCATCACCGCAAGCTTGCGCTCGATCACCTGCTTGTCAAGCTTCATATTCGGAATCCCGTACATCAAAAGCCCGCCCGCGCGGTCGTCGCGCTCATACACCGTGACCGAATGGCCTCGCTTATTGAGCTGGTCCGCCGCCGCAAGACCGGCCGGTCCCGAGCCGATGACGGCTATCTTTTTCCCCGTGCGCACCCGCGGGGGCTTTGCCGCCGCATAGCCCGCCCGATAGGCGTGCTCGATGATTCCGCGCTCGTTTTCCTTGCAGGTCACCGCATCCTCCCAGTGCCCGCAGGTGCAGGCCGCCTCACACAGCGCCGGACACACCCGCGACGTAAATTCCGGAAAATTATTTGTCTTCTTCAACCGGCTGTATGCCTGCTCCAGATTTCCGGTGTATACCAGATCATTCCACTCGGGAATCAGATTGTGCAGCGGACAGCCGGAAGTCATACCCATAAGTTCCATCCCCGACTGGCAGAACGGCACGCCGCAGTTCATGCAGCGGGCGCCCTGCAGACGCTGCTTTTCCGCGGACAAAGGCACGTGAAACTCGTTGAAATTTTGGATGCGCTCCTGCGGCGCCGCCGCTCTCGCATCCTCCCTGTCATATTCCATAAATCCTGTTGGCTTTCCCATCTTAATCACCGTCCCCTTTCCCGCTAGTCTCTGGTATTCGCATAAAACGCTTCAATCTGTGCCTGCTCGGAGGAAAGTCCCTTCTCCTCCATCTGCACAATCGCCATCAGCATACGATTGTAATCGTAGGGGATTACTTTCTTGAACTTTGGCAGATACGCGCTGAAATGGTCGAGAATCTCCTTGCCCTTCTCGGAATTTGTCAGCGCCACATGCTCTTTTATCATCTCTTTGAGCTCCATCACGTCATACTTGTTTGCGACTTCCTCGGAACCTACCATCTCCTTGTTGATTCTGGTGTAGAGGTCATTGTCCTCGTCAAGCACGTAGGCGATGCCGCCGCTCATGCCTGCCGCAAAGTTTTTGCCGGTCTTCCCGAGCACGACCACACGCCCGCCGGTCATATACTCGCATCCGTGGTCGCCGACCCCCTCCACGACCGCGGAAGCGCCCGAATTGCGCACACAGAACCGCTCTCCGGCCACGCCGCTGATAAAGGCTTTGCCGCTCGTCGCCCCGTAGAGCGCCACATTTCCGATAATGATATTCTCATCCTTTTTGTATTTCACACCCGCCGGCGCGTAGACGACGAGCTTTCCGCCGGAAAGTCCCTTGCCGAAATAATCGTTGGAATCCCCGACAAGCTCCAGCGTCAGCCCTCTCGGGATAAACGCCCCGAAACTCTGTCCTCCGGCGCCGCTGCACTTGACGATAAACGTATCCTCCGGCAGACCCTCGCCGCCGCTGTGCTTTGTGATCTCGGACCCGAAAATGGTTCCGAACGAACGGTCGGTATTTGTGACCTCCACGGCGATACTCCGGCGCTGTCCCTGCTCCAACGCACTCTTTAACTGCTTTAACAGCACCGTCATATCCTTCGTCTTCTCCAGCTCGAAATCATAGACCTGCTTCGGGTCGAACGTGACTTTCTCCTTCGGGCCCGCATACGGATTGTTCAGAATCCTGGAAAGGTCAATCTCCTTTTCTCTCCCCTTTAAATCTTCACGCACTTTGAGCAGATCGCTTCTTCCGACCATCTCGTCAATCGTGCGGCAGCCCAATTTCGCCATATATTCCCGCAGCTCCTGCGCGATAAAGCGCATGAAATTCTCCACGTATTCCGGCTTGCCCGCAAACCGTTTGCGCAGCGCGGGATTCTGCGTTGCGATTCCGGCCGGGCAGGTGTCCAGATTGCAGACGCGCATCATCACGCAGCCCAGCGTCACAAGCGGCGCCGTCGCAAAGCCGAACTCCTCGGCACCGAGCAGTGCCGCCGTCGCCACGTCCCGGCCGCTCATCAGCTTGCCGTCCGTCTCGATGCGCACCTTATTGCGCAGCCCGTTCCGAATCAGCGTCTGGTGCGTCTCCGCAAGCCCGAGCTCCCAGGGCAGCCCGGCGTTGTGAATCGAGCTTGCCGGCGCGGCCCCGGTGCCGCCGTCGTAGCCCGAGATCAGAACGACCTGCGCGCCCGCTTTCGCAACGCCGGCTGCCACCGTGCCGACGCCCGCCTCGGAGACCAGCTTTACCGTGATCCGCGCGTCGCGGTTTGCATTCTTTAAATCGAAAATCAGCTGCTCCAAATCCTCGATGGAATAAATGTCGTGGTGCGGCGGCGGCGATATCAGCGACACGCCCGGCGTCGAGAGCCTCGTCTTTGCAATCCACGGGTACACCTTTTTGCCGGGCAGATGTCCGCCCTCGCCGGGCTTCGCCCCCTGCGCCATTTTAATCTGTATCTCCTGCGCGCTGACAAGGTACCGGCTCGTCACGCCGAAGCGCCCGGACGCCACCTGCTTGATCGCCGAACAGCGGTTTACGCGGCTGTCTTTGCTCGCGATGCGCTCCGCATCCTCGCCGCCCTCGCCCGAGTTTGACTTTCCGTGCAGGCGGTTCATCGCAATCGCTAACGTCTCGTGAGCCTCCTGCGAGATCGAGCCGTAGGACATCGCTCCCGTCTTAAAGCGCTTCACGATGGACTCCACGCTCTCGACCTCCTCGAGCGGAACCCCTTTCTTCGGATAATTAAAATCCATCAGGCCGCGCAGCGTAATCTGCTGCTCCTCTTTATTCACAAGCGCCGTGTACTGCAGAAACAGCCCGTAATCCCCGCGCCTTGTCGCCTCCTGCAGCAGATGGATCGTCGCCGGATTATAAAGATGCGGGTCGGCGCCGCTGCGCATCTTGTGGCGCCCTCTGCTGTCTAACGTCAGATCATTTTCGAGTCCGAGCGGGTCATACGCCGCAGAGTGGAGCTCGTTGACATCCTCCTCAATGTCGCGGAGCGTGATCCCGCCGATGCGGCTCACGGTGTTCGTGAAATATTTATCGATAATCTCCCCGTCGATGCCGACGGCCTCAAAAATCTTAGAACCCTCGTAGGACTGAATCGTCGAGATGCCCATCTTCGACGCAATCTTGACAATCCCGTTTAAGATCGCGGCGTTGTAATCCGCGACCGCCGCGTAATAATCCTTGTCAAGCATATGCTCATCCACGAGCTGTTTTACCGTATCCTGCGCCAGGTACGGGTTAATCGCACAGGCGCCGTAGCCCAGCAGCGCCGCAAAATGATGCACCTCCCGCGGCTCACCGGACTCTAAAATCATCGCGACGGACGTTCTCTTTTTCGTGCGCACCAGATGCTGCTGCAGCGCGGAGACGGCGAGCAGCGACGGAATCGGCACATGGTTCTCGTCAATGCCGCGGTCGGACAGAATCAGGATATTCGCCCCGTCCCGGTACGCGCGGTCCGCCTCCACGCACAGGCGGTCGAGCGCCCGCTCAAGGCTCGTATTTTTATAATAAATAATCGGAATGACCGCAACCTTAAACCCGTCGACCTTCATCGCCTTGATTTTCATTAAATCCGTGTTCGTCAAAATCGGATTATTGACTTTTAAAACTTTGCAGTTCTCCGCCTTTTCCTCGAGCAGGTTTCCGTCCTCGCCGATATACACCGTCGTCGAAGTCACAACCTTCTCGCGGATCGAGTCGATGGGCGGGTTCGTCACCTGCGCAAACAGCTGCTTAAAATAATTAAACAGCGGCTGATGGTCGCCCGCGAGCGCTGCAAGCGGCGTGTCGATCCCCATCGCGGAGGTTCCCTCGCCGCCGGTTTTTGCCATCGGGAGAATCGCCTCCCGCAGCGACTCGTACGTGTAGCCAAACGCTTTCTGCATCCGTTTCCGCTCTTCTTTTGCGTACTCGGGCACGCGCTCATTCGGGATTTTTAAATCGCCCAAATCCAGCAGGTTCCGGTCCAGCCATTCGCCGTACGGCTTGCGCCCGGCGTAGCGCTCTTTCAGCTCATCGTCATCGATTACTTTTCCCTGCACCGTGTCCACGAGCAGCATCTTGCCGGGACGCAGCCGTTCCTTTGCGGTAATCTTTGTCGGGTCAATCTCCAGCACGCCGACCTCGGACGAGAGAATCAGATAATCGTCGTCCGTGATGTAATAGCGGGACGGGCGCAGTCCGTTGCGGTCAAGCACCGCCCCCATCAGGTCGCCGTCCGAAAAAAGAATCGAGGCCGGGCCGTCCCACGGCTCCATCATCGTCGCGTAATACTGATAAAAATCTTTCTTTTTCCGGGACATAATGCGGTTGTTCGCCCACGGCTCCGGTATCATAATCATCACCGCAAGCGGCAGCTCCATGCCGCTCATCACAAGAAATTCCAATGTGTTGTCAAGCATGGCGGAGTCGGAACCCTCGGTGTTGATGACCGGCAGTACCTTCTGCAGCTGCCCCCTCAAATGCTCGGACTCCATCGTCTCTTCCCGCGCCAGCATCTTGTCGGCGTTTCCCTTGATCGTGTTAATCTCCCCGTTATGTACGATAAAGCGGTTCGGGTGCGCCCGCTCCCAGCTCGGGTTCGTGTTCGTCGAAAAGCGGGAGTGCACGGTCGCGATCGCGGACTCATAATCCGCGTCCTGCAGGTCCGCAAAAAACTGCCGCAGCTGCTCCACCAGAAACATTCCCTTATACACGATCGTCCTGCTCGAGAGCGACACCACATAGGTATCGTCATTCGACTGTTCAAATACGCGCCTTGCGACATAGAGCCTGCGGTCGAAATCCAGCCCCCGCTCCGTGTCCGCAGGGCGCTTCACAAAGCACTGCACGATACAGGGCATGCAGTCCGCCGCTTTCTGCCCGAGCTTCGCCCGGTCGGTCGGGACTTCTCTCCAGCCTAAAAACTCCATCCCCTCTTTTCGGATGATAACCTCAAACATCTTTTTGGCCCGGTTGCGCTGCAGCTCATCCTGCGGGAAAAAGAACATGCCGACGCCGTAGTCCCGCTCTTCCCCGAGGTCGATGCCAAGCTGCTGACCGATTTTCGAGAAAAACCGGTGAGAAATCTGCAGCAGAATGCCGACGCCGTCCCCGGTCTTCCCCTCCGCATCCTTTCCTGCGCGGTGCTTTAAGCACTCTACAATTTTAAGCGCGTTCTCCACCGTCTCGTGGGTCTTGATTCCTTTGATATTCACCACCGCACCGATTCCGCAGTTGTCGTGCTCGAATCCCGGCTCATACAATCCCGGCCCGCTTTTTACGGGCGTACAAAACCGGTTTAAGGTATCTCTTTTTTCCGTTCTCTGCTCTCTCATATATGGACTTCCTTTCTGATCGTGCTGCGACCTGCAAATCATCTGTCCTTCTTATGCGAACAGATGTCTTTTCAGATTTTCTGTCTTTTAATATACACCTTTCTCATCCCCTTGTCTACCGGTTTTTTTCTTATATTTTCTGATAATTTGACTATTTTATATTTTTCCCTTTTTACTCAGATTATTTAACCGTATTTTTATCATAATCACCATTTATTGAACAATTCAAGACGTAAAAAAGGGAAAGCGCACAAAATTTTCTTGTGCGCTTTCCCTTGGTTTTTCCTATAAAAAACAAATTGTGTCAAAATTGTGTCGGAAGCCGTACCCGATCCGGCTCTATATCTCCTCTCTTTTCCTGCGCATATACACGCCCATTCCGCCCGCTCCGAGCAAAAGCAGCGCCGCGGTCACGCCGATCCCCGCAGCCGTCGGCTCAAAAGAAAAGGCCAGCACACCCGTCTCCGCCCGCAGCACCGCGATGAGATTGGCCGCGATATGCCCGAGCACGGGCACATACAAAAAGCCGCTCTTCTCGTACAGCAAGGCCAGCACAAGCCCGATTCCCCCGGCATAGACAAACTGTACCAGATTAAAGTGCACCAGGCCGAACAGCAGTGCCGACAGGCATACCGCCATCCATCCTGCGCGGGAGATTCCGGCCGCACCCGCCTTTGCGCGCGCATCTGCAGCGCAGGCGTCCCCGCCCGGGTTTTCCGCAGACGCTTTCTGCGCAAACAGCAGCTTCAGACGCTGATACACCACGCCGCGGAACAGAAGCTCCTCCGCAATCGGAATCACAAGGCAAGAGCCGAACAGCTCATAGAGCAGTCTCCCCGCAAAAAAGGTATCGTTAACCGCCGCAAAGCTGTCGGACGCCTCCATCAGCGGCGACATCGCGATCAGATTGTTGACCGCCGCGGCGAGCGCAGCCGTAATAACCGCAGCCGCAGCGATATTTCCCGCAAGCGTCCGGTCAAACTTTACCGGACGTCTCCCGTACACGTTGTCCCGGATGCGTTTATCCGCCGCATAGTATGAAAAAATAACCGGAATCGTCGCCGCCGCGCTGACGGTCTGACGCAACATATAAGTTTCCGCCGCGTCCCCCAAAAATAATTGTATAAAGAAAAACGCGATTCCTCCCGCCACATAATACATACCGATCGGGTAGAGAATCTGCCAGATTTTATATGCTCCCGTCATTTTCAAAGTACCGCTCCACTTCCTTTACCGTGTCAACCGCCGCCTCCGCGCCCGCGGCCAGCAGCTCCTCCTTTGTCCCGAACCCGTAGCCGACCCCCAGACAGCGGATTCCCGCAATCTTTGCGCCTGCGGCGTCATATTTCGTGTCGCCGACCAGGCACATCTCGTCGCGTCCGATGCCGCGCCCGCGCTCCGCCATTCTGCGGCAGAGCTCCTCTAAGACCTCTTCCTTGCTGCTGACGGAACCGTCTAATGTCGAACCTACAATCTCGTCAAATTCCTCCGTCAGCCCGAAATGCGCAAGAATCCGCCGACAGGCAGTCTCCGGCTTCGAGGAGGCCAGCGCGATGACATATCCCCGGCGCTTGAGATTTCGGATGCACTCCCCCACACCTTCATAGAGGCTGCACTCAAAAATTCCTTTGACGTCAAAGCGCTCCCGGTATTTTACGACCGCCTTCCACGCCTCGTCCCCGTTCATCCCGTACCGCTCTTTAAAAATCAGCTCCAAAGGCGGCCCGATAAAGACCCGAAGCTTCGTCAGGTCGGGTTCCTCCACGCCGTAGGCGCGGAGCGCATACTGCACGCACTTCGTGATTCCCTCCTCCGAGTTGATAATCGTACCGTCCAGATCAAATAAAATCGCCTTTACTGCCACAAGCTCCCTCCCGTCCGTTTGCCTTATGCGTCTGTTTTCTCCAGCGCTGCCGCAAGCTCCGCCACCGTTTTCCCAAGCAGCGGATGCCTGTAATTCGGGCACAGCTCCGCCAGAGGCGCGAGCACAAAACTGCGGTTTGCCATATCCGCATGGGGAATTATCAAATCCGCATCCTCGTATACCAGTTTATCATAAAAAATAATATCCAGATCCAGCGTCCGCGGTCCCCAGTGAATCTGGCGCACACGCATCTCCTGCGCCTCAATCTCATGCAGACGGTCCAGCAATTCATGCGGTGTGAGCAGTGTGCGCAGCGCCACGGCGCCGTTGACAAAATCGTCCTGCTCCACCCCGCCGTAGGGTTTTGTCACAAGCATTTCGGAAATCTTCTGCACCTGCACGCCGGGCGTATCGCGCAGCGCCGCAAGTCCCCGCCCGATATGCGCTTCCTTCTCGCCCATATTGGAACCGACCGCAAGATATACCTGGTGCCAGCCCCGCTCGATGGCGACAGAGACATTCTCAAACGGGAGACCGATCGGCGCATGCGGTTTGCACAGCTCTATCTCTACCCGCGCAAGAAGCGGAAATGTTAGGAGCATGGCCTCCGCGAGATGCTCCGCTGCCGCCTCAATCAGTTTGTACGTGTGCCGCTGTAAAAAATCGGTGATAAACACGCTGACTTCCCCGTAGTTGACCGAGTCCTCCAGACAATCGGTTCTGCCCGCCGTTCTGCAGTCCAGATACAGCCGGGCATTCACATAGAAATCCTGTCCGTCCCGCGTCTCCTCCGGGAACACGCCGTGGTGTGCGAACACCTTCAAATTCGTAATCTTAATCACATCCATATCGTCCTCATTTCCGCGCGTACAAAACCGCCTCCGTCATCGCGATTGCCCTGACATTTTCGGCCACATCGTGCACCCGCACAAAACTGCAGCCCTGCGTCACGCCGATAACCGTCGTCGCGAGCGTCCCCTCCACGCGCTGATTTGCAGGCAGATCAAGCGTCAGTCCGATAACCGACTTCCGGGACGTTCCGAGCAGCACGGGATAGCCGAGCTCCCGCAATTCCCCGACCTGGCGGATCGCGCACAGATTCTGCTCATAGCTCTTCGCAAATCCGACACCCGGGTCGAGCAGAATTTTATCGGGCGCGATTTTCGCCCGTTCTGCCAGCAAGATCGATTCGCGGAGGTCGTTTTTGACATCCTCGAAGAAATCCCCGTAATCCGTATTGTCCCGGTTGTGCATCAGACAGCAGGCCGCGCCGCTCTCCGCAATGACGGCGGCCATGTCTGCATCATACTTAAGCCCCCAGATATCATTCACCAGGTCCGCGCCGGCGCGAAGCGCCTCCGCCGCCACGGCGCTCTTGTACGTGTCCACCGAAATCGGCGCGTCAAAGCGCTCATGGAGCGCCGCAATCACCGGGACGACCCGCGCAATCTCCTCCTCGTCCGAGATCTGCACATGGCCGGGCCGCGTGGACTCCCCGCCCACGTCAATGACGGCCGCGCCGGCATCAAGCATTTCCTGCGCATGATAAAGCGCCGCATCCGTCTCCGTAAACTTTCCTCCGTCCGAAAACGAATCCGGCGTCACATTTAAAATCCCCATCACATAGGTGTGATTTCTTAAGTCAAATTCTTTTTTTCCGATCCATATCCTGTCTGTCATCGCTGTCTCCTCTGCTGTCACATCCGAACAAGTTCAAAAAACTGATTCTGCAGCTTTTCATCCTCCGCAAAAACACCTCTCGTCACAAAAGTCACGGTCCTGCTGCCCGGCTTTTTTACCCCGCGCATCGTCATACAGGTGTGCTCCGCCTCGAGCATCACCATCGCGCCTCTCGGCTTTAAATGCTCCATCAGCGCGTCCGCGATCTGCGCCGTCAACTGTTCCTGCAGCTGCGGGCGCTTTGCGTAGACCTCAACCGTACGGGCAAGCTTGCTTAAACCGGCCACCCGCCCGTCCGGCACATACGCCAGGTGCGCTTTTCCGTAAAACGGCATAAAATGGTGCTCGCAGGTAGAGTAAAACGTGATATCCCGCTCTAACACCATCTCGTTATTTTCCGTGCGGAACGTCTTTGACAGCGGCTCTGCGGCCGTCTGCACAAGCCCCGCAAAAATCTCCTCATACATGCGGGCAATCCGGTCCGGCGTCCCGACAAGTCCCTCCCTATCCGGATTCTCGCCGATTCCCTCGAGTATCAGTCTGACTCCCTGTTCAATTTTCTCTCTATCCATCCAAACTGTCCTCTTCTCCCGTCCGCACGGCCTCACCCGCGCGGCCCTCTTCCAAATCTCTTACAAGCGCTTTTACCTCTGCCAGATAGGACAGCGAACCGAACGCCAGAATCACACCGTCCGCGGGCGTGTGCAGTCCGGCCTGCTCCACCGCCTCCTCGATGCTCCCGCAGGCCGTCACATCCCCGTGGAAACGCGACGCCTCCTCCGCCAGCGCCTCACCGGGCAGCGCCCGCGCATTCGGCGGCGTCACCGTGTAGACTCTGGCCGCCAGGGGCAGCATGATCTCTAACATCTTCTCGTGTTCCTTATCTGCAAGTACCCCTATTATATAAGTAATCTCCCTGTTTGTAAAATAAATTCGGAGCGAGTCATACAGTTTTCGGGCGGCGTCCTCGTTGTGCGCGCCGTCTATCACAAAACGCCCGTCCCGGGAGACGGACTCAAACCGTCCCGGCCAGCGCGCGAGACCGATGCCCTCCCGGATATGTTCCGGCGGAAGGTGCAGCGCTTCACGGAGTACCGTGACCGCAAGATAAGAATTTTCTGTCTGGTACAATCCCCGAAGGCCCGGCGCGATCCGCCCGACACCCGGATAGTCGTAGCCGATCTCGGACGGTGAACTCGTATTTTCGCCATTCTGCGCCTTTTCGTATACCTGCGCATATGCTTCCGACGGGTCCGCGATCATCAAAGGCGCATGCTGCCGCTTGGCCGCGCGCACAAGCACCTCCATCGCCTCCTTGGGCTGACGGATTGTGACAACCGGACACCCGGGCTTGATGATTCCCGCCTTTTCGGCCGCAATCTTTTCGATGCTGTCCCCGAGGAACTTCATGTGGTCCATGCCGATTGAAGTAATCACCGCACACACCGGCTTACGAATCAGATTCGTCGCGTCGGCGCTGCCTCCCATTCCCGTCTCCAAAAGCACATAATCGCACTTTTTCCGGTAAAACAGCAGAAACGCAAGCGCCGTCTCGACCTCAAAAATAGTCGGATGCGGCAGGCCCCGGGCCGTCATGCGCGCGCACGCCTGACGAATTTCCGTCATCCCTTCGGCGTAGTCCTCCTCGGAAATATTTTGCCCATTGACACGCCATACCTCAAGCGGCTCAAACACCGCCGGAGACGTGTAGC
This sequence comes from uncultured Roseburia sp., assembly GCA_910577925.1. GTDB lineage: Bacteria > Bacillota > Clostridia > Lachnospirales > Lachnospiraceae > Roseburia. The sequence goes on from CAJTOI010000015.1 coordinate 59,783, forward strand.
GTCCCACCGTCTTTCCGCTCAAAAGCAGCGCCGACTCCAAAAACGCGCCGACCGATCCCTTTCCGTTCGTCCCCGCAATATGTATGACGGAGAGCTCCTCCTGCACATTCGAAAGCTCCCGCATCAGATTTTCTATGCTCTCCAGTCCCATAACCATGCCGGTTTTCCCGACTCCAACCGCAAATGTTCTCGCCTCTTTGTAATTCATGTTCCCCGCCTTATGCTTTTTTGGTTCCCTTTGTGTCACGGTTTCCGACATGAAGCCGGTTTAAATCGTACGTTTTGCCGCGGACCTCGACCTCCACATTCTCGCCCGCAGACAGCAGATAAATATTCGTCAGCACATCGCCGGCGGAAAGCTTCATGCCCCGGACGCCCACGGCCCCTTTTTTCTTCTCGGGTATCGACGATGCGTCGATGCGCAGGAAGAAATCCTTCTCCGACTGCATAATCAGGCTCTCGTCACCGGCAAAGCGCTGCACAAACAGCAGTTCATCCTCCTCGGAAAGCTTTGTCGCCGCCGTCGTGCGCTTCGCCACATCAAACTCCGCACCCGAAACGACTTTTAGCATCGCATTTTTGGTGCCGAATATGAGACGCTCCTCCCGGATCGCACCAAGATTCGTGATATACACAAAATTCTCCTCGCTGCTGTTGTAATTGCTCAGATTGTCAATCGGCGTTCCCTTGTCACGGAATTTGCCGAACGGCAGATCGAGCACTTTCAGCAGATGCATCTGTCCCCGATTGGTAAAGATACAGATTTTGTCGGTATTTTTCACCGTCATCACATAGCGGTTTTCGCTGTCTGCCGCCTCCTTATTGCGCTCGTAGGCCGCGACATCGATCGTCTTCGCATAGCCGAAACGATCCATCAGAAATACCACGTCCGTCTCCTCGATCTTCTTTTCGACGACAACCGCCTCCTGCAGATTTTCGATGGCTGTCTTTCTCGGTCTTCCGTATTCCTTTTTCCAGCTCTGCAGCTCCCTGATGATCACCTTCGCCATCGAGGCGCGGTTTTCGAGAATATCCTCATACTGCGCAATATTTGCGAGCGTCTTCTCATGGTCCCGCATCAGCGCTTCTATCTCAAGCCCGATCAGCTTGTAGAGGCGCATCTCTAAGATGGCGTCGGCCTGCCGCTCCGTAAAGCGCAGCTTTGCGGCATCCCGCTTCGACTGTGCAGACTTAAACTTTATCCCGTCCGTAACGCCCGACACAAGACATGCCTTCGCCTCTTTCACGTTTGCGCTTCCGCGCAGAATCTCGATAATCAGGTCAATGACGTCGCAGGCTGCGATCAATCCCTCCTGTATCTCTTTTTTATCGAGCTCCTTTGCGAGAAGCGTTTTGTATTTGCGCGTGGCCAGCTCGTACTGGAAATTCACATGGTGGCGTATCACCGGCACGATACCCATTGTCTCGGGCCTGCCGTCCGCCACCGCAAGCATGTTGACGCCGAACGTGTCCTCGAGCTTCGTTTTTTTGTACAAAAGATTTTTCAGATTCTCGACGTCTGCGCCCTTCCGCAGCTCAAGCACAATGCGGATGCCCTCCTTCGAGGACTGATTTGTGATATCCACGATATCGTTCGTCTTTTTCGTCTCGACCAGACTGCAGACATCGTTTAGGAATTTTCCAATATTGGCGCCGATCATGGTATACGGGATCTCCGTGATCACCAGCCGGTCCCTGCCGCCCTTGCCGTGCTCAAGCTCCGCCTTTCCACGGATTTTGATTTTCCCGGCGCCCGTGGCATACACGGCCAGCAGCTCGTCCTTGTTTGCCACGATCCCCCCGGTCGGGAAATCCGGCCCCGGAATATACCGCATCATCTGCTCGGTATTGATATCAGGATTTTTGATGTAGGCGATGACGCCGTCGATGACCTCCGAGAGATTGTGGGGCGGAACGCTTGTGGTCATACCGACCGCAATGCCCTCCGCTCCGTTAATCAGCAGATTCGGCACCCGCACCGGCAACACCTCCGGCTCTTTTTCCGTCTCGTCAAAGTTCGGCACGAAATTGACGACGTCCTTATCGAGGTCCGCAAGATACGCCTCCTGGGTCAGCTTCATAAGCCGCGCCTCCGTGTAGCGCATCGCCGCGGCCCCGTCCCCCTCGATGGAACCGAAATTTCCGTGTCCGTCCACCAGGGGAATCCCCATCTTAAAATCCTGCGCCAGCACCACAAGCGCCCCGTAGATAGAGCTGTCCCCGTGCGGATGATATTTACCCATCGTGTCGCCGACGATACGGGCGCTCTTGCGGTAAGGCTTATCGTAGCGGATGCCGAGCTCATACATATCGTACAGCGTCCGCCGCTGCACCGGCTTTAAGCCGTCCCGGATATCCGGCAGCGCGCGCGCGATAATCACGCTCATCGCGTAATCGATAAACGATTTCTGCATCAGCTCCGAATATTCCGTGCGGATAATCTGTTCTTCCTCTCTCATTGTTCCTCTCTTCCATTCTATTTATATGTCGAGCGCGGCGTCTGTCGCATGCTCGTAGATAAACATCCTGCGCGGCGGCACGTCATTTCCCATCAAAAGTTCGGTGATATCCGACGCCATCCGCCCGTCCTCAATCTCGATCCGCTTTAAAATGCGGGTCTTCGGGTCAAGCGTCGTCTCCCAGAGCTGCTCCGCATCCATCTCGCCGAGTCCCTTATAGCGCTGCAGCGTAAAGCTTCCCCTGTGCGTTTTCCGATAGCGCTCAAGCGCTTCGTCGTCATACAGATATTCCTCCTCGCCTCTGCTCGGAATCGCCTTGTACAGCGGCGGCATCGCCACGTACACATGCCCCTCATAGATAAGCTCCGGCATAAAACGGTAAAACAGGGTCAGAAGCAGCGTCGAAATATGCGCGCCGTCCACATCGGCATCCGCCATAATAATAATCTTATCGTAGCGCAGCTTTGTGATATCAAAGTCATTGCCGTAGCCCTCGGAAAAGCCGCAGCCGAACGCGTTTATCATCGTCTTGATCTCGGCGTTCGCCAAAACCTTGTCAATACTCGCCTTCTCCACATTCAAAATCTTGCCCCGGATCGGCAGAATCGCCTGAAAGCTGCGGTCTCTGGCCGTTTTCGCGGAACCGCCGGCGGAATCTCCCTCGACGATAAAGATTTCACAGACAGCGGCGTCCCTGCTCTCGCAGTTCGCGAGCTTGCCGTTGGAATCGAAGGAAAATTTCTGTTTGGTCAGAAGATTCGTTTTCGCTTTCTCCTCGGTCTTGCGGATCTTCGCCGCCTTCTCCGCACAGGAAATCACGGTCTTTAAATTGTCAAGATTCTTGTCAAAGTAAAGCTGGATTTCATCCCCCGTAATCTTAGACGCGGCCCGCGACGCATCCTGATTGTCAAGCTTTGTCTTTGTCTGTCCCTCAAAGCGCGGGTCCGGATGCTTGACGGACACCACGGCCGTCATACCGTTTCTGACATCGGTCCCGGTAAAATTCGCATCCTTTTCCTTTAAGATGCCGAGCTCACGCGCGTAGGAATTGATTACCGTCGTAAACACCGTCTTAAACCCGGTGATATGGGTACCTCCCTCGGCGTTAAAAATATTGTTGCAGAACCCCAAAATATTCTCGTGAAACTCGTTGGTGTACTGAAAAGCCGCCTCGACGGTGATCCCCTCAAGCTCCCCCTTAAAGTAAACCACCTCGTGCAGCACCTCCGAGCTCTTGTTCAAGTCGCGGACAAAGCCTTTAATCCCGTCCTCCTCGTGGTAGATGATCTGCTCCGGCTCCTGCCCCCTGCGGTCCTCGTAGACAATTGTTAATTCCGGATTTAAGTATGCCGTCTCATGCATGCGGCTTTTGACCTCGTCCTCTTTAAAGCGGGTCTTCTCGAAAATCTCCGGGTCCGGCAGGAAATTGACCTTCGTCCCGGTTTTCTTCGTCCGCCCGAGCTTCGGGAGCAGACCGCCCTCAAGCTCCACAACCGGGATTCCGCGCTCGTAGCGGTCATGGTGCACATACCCCTCTCTGCTGATCTCCACATCCAGATACACGGACAGCGCATTGACCACGGAGGAGCCCACACCGTGCAGACCGCCGCTTGTTTTATATGCGGAATCGTCAAATTTTCCGCCGGCGTGCAGCGTCGTGTACACGATCCGGGCCGCGGAAACACCCTTCGCGTGCATCCCGACCGGCACGCCGCGCCCGTTATCCTCCACCGTGCACGAGCCGTCCGCCTCAAGCGTCACCCATATCGTATCGCATGCCCCCGCGAGATGCTCGTCCACGGCATTGTCCACAATCTCGTAAATCAGATGGTTTAAACCTTTTCTCGAGACACTCCCGATATACATTCCGGGTCTCTTGCGCACCGCCTCTAAGCCCTCGAGAACCGATATACTGTGCTCATCATATGCTGCCTGTTTCGCCATAACTCCAAAAACTCCTATTCTTTTTTATGATAATTCATATGCGCCAGCACCATCATCGCAATGCGGAAGGTCATCGCATCGTCAAACCTTCGTATGTCAAGCCCGATTACTTTCTGCAGGCGTTCAAGCCGGTACACCAGTGTATTGCGGTGCACATACAGCTGTCTGGCCGTCTCCGAGATATTCAGGTTATTGTCGAAAAATTTCTGTATCGTGGTCGAAATCTCCTCGCCGAAGATATCCGGAACCTCGCCGCCGAACACCTCACGGATGAACATTTCGCACAGAGACATCGGAAGCTGGTAAATCAGCCGTCCGATTCCGAGGCACCCGTATGCAATCGTCTCCTTTTCGGCATAAAAAATACGGCCTACCTCAAGCGCCATCTTTGCTTCCTGATAGGATTTCGCAATATCCTGCAGATTATTCACACGGTTTCCGTAGCCGACGCGCACACGCACCATCGCCTCCGCGTGAATATTGTCCACAATCATTGACGCAAGGCTCTCAAGCGCTGCATCTTCCTTCTGGTCTCTGACATCTTTAATCAAAATAACCGTCTGCTCATCCACCTCTGTCACGAAATCCTTTGTGCGGACGACAAACAGATTTTTCACGAGCTCCATAACCGCGGTGTCTTTCGTCCCCGACACCTCAATCACAAATACCACGCGCTCCGCCTGTTCAATGTGCAGCTTCTGCGCTTTGCTGTACATATCGACCACCAGCATATTTCCGAGCAGAATATTCTGCATAAAATTATTCCGGTCAAACTGTTCCATGTAAGCCGCGGCCAGATTGCGGATCTGACAGGCCGCAAGCCGTCCCACCATATAGGCATCCTCCGATGAAGAACAGGTCAGAAGCACATACTCAAGCGCTCCGTCCACGATAATTTTAAAAAAATGGCAGCCGCCCGCCATCTGGCTCTCCGCCATGGAATCCGCAAACAGTAAAACCGCCTGTTCCATATCTCCTTCCGGCACAAACGTGCCTGCCACCGGCTTTCCCTTATCCGAATACAGCACCAGGTCAATCCGCGATATTTCTTTGATTTCATCTAACGCCGTCTGTATTTTATGGTTTGATAACATTCTGCACCCCTCCTGGTTCCACCGCCGTCCGCCAGTCCCGTTTCCTGCAATGCAAGGAAAAACTGGGTGCAATGGCTGCACCCAGTTTTATTTTTTTGTCTGTATAATTTTACCTAATCCGGCGGGAAATGTCAATTCATACCGCCTGTTAAATTTAGCAATCGAACGGCTAGTTTGTAACCGTCTGCTCGGTCTCTTTGTCAAATACGTGAATCTTCTCCGGATCAAGCGCCAGTCTGATGTGATCGCCCATACGCGCGGTCGTTCTGGAATCAACCTTCGCCGTCATGCTTGCTCCTGCAACGTTGAAGTATAACAGAACCTCGGAACCCAAAAGCTCGTATCCGGTCACATCCGTCTCAAATGCGCAGTCCTTGTGTGCCTCAATCTCAATCTCAGAATCACCGATATCTTCCGGTCTGATACCCATCACAACGGTCTTTCCGTTGTAGCCGCCGTCCGCGAGCTTCTTAGCCTTTGCGGGCGGAAGAACAATCGAGGTGTTCTCGAAGGAAAGCGTTACTTTGTCACCCTCTACCTTACATACCGCATCTACAAAGTTCATCTGCGGAGATCCGATGAATCCTGCAACGAACAGGTTGTTCGGCTCGTTGTATAATTTCTGCGGAGAGTCTACCTGCATGATCACGCCGTCCTTCAATACGACGATTCTGGTACCCAAAGTCATAGCCTCGGTCTGGTCATGCGTAACGTAGATAATAGTTGCTTTCAGTCTGTTGTGAAGAGAAGCAATCTCGGAACGCATCTGCACACGCAGCTTTGCATCCAGGTTGGAAAGCGGCTCATCCATAAGGAATACCTTCGGGTTACGAACGATCGCACGACCCATGGCAACACGCTGTCTCTGTCCGCCGGAGAGAGCCTTCGGCTTGCGGTCCAACAGTTTCTCGAGGTCAAGAATCTTTGCCGCCTCTTCCACTTTTCTCTTAATCTCGTCCTTCGGAACCTTTCTGAGCTTAAGACCGAACGCCATATTGTCAAATACGGTCATATGCGGATAAAGCGCATAGTTCTGGAATACCATTGCGATATCGCGGTCCTTCGGCTCCACATCGTTCATCAGCTTGCCGTCGATCTTGAACTCGCCGGAAGAAATCTCCTCAAGTCCTGCGATCATACGAAGTGTCGTGGATTTTCCGCATCCGGACGGGCCTACGAAAATGATAAATTCCTGGTCCTCAACCTCAAGGTTGAAATCCTTTACCGCCTCAAAACCGTTCGGATATACTTTGCAGATGTTTTTCATGGATAAACTTGCCATTGGTATCAATCCCTCCTAAAGAAATGTTTCTGTTCTTGCGTTACTGTACTTTTACTACGATTACTATACAAAAAAACGGCCCGGATTACCATAGCCTGCCTACACAAAGAATTCTGCCTTTTCTTGTAGGATGTCACAGTAATCCGGACCGCCCTGCCGTCACTTCGTCAAATCGACGGGTTTTTATCTCTTTCTTGAGCAGTTTGACGAACCGCCGCTCCCGGTCGAGCCGAAGCCGCCCCCGCCCCGGGCCGTCTCGTCTAACGCTTCGACTTCCTCAAATTCCGCCGCAAGGTACGGCAGCAGAATCAGCTGGGCAATCCGCTCCCCCGGCTCTATCGTCCGCGCCGCCGCGGAATCGTTGTGCAGCGCCACAATCACCGGTCCCCTGTAATCGGAATCTACCACACCGGTGCAGTTTGCCGGGCGCAGCCCCTTCTTTGTCGAAAGCCCGCTTCTCGCAAAAATCCCGCCGAAATACCCGTCCGGAATCGCAAATGCGAGACCGGTCTCCACCTTCACCGTCTCCCCCGGTGCGACCGCAAGCGGCTCCGCGATATCCGCGCACAGGTCATATCCCGCCGCCTGCGCGCTGCCGCGCACCGGAAGCACCGCCGTACTGCTCAAACGCTTAACTTCAACTCTCATCTCGCCATATCTCCATTCTCTTACCACCGCAGTGCGCTGTGCTCCGCGCGCTTATCCCGCGCCATCAGTTCCTTCACGGCTTCCTTCGCCGGTTTCTCCTCAAACAGCACACGGTTGACGGCTTCGACAATCGGCATGTCAACCCCGTATTTCTCCGCGAGGCGAACCGCGGCCTTCGCGGAGTAAACGCCCTCGACCACCATCTTCACCTCATCCGTCGCCTGCTGCATCGTATAACCCTGTCCCATCAGCATGCCGGCCTTTCGGTTGCGGCTGTGTCTGCTCGCGCAGGTCACAATCAGATCCCCGATACCGGTCAGGCCGCCGAGCGTTTCGTAACTCGCCCCCATCGCCGTTGCAAGACGGCTCATCTCCGCAATTCCGCGCGTAATTAACGCCGCCTTCGTGTTGTCGCCGTATCCCAGCCCGTCCGCCATGCCGGCGGCAAGCGCAATCACGTTCTTTAACGCACCGCCCAGCTCCATCCCCAGCACGTCGGGACTTGTGTAGACGCGGAACACCTCATTCATGAACAGATCCTGCACGCCCTCTGCCACATCCTTTTTGCCCGCTCCCGCGACAACCGTCGTCGGAAGTCCGCAGCCGACCTCCTCCGCATGGCTCGGCCCGCACATCACGGCAGCTTCGGCCTCGGGGATCTCCTGCTCCACAATGTCAGAGAGCGTCGCGAGCGTCTCCTCCTCAATCCCCTTTGCCACACAGACAATCACCTGCCCCTGCCGCACATAGGGCGCCATACTTCTGGCCGTACTTCTCGTAAACACCGAGGGCACCGCCAAAATCAGATAGTCTCTGCCTGAAACGGCCTCTTTTAAATCTGTCGTAAATACCATATCCTCCGGAAGCATTACGCCGGGCAGCTTCTCCACATGCTCCCGCTTCTCCCGAAGCATCACAATCTCCGGCTCCGCAATCGACCACACCGTCACGGCGTGCCCGTTTGTGTGCAGCACCTTCGCAAGGGCAATCCCCCAGCTGCCCGCGCCGATTACACCGACCTGTTTCCTCATCTTATCCCTGCCTTTCAAAAGCAATCTTCACTTTTTCATTCCGAATTTATTCTCGGTCCCCGTCAGAAGCCGTTTGATATTCGCCCGATGCTGCCAGAGCGCCAGCGCCGTAAAGCAGGCGCTCACCGCATAAAATTCCGGCCGGCACGCCTCGTCCACCGGCAGATACCCCAGCTGCCCGAATACGATAACCTGAATCAAAAAGGTGATCACCACGAGAATCGAGCCGAGCGACACATACCTCGTAATTGCCACGGCTCCGATAAACAGCGCAAGACAAAGCGGCGCCGCAATCGGGCAGACCGCAAGAATCATACCGGACGTGCAGGCAATTCCCTTTCCGCCCTTAAACTTCAAAAAGAACGGAAAATTGTGTCCGAGCACCGCGCCGAACCCCGCATACAATTTCAGGACATGCAGCTCCTGCGGAAAGTATGCGCCAAACAGAACATGGACAATCACAACCGCTAAGATCGCTTTCAGCAGATCCCCCGCAAACGTGATGAGTCCCGCCTTATAGCCCAGCACGCGCAGCGTGTTCGTCGCTCCCGCGTTCCCGCTGCCCTGCGAACGGATATCGATGCCCTTATACTTCCCGTATAGATATCCTGTCTGAAAAATGCCCAAAAAATACCCGATCAGCACCGCTGCTATTCTCGCTGCAATCCCCATGTTATTCCTCCTTTCTTTCACGCGTGATAAATTTAAGCGCCGTCCCGCGGAAACCGAACGTCTCCCGGATCCGGTTTTCCAGATACCGCGTATAGGAAAAATGCATCAGCTCTTTGTCATTGACAAACACCACAAACGTCGGCGGCTTTACCGACACCTGCGTCACATAATAAATCTTCAGCCGCTTTCCCTTATCCGAAGGCGGCTGCTGCATCGCCACTGCCTCCGCGACGATTTCGTTTAAGACGCCGGTCGCAACCCGCATGCTGTTATTCTCAATCACCACGTCAATCAGCTCAAAAATCCGGTTCAGCCGCTGCCCCGACTTCGCCGAGATAAAAAGGATCTCCGCGTAGGGCATGAAACTTAAAATCTGCCTGATTTTCTCCGTGTGGCGGTAGATTGTCTTGTCGTCCTTCTCGACGGCATCCCACTTGTTGACCGCAATGATGATCCCCTTGCCGCGCTCGTGGGCGATGCCCGCAATCTTGGCATCCTGCTCGGTCACGCCCTCGGTCGCATCAATCACAATGATGCAGACATCCGCGCGCTCCACTGCCGTCACCGCCCGAATAATGCTGTAGCGCTCAATCTCCTCTTTAATCTTGTTCTTGCGCCGGAGGCCCGCCGTGTCGATAAAGACATACTCCTTCCCGTCATAGCGGATATCCGTGTCAATCGCATCCCTTGTGGTTCCCGCGATATCCGAGACGATCACGCGCTCCTCCTTTGCGAGACGGTTAATCAGCGAGGACTTGCCGACGTTCGGCTTGCCGATAATCGCAATCTTCGGTCTCTCGTCCTCGTCCTCCTGCTTGTCGTAATCCGGAAAATGGCGTACCACCTCATCCAGCATATCCCCGAGGCCGAGCATCGACGCGGCCGAAACCGCAAACGGGTCGCCGATGCCCAGATTATAAAATTCATAGACATCCGGCATATATTTCTCAAAGCTGTCGACCTTATTGACCGCAAGTACAATCGGTTTTGCGGAGCGCCGCAGCAGATCCGCCACCTTCGCGTCCGCGTCCTGCAGGCCCTGGCGCACATCCACAAGAAACAGAATCACGTCCGCCGTCGCAATCGCAATCTGGGCCTGCTCCCGCATCTGAGACAGAATCACGTCCTTGCTGTCCGGCTCGATCCCGCCGGTGTCAATCAGCGTAAAATTATGGTCAAGCCAGGTCACATCCGCATAGATGCGGTCTCTCGTGACGCCGGGCGTATCCTTTACAATCGAAATCCGCTCGCCCGCAAGCGCATTAAACAATGTGGACTTCCCCACATTCGGGCGGCCGACAACCGCTACCACCGGTTTACTCATCTCTACAACCTATCCTTTCCCAGCATTGCAAAAAGCAAATCCTGACCGCTTGATTTTACAATATCTATTTCTGCTTGTAAAGCAGTTTTAAGCTCCGCGAGCGTCATGTCGTCCAGGAAAATCTCCTCCTCGGCGCGCATCAGATTGCACGGCAGCAACAGACACTCCCCGAGCTCTTTTCCCTGCAGCTGCGCGCGGATATCCTGCCCGGTGAGCAGTCCCGACACGGTGATGCGCTCCCCGAAAAAGTCGTTGCGGATCGCATAAACGCGGATTTCGTAATTCGGAAACCGCTCCGTGCAGGCCGCCGCAAGCCGCTCGATAAAGGGCGCCGCAAGCCGCCCCGTCGCAATCGAAACCATGTGGCGTCTGTCTGTGTCCGGGACCCAGTCATCTTCCCCCGGATTCTCCGCCGCACGGCAAAGCGCGCCAAGCGCCTCCCCAAACTCGTCAAGCAGCAGACGTATCATGCCGACCCCGTTCTCGAGCTGGAGATAGCCGTCGTAACTGTCCTCCCCCGGCAGCTCCTGCTCCGCCAGCAGATACCACTCGTCGCTGGCATGGACAAAATGCGTCCCGTGGCGCTCCATGCAGATCCCCTGCCACCTGCGGACCGTCTCAAGCACCGCGCGCGCGTCCTCCTTCGTAAAAGGTTCCAGCGGGTACAGCCCTTCCCGGTATCTCGAAAGCCCCACCGGCACGACCGAGACGCTCTGCATATGCGGAAGGTATCCCGTCAGATCCGAAATCGAGCGCTCGAGCTCCGCCCCGTCATTGATCCCTCTGCAGAGCACGATCTGCCCGTTCATCTCGATGCCGTTTTCGTACAGCAGATCTATTTTTTTGAGCGCCTCCCCCGCAAAGCGGTTGTTTAACATCATGCGCCGCAGCTGGGGATTTGTCGTCTGCACCGAGATATTAATCGGCGCAAGGTGATAGGCGATAATGCGGTTTAAATCCTTTTCTTTCATGTTGGTGAGCGTCACATAATTGCCCTGCAGAAACGAAAGTCTTGAGTCGTCGTCTTTAAAATACAGGGTATCGCGCATCCCCTTTGGCATCTGATCGATAAAGCAGAAAATGCATTTGTTGTGGCAAGATTTATAATCATCCATCAGCCCGTTCTCAAACTCAATCCCCAGATCCTCGTCATAATCCTTCTCTATCTCATACTCCCACTGCTCACCGTCGGGCTTTTCGACGAGCAGCACAAGCTGCTCCTCGTGAATCAGATAGTGATAGTCCAGGACATCTTCTATCTCGCTGTCATTGACTGCAAGCAGCAAATCTCCCGGTTCGATCCCAAGCTCGTCCGCAATGCTTCCCGGCTCCGTTTTCGCCACTCTGTGTTTTTTCTCCGTCATCTGTCCCAATTCTCCTGATTCTCTCCGTTCTCGCTCTGCCCGCAAAACATATTTCCGGCATATCTGCCTTTAAGCGGACAAAGGGTATCTTTAGTTTACACTAAAAAAGGCGGAATAACAACCGTTCCGCCTTTTTTGCAGCACTTTCACCGTCTTTTACTGCTGTGTGCCGTCGTATTCTTCATTTGTCATAAGCTTCCAGGTATCGTCGATAATACCGAGCTCATTCAACGTTTCCACAAGGTTGGCGCACCCGGCGCCAAACCGTACGGAGGTGTACACCTGATTTTCCGAGAATCCGTTTACCCGTTCCGCAGACGCGTCAGCCGTCTCTACCGCTCCGCGATAGGAACTGTAATAGTCATAATTGTCGTAGTAAAGATTCTCCGTGCGGTATTCAAAAGACAGCTCATTCCTATAAGTCACATTTTCCTCTCTTACACAGTACGTGTAATACGTTCCGAAGTTTCCGGCGTCGATATCCCGCTGTAACGCATCAAGTACCTGCGTCAGCTCCTCGCCATCCAGCGTGTAATAATCGTATTCTCCCTCGTCATTGTAGCGGTCAATATGGCCCACCTGATAATCATTTGTCTCATATCCCGGCCCGAACAGCTGCTTTCTCAAATTCCCGGCACGGGATTCCCATTCCAGAAACCGCGCGGCGGGGCTTTCCGCGTCGCTTAAGTACTCCTCCGTCACCGGAATCGCATATCTGCGCTCCAGTTTGCCTCCGTCCTTCAGATAATAGCGGACGGTCGTGTAATAATAACCCTTTCCGCTGTTTAATACTTCAAGGTTGGTTTTTTTGTCCGCCAGAATCTTGCGGTGCAGCTCCAGCAGCTCCTCCAAATCCTCCTCGGGCACTTCCACCGGATAATCCATATATACAAACGCCGTCTTAACCTCTTCTGCCTGCGGCAGCCGCCGCTCAATGCCGAAAATATCGAACTCAAAAAGCGTCAGAAGCAATACCGCGGCAGCGGAAAAACAGCCCCATTCCGCCAGGCGCTTTTTTGTAAATACACGAAACCGTTTGTCAATCAGCATCTCCGCCGCAAAAAAGCAGATAAATCCAAACACAAGCATGCTTGCCGCAACCCACGGATAAGCATTTACCAGAGCTCCGTCCTTTCCTATCGCATATACGATAAATGCCTCCACAAAAAACAGCGACAGCAAAATACCTCCGCCGGCTGCAAAACCCCAGCGGAAAATCGGTTTGAGCACACGGACGCTGAGCCAGTCGCCTGCGCTCTCCAGCTGCCGCCTCTTGTAGATCTGATACGCCAGCACCACAAACACCGCCGCCACCGCCGCATAAATTCCGATCAGCCACATTCCGCTGATGTTAATTGACTCTACCGCATTGGCTTTTGCCCCGGCGCCGTATACGACCCTTGCGCGCACATTGTTATTCAGATAGTACAGCGGCGACAAAATACAGGATACGCCCGGATTCCAGAAATCCGACACGCCGTAGCTTAATAGCTCCACGACCGTCGCGACCAGATACAGGCAGCCCACATACAGATAATTCGTCACAAAAAAGAATACCGGCATCGCAATCAGCTGCCCGGTGAACATCGCCACCAGCACCGCCAGCGAATAGGCAAAAAACGCCTCGCCCATCATCACCAAAAGCCCGGTCATCAGATACTGGATATGTGTAATCTCATTTGCCAGGCACACCAAAAGCATCGCCACAAACGAGATGAGCTGCGGTACAATCAGGAACGAAAGCCCCGACAGATAATTTGTCACAAACAGTTCCCCGCGGGTCACCGGCAATGCATGAATCATATTCGCGTTGCGCGGCACATACAGGTAAGAAAATACTAAAAGTCCCGCTGTCATGGCAAACAGAAAAACCGGGAACGGAAAAATCTGGATCTCAACCACACTTTCCACAATATAGTAGGACCTGTTTGCAATCTCCTGAGCGGTCTGCTCCATATAGTCCGCCTTCGCCTGACTCCAGATGGGAAGCGGCATTGTCGAGAGAAGATACAGCAGGTACAAAACCCACATCGGCCAGAAAGTCGTCGTGTTTTTTAAAAATATCGTGCGGTTAAAACAGGATGTCTTTGACTTCATAATCCGCACCTCCCATCTCATAAATAAATATCTCTTCCAGCGTCAGAGGCAGCACATCCACAATCATCGGATTCAGCTGCCCGAGGGCCTCCTCGGCCGCCTTTGCATCCCCCTTTACAATCAGCGTGTACACCCGGCCGGTGTTCGACATATGGAGGACGTCGAAGTTATCCGGCAGCTTGGGCATGCCGCTCTGGCAGGCCACCTGGATTTTCGCCACGCTGCCCTGCAGATCCGAGAGGGAACGCTCTATCATCAGGCTGCCCCGGTGCATGATGCCCACATGGTCGCACACATCCTCAAGCTCGCGCAGATTGTGGGAAGATACGAGCACCGTCATCTGGCACTCCGCCACCTCGGACATAATCACGCTCCATATCTGACGCCGCATCACCGGGTCTAAACCGTCGACCGGCTCGTCTAAAATCATCAGATCCGGTTTGCTGCAGATCGCAAGCCAGAATGCCACCTGCTTTTGCATGCCCTTTGACAGTCTGCGGATGCTCCGCTTCACGTCAATGTTCGGAAAAAACTCCTGCATGCGGAAAAAAAGCTTTTCGTCAAACTGCGGATAAATCCCCTGATAAAACCGCTTCATCTCCATCGTATCCGCCTGCATAAAATAAAACAAATCATCCGGAATATACGCCATCCGCGCCTTTATCTGCCGGTTCTCGTACACCGGTTCCCCCGCTATGAACACCTCCCCGGCATCCGGTTTGTATATTCCGGTAAGATGGCGGATCAATGTCGACTTTCCGGCACCGTTCGGCCCCACCAAACCGTAGATCGCGCCCTTCTTCACATGCATATCCACACCTCGGAGAGCCTCAAATCCGTCGAAGGATTTCCTTAAGTCTGTCACTCTTATCATGCCCGTTCTCCTCCTCTCGCAAGCATATCGATCCGCTCCTGCAATGTCTCTTTCCCGACAGATAAGAAATACAGCTCCTGTACAATCTCATCAAATTCCTCAAGCAGTTCGTGCTGCCTCGTGTCGTAAATTTCCTCGCGCTCCGCCACAAAGCTTCCCTTGCCGGCCACCGTATAGATATAACCCTCACTCTCCAGATCTCGGTATGCTTTCTGAATCGTATTGGGATTGATGGCAAGCCCGGAGGCCAGCTCGCGCACGGAAGGCAGTTTCTCATTTGCAGAAAGTGAATTCGAAATAATCAGTTTCCGAAATCCATCTTTGATTTGTTCATAAATCGGTTTTGAATCACGATAATTTAGCTGAATCAAATCAAAACCTCCCATCTGTACTAACTGTACTAATTGTTTTAATACAGCAAGTCTATCATGGGAGGTCTGCAGATACAATAAAGATAATCCTATGAATTTATTAAGATATTCTTAACACACCACGATTTCACCTCTTCCAAACTCCTTTTTCTATTCCTCTTTCAGGCACAGAAAGCCTCCGAGCCCGCCCCGTTTCCCGTGACTCGCCCGGTGGGAAAACAGAAAATCCGGGTTGCAGCAGGTGCACACGTCCGTCACCGAAATATGCTCCGGCAAAACTCCCGCCTCCGTAAGCACGATCTCGTTGGCCCTCCAGAGGTCAAGCCGGTACTTCTGCTCCCCGCTCTCCGGACAGAGACGGTCCTGTTTTTTTAATATTTCCCGTTCGCGCCCCGAAAATGCGCGCGCAAATTCCTCCGCCACATCCCCGCTCACCTCATAGCAGTCCGCACAGATGGACGGGCCGACGGCACAGATCAAATCCTTTGGCCGCGTGCCGTATTCCCGCCGCATCGCCTCGATTGTCACCCTTCCGATTCGACCGACTGTCCCGCGCCAGCCGGAATGGCTCATGCCGACGGCGCGGTGCACGGGGTCCACAAAATACAGCGGTACACAGTCCGCAAACGAAGTGACCAGCACCACCCCCGGCACATCCGTGATCAGTCCGTCGACATCCGTATACTCCGTCGGGCGGGTGAGGCCCATCCCGGCATCCGCCGCCGTAACTTTTCTCACATTCACGGTGTGCGTCTGATCCGAGAGCACAAGCTTCCCGTACGCCACCCCCATCGCCTCCGCCAGATTCCGGTAGTTCTGCTCCACCGCTTCCCTTTTGTCGCCCCTGGTAAAGTTGAGGTTCATTGAGGCATATATCCCCTCGCTGACGCCTCCGAAGCGCGTGGAAAAGCAGTGGTTTACAATCCCCGTCTCCTCTAACGCCGGGTAGCGCAGAAGCGCCACCCGGGCGCCGTTTTGTATCGTTACCCGGTCCTCCCGAAGCACCGGGGCCGTTCTTTGTTTTCTGATCAGCCGCATCTGTTCCGTCCGCCTTATTTCGATTCCTGTTTTCTTAACTCAGCCATTTGCGCAGAACGCCCATCAGCTGTTCAAAGTCAATCGGCTTTGCCATATGCTGATTCATACCGGCGTTTCGCGATGCCTGCACATCCTCCACAAACGCATTTGCCGTCATCGCGATAATCGGCACCCGTTTCGTATAGTTCCTCGGCAGCGCGCGAATCGCCACCGTCGCGTCGTATCCGTTCATCACCGGCATCTGAATATCCATAAACACAATGTCGTAGTAGTCGTCGGCCGCAGCCGTCATGATATCAAGCGCTTCCTTGCCGTCTTTTGCATAATCGATGACAAGTCCGGCCATCCCGAGAATTTCCCCTGCGATCTCCGCATTCAGTTCATTATCCTCGACGAGAAGCGCCCGCCGTCCGGTAAAGTCCTCGTTGATTACCTTCTCAAGCGATGCCTCCCCGAACTCATCCTGTCCCCGCTCCAGCAGGTTATTGAACACATGGGCCATCCTGGATTTAAACAGCGGTTTCGAGATAAACGCATCCGCGCCCGCCGCTCTGGCCTCAAGCTCGATATCCGCCCAGTCATAGCCCGATATGATAATAATCGGCACCTCCTGTCCGATGCGCTTGCGGATTTCCTTCGTGGTCTGTATTCCGTCCATCTCCGGCATCTTCCAGTCGATAATGACCGCAAAGAAGTCGCGTTCATTTTCATGCCGCTGTACCACAAGATCTACCGCTTCCCGTCCCGAGAGCACCCACTCTCCGTTCATGCCTAGCTCCTCAAGCACTTCGCAGGTCGATTCGCAGGCGCTCTCGTCGTCATCCGCCACCAGAATCGGCAGATCCGCAAACGCGTCATATGCGATATGCTCATCCGTATTCTGCAGCTGCATGACGATCGTGACCGTAATCTTTGTGCCCTCATTCAGCCTGCTTTCCACTTTGATGTCGCCGTTCATCATCTCTACGATATTTCTCGTGATTGCCATCCCAAGACCCGTGCCCTGGATTTTCTCCACACGGCTGTCCGTCGCCCGCGTAAACGGCTCAAAGAAATGCTCGAGAAACTCCTCGCTCATACCGATTCCGTTGTCCTCGAAGATAAACTCGTAACAGCCCACCTGTGATCGGTTCATCGGCTTCTCCGAGATTGTCAGCGCTATCTTGCCGCCGTTCGGCGTATATTTGACCGCATTGCTCATCAGATTCATAAACGACTGCTGAATGCGCTGGCTGTCTGCGATTACCTTCTCATGCTCAATCCCGCGGATTGTAACGGACAATTCATGATTCTTCGCGCTTACCTGCGGTTTTACCATAGAGAGCAGATTGTCAATCAGATCCGGTATGCTGAACTCTTCCTCGTGCAGCTCAATTTTGCCGGATTCTATCTTGCTCATATCGAGCACCTCGTTAATCAGTCCGAGCAGATGCTTGCTCGACACGGTAATTTTCCCGAGGCAGTCCGACACGCGCTCCCTGTCGTCGAGATGCGTTCCCGCAATCGCCGTCATACCGATAATGGCATTCATCGGCGTGCGGATATCGTGGCTCATATTCGCAAGGAATTTCGTCTTCGCGCTGTTTGCCCGACTTGCCGATTCATAGGCCGTGCGCAAAGCTTCCTGCTGCACAAGCTCTTTCTGCTTCTCGGCGTCGATATGCTGCGCCGCCCACAGCACCCGGTATACATTGCCCTCCTCGTCGCGGCTGACCGCGATAAAGCTCACGCGAATCCAGCCCTCCTTCTTGCTGATGCAGTCCATATTCACGATCTGCGTGTCGCGCATCCGTTCCTGTATCGTTGCAAGGTCGGTAAACTCCCGCATATCCTCCTGGAACGCTTCGTCTAACAGCTGATCAATCCAGAGATTCAGCGCCTCCCCTGCCTTGCGGGAGAAAATCCGATCCATATATCCGATGCCAGACACCGCAGAAATCATCTCATCCCGCAGATCGATCAGGTAGCTGCAGTAATAGATATTGCTCATCGCACCGATCACGGCCGTCTTCTCTCTCTCCGAGCGCAGGGCCGTCTGTAATTCCCGGTTGACGCTGCTCAAATTCTCCTTTGCGTCTATCAGCTGTTTCTTGTGCAGCTGCTCCGCTTTTCTCGCATCCGTAATATTATATGCGATAAAGATTGCATGGATATGGCCCTTCTCACCTATTTTGGACAGTAGCACCAGAATATTGTAATACTCGTCATACTTCGCGCTGTAGTATTCTTCCTCCACGCGGGTATCTCCGCCCTCATAGCGCGCAACCAGATCTTTCCTGTAAAGTTTCATACCCAGCGCCTGATTCAGCGGTGAAATCTGCCGCTTCTCTATCCATGCATTCAGTACATCATCATAGCAGATCGGATCCTCAAGCCCCGTCTGATCCGCTTCAGTTTCTCCGTCCTTCGTATGTACGGCATCCAGCAGATGCCCTTTCGTCAGGTCGACGGAGAAGGAAAACTCTGCGCCATCAAGCAGCGCATCCTTGTACTGTCCGCGCTCCGCCGTCAGCAGCCACTCCAGATTGGTCTGTTCCGTGATATCGAGCATGGAGCTTAAGATATAGCGCTGCCCGTTTGTGAACTGCAGAAGCTTCGTGTTGCACTGAACAACCATCAGCGAACCGTCCGCTCTCCTCACCCTGAATTTGCTCTGTGCGCTCTCGCCCGGTTCCTTCAATCCGTCCGCCATTCCGTTTGCTCTTTCGCGATCCGCCGGAATGATGCTCCGCGTATAGAACCGTCCCACATCCTCCATCACATCGGGAGAGCTGCTCTCCAAAATCCATTTTGCCGCATCGTTGACAACGACAAGCTCATGTTCCGGAACTTTGTACGCGAGTATGCCGCAGCTGATGGAATCGAGCATCTGCGTCTGCATACTGTTCGCATCCTTTAACGCGATATTCCGCTCTTCGAGCTCCGTCACATCCTGCACCAGACTGTAATGGCGTACTTCCCCGTCGGGCCCTATCACCCGCTTCCCGCTGTCGATAATCCATTTTAAGCTGCCGTCCTTATGCCGCACACGGTATTTGACGGAATACACGTCTCCTCTGGCATGCTGGGCGTCAAGCAGCAGCCTCGTGTACTCTCTGTCCTCCTGATAGCAGTTGGAAAATACCGATCCGCCGGAAGCCTCGAGAAATTTCTCCGCCGTATACCCCTGAATCCGCGCGACTCCCTCGCTGACATACAAAAACGAATAATCTCCGTCGTCTCTGCTGATTTTAAAGCCGCCGGCGATTCCTCCGAGCACCGTCTCAAGCTGAAGATTCATTTCGCGGTTTGCATACTCTAACTGCCTTCCCATCTCCTTGAGCTCATGAAGCTGTCTGTCTTCTTTTTTTCTGGCCTCTGTCGTATCGTTTGCGATGACGACCGCATACACATGTCCGGTCGCATCATCCTTTGACAGCAGTACGCACACGCGCAGATACCGATCCGCAAGCGGGCTGTAATACTCCGACTCCACATTCGTCACGCCGCTTTCGAACTGCTCTAACAATCCCTCGCAGGTAAAAATCCTCCCGGATTCTTTATCTAAAATTTCGACGCCGAAATAAGACAGATATTTCCGGTTCAGGTCGTCAAAGGTGATCGGAAGCGGAAGTCCAAGCTCCTCCACAAGCCGGACCCCGTGCGCGGTCACGATCTCCTCACAGATCCGTCCGTCAGTCACGTCAAACGAATAACAGTATTCGGAACTGTTCGAGAGCGCATCCCGGTATCTCTTCTGCTCCTGCGAGAGCGCATGGTTTTTCTTTTGGATATTTTCCCGCTCTTTCCGAAGCTGCATGGACATTCCGAGAAATGTGCCCAGCATCGAGAGCGAATCTATAATCAGTCCCGTAATCTCATCCGGCGCATTGTCCACGCCGAGAAACCCGAACAGACGGTTATCCATCTTAATCGGGGCCTCCACTACCCGGCTGATTTCCTGGCGGCGCAGCAGCGCATAGATATCCGGCATCGTGTCTTTAATCTCCTCGATATCCGATATGTAGATACACTCGCCCTTTTCGAGGAGTTCGATCCACGGGCTTGCCTCTTCCCTTGTGACATTCTGCAGCGTATCGATCTGTGGCGGAATCCCCGGCTTACACCACTCGTAGGTATTCGGATAAAACGCGCCCCTGTCCTCAAAAATATAGACACGCTCGGCATTCAGGTAATCCCCGAGGACCCCCAGTATCCGTTTGACCGCCCGGTCAAAATCCTCCTCTGCCGTAAACCGTGTGATCTCCTCCAGAATAATCTTTACCGCCTCAATCTCCTGAGAAAGCATTGTTATTTCCGTCTGAATCCCCTCTAAAGATATTTTTGTCACTTTCCTGTTATCCATAGCTGTTTCCTCCCGCAAAGTCATCGCCACCCCTGAAACTCAAAGGCATTTTCTATATGCCGGATGGAGCCGTTCCCTTCGATTCCTATCACGTCAAACCGGCAGGGCTGCTCCTTCACATATCCGTTTTCTTTATAATAATACAGCGCCGCGCGAGAAATGCGCCGCTGTTTGCGCACATCCACGGCTTCCAAGGGATTTCCGCACTGTCCGCTGCTGCGAAATTTAATCTCAAAAAACACAAGAACCCCGCCGTCCTCCGCTATGATATCGATCTCTCCGAAGCGGCACCGAAAATTCCGTACCAGAATCCGGTACCCCTTTTCCTGCAGATATCCCGCTGCAAGCGTCTCGTATTTCATTCCGGTCGTGCGATTGTTCAAGCGGTTTTCCTCCTACAATAATCCCGATTTCTGCAGCTTTGATTTCATGCGGTCCATGTCGTCCACAAAGACCAGTATCTCGGCCACCACTTCATAGAGTTCCGGCGGTATCGTATCGCCGATCTGAAGCTTTGAGAGCGTCTGCGCCAGCTGGCTGTCCTGATAAAACGGCACGTCGCTGGCCTCCGCCGCCTCGATAATGCGCTCCGCCACCTCGCCCTTTCCGGCTGCAAGGATTTTCGGAGCCTGATCTCCGGGCTGGTAGGCAAGCGCCACCGCCGTCTTTTTGTCTCCCCCCAGCTGTTCTCTTCCCTTTTTTTTCACATAATCCGGCATGTCAATCCTCCGTCTAAGCTCTCACGTCAAAGGAATATCTGCGCAATGTCTTTCCGCTCGTCTGTGTCTGCCCCTTCTTCACAAAGTTCTCGGCAAAGCTGCTGTCCTTCTTTTCTTTTGTGACCGCAATCTGGCACTGGTAACCCTTATTTTTGAGGCGCTTTTCCAAAATCGGCAGATGCTTTTCCAGGAGGTTGTACGCCGCTTCATTCTCGAGGTAAAAATTTGTTTTGACCTGACGGTTCTGCATGCGCACGGAGACATCCGTGGAACCGAGATTTTCCAGATCCAGATGAAGAAATGCCGTCAGCTCGGCATCCGGGTCCGTAAACTTTTTCCGGTTTGAGTAGACGTAGAGTTCTCCGTTGGCGTTCTGGCCGGACATCTTCAGCGGCAGCTGCACATAATTGTAAATCTGGTTCATCTGATTCATAAATTCGAGATTTCCCCGAATATCCGACGCGGTCTGCAAAACCGAGACATGCTGCGGCCCCGCCTGACGCACTGCCGCCTCCAGCTGCCGCATCTGGCCGGACAGTCTCTCGTAGAGCTCCTCCACGCTGCCCGCGCGCTTTAAATCCTTCGGCTTTATCAGCCACTGCTGTTCCGCCGCATCGCGCAGCAGCTGCCCGAACTCCTTTCCCGCAAACAGCCGCTGCATCCCGGCAAGGCCGAGAGATCTGTTCTCCGCCAGCGCCTTTCCCACCGACTGCAGCAGCTGTTCCGCCGTCAGATTCGGATTCAGCGTCCGGACGGTCTGCGCCGCATCGTCCGCATGCGCGGCCGTCTCCGCGGCCTGCGGCAGTCCCTCATCCTGCAGCGTATCGACGTACACTTCCTCCTCCGGGACTCCTCCCGCAAAAATCTCCGGATTTCCCGCCAGCGCGGGAATCTCCGACAGACTCTTTGCAAGTCTTGCGGCCTGTTCTTCGGTAAACAGATTCCCGACCGTCGGAATCTGCCGCGCATCGGCGGCTGACCCGGTCTGACCCGGGGCGGTACCGTCCGCCCCCGCAGACCCCTGCGGCAGCCCGGCTGTCTGTCCGTCCCCGGGCAGCGAATTTGTCCCCGGCTGACCCGGCAGGACGATACCGTCCGCTCCCGGCTGACCCGGCACATTCCCCGCCGCGTTTTCCTTCACAGCGCCGCCGGACAGATTCTCTTCGAAATTCTCCGGCGCCTGGATTTCCGGCGTCAGGATCCCCGGAACCGGCTGACCCGGTGTCCCCGGCGCAGGTATTCCTCCCGGCTGCCGTCCGTTCCCGCCTCCCGCAAGAATATCCGTTATCTGCTGATAGAGCCGCAGCGCCGCCTCCGGCTCCATGCTCTCGTCGCCCAGCAGTTCCGACAGCTGCGCCGTCACGAGTTCCATTTCATTTAACAGTGCATGGCGATCCGACAGATAGTTCTCAAACTGACTCGCAAGTTCGGCCGTCACCGGCATTCCGAGCTTTGTCATCTGCACGAGTGTCTGCACATTCGATTCCGGGTATGCATTCACGACCCGGATCATATTTAAAAGGCTCTGCTTATCGATCGGCATCTGTTCCCGCATCATGGAATCCACCATGACAAGGCTCCGGTCCGTCACCGGTATCTGCGCCGCAGTCAGCGCGTTCTGCAGAATCGGATTGCCGCCGCTCCCCGGCCCGGAATATGGCCGGAGCGCGATTGTCATACCGTCGTTGGAGCGCACCTGAAAAAACATGGCGCTTCCCGGTCTCATATCCAGCTTCCCGTCCATGCGGGCGCTGATCTGCTCTCCGTTTGCGAGCGTCAGCACGACCTTGCCGTTCTTCGCATAGTTGACGGTGCCCTCAAACACGCTTCCCGCAGACAGATCCCGCACCCTCGATACGAGGCGCTGAACGCCCTGACTGTTTTTCAGCTCTTCCGTGCCGTTTGCAGTATTCCGATTGTATTGTCCTAACATCTCTGATATCTGCATGTTTTCCCCATCCTTCACACAAAGTTGCCGATA
This sequence comes from uncultured Roseburia sp., assembly GCA_910577925.1. GTDB lineage: Bacteria > Bacillota > Clostridia > Lachnospirales > Lachnospiraceae > Roseburia. The sequence goes on from CAJTOI010000015.1 coordinate 83,026, forward strand.
AATCCCCTGCGGTGAATCGGAGACGGGCCGTATTTTTTCAGTGCCGCAATATGTTCCGCCGAGCCGTAGCCTTTGTTCGATGCAAATCCGTACTCCGGCATAATCCTGTCATACTCCAGCATCAGACGGTCCCTGGTCACCTTCGCTATAATGCTCGCGGCGCCGATCGATATGCTTTTTGCATCCCCTTTTATAATCGGCACCTGCCGGATTGCCACCCCCGGAATTGTCACCGCATCATTTAATAATATATCGGGTTTTACCGACAATTTGCTTATAGCCTCCCGCATCGCCTCATAGGTCGCCTGCAAAATATTAATCTCGTCAATGCGCCCCGGCCCGGCCATCCCGACGCCGACCGCAACGGCTTTTTCCATAATCACCGCATACAGTTCCTCCCGCTTCGCCGCCGAAAGCTTTTTCGAGTCATTGATATACAAAATATCGCAGGCAATATCACGGCGCCGGCCACTACCGGGCCGGCAAGCGGCCCCCTCCCCGCCTCGTCGATACCGCAGACATAACCGCACGATTCGTACTCGCGCTCGTAAACCTTAAGTCCCTCGATGCGCTCCCGCTCGACCGAAAGGCGCGAAAGCCGCCCATTTGCCTGCTCCACCAGCTTCTGTACGCCGGCGCGCGAATCACTGCCGTACCGCTCCGTAAAAGCGGACAGCATACCGTCCTCCGTTCTCTTCAGTTCTTCCCTGATCTGCCCTATCTTTTTCTCTTCCATCGCAATCCCGCTCTCTCTTATGTCTGCGTTTTCCTATGGCCGCTCCAGCGTGATTCTCCCAAGCTTTCCGCCGCGGAATTCATCGATGAGAAGCGCCGCGGCTTTGCCGTAATCCAGCTCGTTTCCGCGGGAAATGCACTTTCTGTTCTCCGCAATCAGACGGAGCACCTCCGGGGCCCCCTCCTCCTCGCGCAGAGGCTGTTCCTCCGTGGAATAGCGGGCCGACAGCACGCCGGGATATTCCTTTTGAAGCAATTCTATCAGCGCGAGCGCCAGTTCGTCAATGTTTAATATCTCATCTTTGATGGCCCCGATCAGCGCAAGGCGCAGTCCGACCGTCTGGTCCTCGAACTTCGGCCAGAGTATTCCCGGCGTATCGAGAAGCTCCACATTTTTGTTGAGCCGTATCCACTGTTTCCCCTTGGTGACGCCGGGCTTATTGCCGGTCTTCGCGCAGGCCCTTCCCGCATAGGAATTGATAAAGGTGGATTTTCCGACATTCGGGATTCCCACGACCATCGCGCGCACCGGACGGTTTACAATCCCGCGCTTACGGTCCCTCTCAATCTTTTCCCGACAGGCTTCCATCACGACATTTGTCACCTGCTTCATCCCCGCCTTGCTCCGGGCGTCCAGACAGACCGCATAGCAGCCGATCTCCCGAAAATACTCCATCCATTCCCGATTTTTCCCCTCGTCAGACAAATCGGCCTTATTCATCAGAATCAACCTGTATTTATTCTTTCCGAGCTCATCGATATCGGGATTCCTGCTGCTTTGCGGAATCCTTGCATCCACCAGCTCAATCACCAGATCGATCAGCTTCATATCTTCCTGCATCTGGCGTTTTGCCTTTGTCATATGTCCCGGATACCACTGAAACTGCATTTTACCCTCCTGATATTACAAAAATCCAAACTCACTCCACGGCGCTACACAAAACCATGCTTTTCCGATGATATGTTCCTTTTTGATGTTGCCGATATTGGCATACCGGCTGTCCTCGCTGTTGTTGCGGTTATCCCCGAGCACAAAATATTCATCCGGCCCGAGCACAAGCGCCTCTCCCGCAAGTCCGGCCTCCTCAATGGACGCGCCCTGAATCTCTTCCGAAAACTCCTCTCCGTTCACATAGACGGTTCCGTCTTCGATCAGCACCTCATCCCCCGGCACCGCAATCACCCGCTTTACATAATAATGGGACTTCTCGTTGCCGTTCGGCAGAAAAACCACGATATCATTCGGCTTTGGGTTCGTTACTTTATAGATAAAGCGGTTGACCAGTATCTCGTCCCCGCCGTTTAACGTCTCAGCCATGGACTGTCCGACCACACTCGTCCGCAGACCCACAAAATAGACCAGCGTATATGCAGTCAGGACCGCCAGCAGAATTTCCGCAATCCAGGTCAGAATTTCTTTCACCGCCGTCATATTGATTTTCTTTTTCTGCTTCCCGAAATTAAGCCCGCTTTTCCTGCGTTTTGGCATTCCAGCCCTCCTCCATAGCATTATATATTTCGCATTTTATCACAAAAACAGGTCCTGCGCAACGAATAGCTTTTTCCTGTGTTTTTAAAAAAATCTTAAAGAATACTTAAACCCTATTTCAAGAAACATTCTTTATAATAAATTGTGACGTTTTACGACAAAAAGGGGAGAAAACTATAAGTTACGGAGGATCTTACGGAAATTATGACAGACAGACAAAGAAGCAGACGGTACGTAGAGCGCGAGGCGGTAAGCAGACAGCGCATCAGAGCGCGCAGACAGCAGGCAAGACGGAAACAGCAGCGGCTGTTTCTCCTTTTACAGATATTGATAATCGCAGTCATTTTCCTTCTGGTCTGGAATATCAGGCTGCAGTTGGACCGTACAACACAGACCGGCGCCGGGATGAACCGATCAACTGTTTTTTCCTTCGGCAAGGACGAAAACCGCACAAAAGACACCTTTGCCAAAGACGATTATCCGGCACGGATTGAGGCGATCGAAGTCGCCGCCCCCGTCAAGCGGAGCAGAGAAGAGGTTTTCTCAAAAATCGAATCGCTCGCGGCCGATTCCGCAGTCATTCATGAAATCTGGGAAAACAGGGACGCCTATCCGGACAATATGCTCGAAGCGCTCGCGAACAACCCCGAAATGGCGGATTTCGTATCTGGTTACCCGACATCCGAACGGCAGGCACAGGGAACTTTGACGGACACGGAAAAGGAAGCGGCCTATCCGCTCTTCTTACAGTGGGACCCCAGATGGGGCTATGCGCCCTACGGGGATGACAGCTGCATCGGCATTGCAGGCTGCGGCCCCACCTGTCTTTCGATGGCGCTTTACGCGCTGACAAGAGACGCGTCTCTGACACCGGCGGCGCTCGCGGATTACAGCATGCAGAACGGCTATTACATGTCCGGGACCGGAACCATGTGGTCATTGATGAACGATGTCCCGCCGAACTACGGCGTGAAGGTGAGCAATCCCGGCATCAGCGATTCCGTTATGAAACAGGAGCTGTCCGCGGGGAAAATCTTAATCTGCGCCATGCGCCCGGGTGATTTTACGGCTGCAGGCCATTTCATCGTTATCTACGGGTACGATGAAAGCGGCTTTTTCATCAATGATCCGAACTGTGTCGCAAGGAGTGTCAAAAGCTGGTCCTATGACCAGATCGGCGGACAGATCAAGCAGCTGTGGTCTTTCGGGATATAATTCCCGGAACTTTTGTCGTCTGCATCCCGCCGACACAGTCATTCCACGCATATTCTCCATTTGAGGGATTTATGTTTTCCGGATACCCGTTAAAATATAACTATAAAAGGAGGTACCCTCAATGGATCAAATTACAGTCGGCAAGTTTATTATGCAAAAACGAAAAGAAAAAAACATGACGCAGGAACAGCTTGCAGAAAAAATCGGAGTTTCAAACAAAACCGTTTCTAAATGGGAAACCGGAGTTTCCCACACAAAAGGATATTAAGAAATAACCTGTGTTTGCCTGCTTGCAAAAATACTAATGTATAAGAGAATGGCATTTGGAATATAGTGTCTTGTTATCTTAAAAATAGATAGGAAATCGGAAATGTCCGCATAAATACAGTATCTATCAGCAAAACAACTAAAGAAAAAAGAAGAAAATTACAACAAATGAAAGAGCCTTATGTAACGACTTATAGAGCGTTATACAAAGTTATGGAAGAACGACACTTGAAACAGAGTGTCTTTTTCTATGCAGTGTAACAGCATACTATTTCATTTCTGCTTGATTACCTCAAAACTTATTAGTCTATGGTTTGTCAAGGGCTTGTTGCGTAAGCAATGCTGAATAGCACCCTTTACAAATCATGGACTGATAAGTAACTTTTCAAAAGCAGAAAAGAAATGACGATATTGAAGTATCATGGTATAATGTACATAAAGATAAATTGGAAATTTTTAAGGAAGTGAAATAAAAATGTGTGTGGAATGTTATGTTGATGAAAAAAGAATAACACCGCTGTTAAATCCGATAGAATGTTTACAAAATCATATGCAATATATTTGTGGGACTTGTGGACGGTGTATCTGTATTGAAAAAGAGCCTAAGCGTGGATTGCAAAGATGGAATTTCCCTTTTAAGTCATTAGAAATTGCAAAAATGTATTTGCGTACAGCTGATTACAGTATGAAAAAATCTTGCGGTATTTATGAAATAGAAAGTGAAAATGGCAGACGTTCCTATAAAATTTTTGCTAGTGATAATGATTTACAGTTGTACTTGAAAAAGAACAAAGGCAAATTTTGTAAATGTATGAAACCTATTTTCGCTGTTACAGAATACAAAGAATATACAAATACACAAATACGAAAATTGACTTCTAATGAAGTACAGCAATATATGTCAGAACGATAAATATGAAATTGTAGAGGTTAATTTATGAAAATCATATCATTGGTAGAAAATAGAACGAAATCAGATTGTATGGCAAAACATGGACTATCACTTTATATCGAAACAAAGACACATAAAATTTTATTTGATTTAGGTCCAGACAATACATTGTTTGACAATGCAGTTAGAAGAAATATTGATATTTCAAAGGTGGATACGGTTATTGTTTCACATGGGCACTTTGACCATGGAGGTGCTTTGAAAAAGTTTTTAGAGGTCAATTCTTTAGCTAATATTTATGTACAGAAAGAAGCTTTTGAACCACATTACAGCAAAACTTTATTTTTTAAAATACCAGTTGGAATTGATAGTAAACTCAAGTCAAATAGACAGGTGATACTGTTGGATGGTGATTATAAAATTGATGATGAATTATCATTGTTTACAGTGAGTAAAACAAATAAAT
>CAJTOI010000016.1 GCA_910577925.1 uncultured Roseburia sp.
TAAATTGCGGAGAAAATCCAAAAAGGTAGACTTTGGGACTTTAGTATAGTATAATATTGAAGACTACATTGAAATCAGGAAAGGAAGGCTTATATATGAATACAGGAGGAACGCTGCCGCCGAATTCCGAGCTTACCATGACAGAAAATACAGAGTATATGACAGAACAGAATCGGGAAATTCTTCTTGGAAAAGAGGAAGGGTTGGATGTTTCTCTCTATTCTAATCCGGAACTTAGCTGGCTTCAGATGGAGCAGATTCGAATGGGAATCAAGGACAAGGTGGATATTTCCGTATATGCGGATCCCTCATACAGTTATGAGACAATGAAACAGATCCGGCTTTCGATGTACTCTTCGAACGATCTCACCCCGTATCTTGAAAGGGGCTTTGTGGATGACGAGCTGGAACAGATCCGGCTTGCGCTTGAGGACGATCTGCCGATTGACATATGGCTCACTGATGATATGTACATGCAGCAGATCTATGAGATTCGAATCGGTTTGTACGAGGGGATCAAGATTTCCGTGTATGCGGATTCCAAGTATAATTGGATGCAGATGCGGGAAATCCGACTTGGCCTGGAAAAGAAACTGAACGTGTCGCTCTATGCAAACGTGCTGTATAACCACTGGCAGATGAAAGAAATCCGGCTGGGCCTGGAGGCGGGGCTGGATGTGGCATCTTATGCAAAGCTGATTTATTCCGGCACGGATATGAAGGAAAAGCGGGAAAGTCTTTTAATGGAAAAGACCAGCACATACATGACGCCCGATAAGCTGGGAATCGACATTTCATCGATGACCAAAAAGGAATTCAGCATCTTTGTCGAGGATAACGGAAATAAGGTTTACGGTTTTGTCAAATCGGTCGGCGGCAATATGGTCACGGAGAATGACATTTACGGCGCGCTGAAAAAGAGAGGCATTGTTGCGGGAATTAATAAAGAAGCCATCAGTGAGATGATAAACAAAAGGCGCATGAACGAGAAAATCCTGATTGCGGAAGGAATCCCGGCAAAAGACGGTAAAAACGGCTGGTATGAGTTTTTCGTCCGTCTGGATCTGCCGCGTATTCCGGCGCCGCTTCCGGACGGTGGAGTCGACTATGTCAATATCGAAGCCTTTGAGATGGTGGATGAGGGACAGAAAATCGCGCTTTATCATCCGGCCGAGAAAGGGGTAGACGGACACAATGTCTTCGGGGAAGTCATGCATGCCAACGAAGGAGCGGAGAAAAAGCCGCTGAAGGGACGGGGATTTGTGATTGATCCGGACGGAGTGACGTATCGCTCCAAATTAAACGGAAAGTTCGAGTACCATAACGGTCAGATTATTATATCCAATATGATTATTGTGAACGAGGATGTGACGGCCGTCACGGGAAAACTGGAGGTTGACGGCTCCGTTTACGTGATCGGCAGCGTCTGCTCGGGCGGATATATCTCGGCGACGGGCGATATTATCGTCGAGCACAATGTTGAGGCGGCAAGGCTTATCGCCGGCGGCAATGTCATGATCAAGAAGGGAAGCTGCTCAAGGAACGAGTGCTTTATAGAGGCGAAGGGAGAGGTGTCCGGCAGCTTTTTTGAATCGGCGAGTATTGATGCCGGCGGTGATATCAAGGCAAATTATATCATGAACAGTACGATCGGCACTATGGGGAAGGTGATCGTATCCGGGAGCAAGGGAATGCTTCTGGGCGGTAAGACCTGTGCGGTCAAGGGAATCGATACGTTTAATCTCGGCAACAGATCCCATTTAAAAACATATCTGGACGTGGGGAAGAATGTCCTCTACAACAAGAAGCAGGCGATGTTTGCGGAGGAACGAGAGCAGATTTTAGACGAGCTGCAGGTGCTCGAAGGGCGCTGGAACAGCATTCTGCAGGCGCTTCCGCCGGGAAAGGGACAGGCGGAAATGCTGATTAAAAAGCTGAATGTGGCAATTGTGGCGAAACAGAACGAGCTGGCCGACTTGGATGCCGAAGTATCCAAGCTTGCGAATTTAACCGATCAGGATATGAAGGCCGTCATTGTCCGGGGAAATGCATATGAGGGAAGTGTGATTGAGATCAATGCGGTCAAATATGCATTGCCGTCGCACGTGAACAGGGTTATTTTCAAACTCAGAAATAAGAATGTAGTAATGGTTAAATTATAAAAAAGAGGGATGGCAGAATATGTTGCGCGATACGATTTTGATTCTTGAAAATGAAGAGGACAACCGGAAAAAGCTGGCAGAAATATTCCGGGACGAGTACAAGGTTCTGGAAGTTTCGAACGAAAAAGAGGGGATAGAGCTGCTCAGAGCGCATGCGGCGTCTCTTGCGGTGATTCTGGTCAACCTTATGATACCGGCGAAAAACAACTTTCAGGTGCTGCAGCGGCTGAGTGAAAAAAAGTATTTAAAACAGATACCGTTTATCATGCTGACAAATGATCAGACGGTGGAATACGAGAAAAGGGGATATGAGTACGGCATTGTGAGCTATATCAGAAAGCCGTTCCATCCCGATGCCGTGAAGCTGCTGGTGGACAATGTGGTGAAAGTGTTTCAGTATAAGGTGCAGCTTGAGTTCACGGTAAAAACGCAGAACGAAAAGCTCAAGAAACAAAATGCCATTCTGAAACTTATGGCAGGCAAACAAAAGCACATGAACGAAGTGCTGGTTGAGTCTCTGAGCAATATTGTGGAGTTCAGAAATCTTGAGTCGGAGCAGCACATAAAGAGGATGCGTGAATTTACCGTATGTCTGGGAACAAGCATTATGAAGCTGTACCCGGAGTATGAGCTTACGGAAGAAAAGATTGAGATGATCGGCTGGGCGTCAGCGCTCCATGATATCGGCAAGATCGTGATACCGGACAGCATCATCTTAAAAGCCGGCAAGCTGACGAACGACGAGTATGAGGTGATAAAGTCGCACACAACGAAAGGCGCGGAGATAATAGAGAGAGTCATCCGCCTCGACAGCGAAGATTTTTGTTCCTATGCGTATGACATCGCCAGACACCATCACGAGAAGTACGACGGAAACGGCTACCCGGACGGGCTCAAAGGCGAGGAGATCAGCATAGCCGCGCAGATCGTATCGCTGGTGGACGTGTATGACGCGCTTACCTCAAAGCGGGTCTACAAGGCGGCATATGACACCGACAAGGCGTTTCAGATGATTATACACGGACAGAGCGGCGTTTTTTCACCCAAACTTTTAAAGGCGTTTACCGAGGTACGGGGTACGTTCGAGGCAATCGTGAAAAAATACTGCGACGACTAAACCGCATGCCGTTCCGGCAAAAATTATGCATAGAATCAAAACTCCGTCATCTATTAGTAAGTGAATAGATGACGGAGTTTTTATATGGCAGATTGCAGGAAACAGGCATATTCGAACGATTATTTTGATTTTATCATTCCGTACGGGGAAGATACGGCGATGCCCGATGAGGGGGCTTGTACGCAGCCCATTGACGAGGGATTTGACATTTTCTATTACCCGAGAACGGGAGTCCCGACGGTAAAGCTCGGCGCATACACCTATCTGGAGACGCCGAACTGTTACGGACTGCTTGACCGCACGGCGTTAGAAGTGTCGGGGATCATCCGCATGCAGAATCAGCCGACGCTCGGGCTGCGGGGGAGCGGAGTCATGGTGGGGTTTATTGACACCGGCATTGACTATACGAACCCGCTGTTTCGGTATGCGGACGGAAGCAGCCGCATAACGGCTATTTGGGATCAGACGATCGAGGACGGGACTCCGCCGGAGGGAATTTCATACGGGGCGGAGTATACGACGGAGGAACTCAACGCGGCGCTGGAGAGCGAAGATCCGTTCTCGATTGTGCCGTCGCGGGATACGGACGGACACGGAACATTTCTGGCGGGGGTTGCCTGCGGCGGTGAGGACGTGGAAAATGATTTTATCGGGGCCGTTCCGCAGGCGCAGATTGCGGTTGTAAAGCTCAAAGAGGCAAAGCAGTACTTAAGGGAATTTTATTTCATTCCGGAGAGCGCCAAGGCCTATCAGGAGAATGACATTATGATGGGGGTGGCGTATCTGAGCCGGCTCGCCGAGCTTTTTGATATGCCGCTTGTGATCTGTCTGGCGCTTGGAAACAGTATGGGCGGCCACGGGGGAGAGGTGTATCTGAATACCTATCTGGAGGAGGTGTGCAAGAGACGGAGACGCGCGATTGTGACCGCAACCGGAAATGAGGCGAATGCGAGGCATCATTTTCAGGGAAACTTTTCCGGGGAAGAGGAATATGTGGACACTCAGATTAATGTGGAGGACGCGATGCCGGGATTTTTCGTCGAGCTGTGGGCGAAAGCGCCGGAGCTGTATTCGGTGGCGATTATCTCGCCTACGGGGGAGGAGCTTCCGCGCGTGCCGCTGCAGGCCGGAGCTTTTCAGGAATACCGGTTTGTCTTTGAGGGGACGATCGTGTCGGTCGATTACCGGTTAGAGACACAGGGGACGGCGAGCCAGCTGGCGTTTATCCGGTTTACGAATCCGTCGAGAGGGCTGTGGATCATCCGGGTATATCCGCAGAACCTGCTGTCGGGAACCTATAATATGTGGCTTCCGATGCAGCAGCTTTTGGCGGGCCGTGTTTTTTTCCTGCGCTCGACGCCGGATATTACGCTGACCTCCCCGGGAAATACCGAACAGGTGATTACCGTCGGGGGTTATCAGGCCGTGGCCCGGAGCATCTATGCCGATTCCGGGAGGGGCTATCCGATTATCGGCGGAATCAAGCCGGATTTTGCGGCGCCTGCAGTGGAGGTGTACGGCCCCGGGCTCCGGGGAAATTATATCCGCTATACCGGAACGAGCGCGGCCTGCGCGATTACCGCGGGGGCGGTGGCGCAGATTATGGAGTGGGCTCTCGTAAAGGAGAACAGGCCGAGGCTGTCGAATGCGGGAATAAAAAATATCCTGATCCGGGGGGCGGAACGCACAAATGAGCGGGTTTATCCGAACCGGGAATGGGGTTACGGCGCGCTGGATGTGTATCATTCGTTTGAGCTGCTCAGACAGTGAGAGACGGCGCCGTGATACGGAGGGTTCTCAAGAGCAAGATTGCTAAGATAGAAAGCAATATGTGAGTAAAAAAGGGAGGGGGAATCAGCTATAATTACATAGTACAAAAAGCTGTAAGGCGTGAGAAGAAAGGGGAAAATGATGGCGGTTTTAGTGACGGGAGGCGCCGGATACATCGGCAGCCATACGTGTGTGGAATTACAGAATGCGGGATATGATGTGGTGGTATTGGATAATCTGAGCAATTCTTCGGAGGAATCCTTAAAGCGCGTGAAAGCGATTACCGGAAAAGAGGTAACGTTTTACAGGGGCGATATACTGGACAGAGAGATTTTGAATAAGATATTTGCAGAGGAGCAGATTACGTGCTGTATCCATTTTGCCGGGCTCAAAGCGGTAGGCGAGTCTGTCGCAAAACCCTGGGAATATTACAATAACAACATTGCAGGGACGCTGGCGCTTGCGGACGTGATGCGTCAAAACGGCTGCAAAAATATCATTTTCTCGTCGTCTGCAACGGTTTACGGGGACCCGGCGCAGATCCCGATTACGGAGGAGTGCCCGAAGGGACAGTGCACAAACCCGTACGGCTGGACGAAATCGATGTTGGAGCAGGTGCTCTCCGACATTCAGAAAGCGGACCCGGAGTGGAATGTCATTCTGCTGCGCTACTTTAACCCGATCGGCGCCCACAAGAGCGGTACGATGGGGGAGAACCCCAACGGGATTCCGAACAACCTGATGCCGTATGTGACGCAGGTTGCGGTCGGCAAGTTAAAAGAGCTCGGTGTGTTCGGCAGCGATTACGATACCCCGGACGGAACCGGCGTCAGAGATTATATCCACGTCGCAGACCTTGCCGCCGGGCATGTGAAAGCGCTGGCAAAGATCGAGGAAAAAGCAGGTCTGTGCGTCTATAATCTCGGAACCGGCCACGGCTACAGTGTGCTTGACATCGTAAAAAATTTCGAGGAGGCGACCGGGATGAAGGTGCCTTATGTGATTAAGGACAGAAGACCCGGTGATATCGCGACCTGCTACTGCGACCCGTCAAAGGCGAAGCGGGAACTCGGCTGGGAGGCACGGTACGGGATTCGCGAGATGTGCGAGGATGCCTGGAGATGGCAGAAAAATAATCCGAACGGGTATGAGGCCTGACAATTTTGCGCGGAAATGGCGGAGACTGTCATTTCTGCGCCGCTGCCTGCGGCAGCCGGAAGACGCATTTATAAAACAACATGCTTTTTCCGGTATTGCTGCGGGGACATGTGGCAGATTTTCTGAAATGTCTGGGAAAAATAACTGCTGGAAGAAAAGCCGGTGTTGCTGGCGATTTCTTCGATGCTGTGGTTGGTGGTCGTAAGGAGATCCTTGGCGGCCGAGATCCGGACCTCCGTCAGGTATGCGATCGGGGATTTCCCGTAAAGCGCCGCAAACTGATGGCTCAGATAGTATTTTGTAATGTTGCAGTTGTCCGCAAGCGTGCTGAGCGTGATTTTGTCGTGGTAATTTTCTTCGATATAGCGCTTGGCCTTGTGGCACTCGCGGCTGCTGTTCTGCGGGTCCACAAGCTCATAGGACACATGGTCCCTGCGGCATATCAGCAGGATGAGGATGGCCAGATAATGCTGACAGATTTCCTCATAGCAATTTTGTCTGCTGTGCATTTCCCGGAGAATGCTCTCAAAGCACAGGCGGATGGAGGAAGCGTTCGCCGAGGAGTTGACAATGCTGTATTCGACGGGGCGGTCCGTGCTGATTTTCAGCCCTTCCACGCCCAGAACATAGTAATCCAGCGGATCGGAGGGATTCGAAAACTCCGTGTGCAGAACCTGCGCTCCGATCAGGACAAGGCTGTTTGTCTCGACCGGGACGGACTCGTTTTCAATCTGCATATACCCGGTGCCGCTCTTGACGAAAAAGATTTCGGTAAACTGGTGGCTGTGCGGAAAGCTGGTCCAGTCATCCTCGTATTTGGAGGAAGAGATGGACAGAAGCCGGAAAGAAAGTTCCGGGAGAGTTTTGTTTTCCAAATTTAATTTTCTGTTACTCATAGGAGCTCCTTTTCATCTATTCGGATCATGTATGATCTTTCGGATTATATTTGAACTTTTGGATAAAATGTATAAATTTTCCGGTGTGAAAAATATTTTCTGGTATAAGTATATGAAAAAAACAGACGTTTTGCAATATTTTATAAAAAAAGCAAGATATATAAAATTAAAAGCAACATATGGGTAAAAAAAGAAAAGACAATTAGGTATAATAATCAACATAGGGAGGATGACACATAGATTTATGGTCAAAATCACTAAAAATAAAAGGGAGGATTAAAAATGAAAAAGAGAGTTTTGTGTACAATCATGAGTATCACTATGGCGGCTTCTCTGTTTGCAGGATGCGGGGGAAAAGACGCCGGGGCTTCGAACAGCGGCGGTGATGCTCCGGCTGCGGAAGACGGGGCTTCTGCCGATGCGGGTGCAGACGAGGGAGCGGCGCCCGATGCAGGTACGGAAGAAGCGGCGGCGCCCGACGATCCGTATGCGGCATACGCGGGAACAACGATCAGCGTAGCTGCGATCGAGACCGCTTACGGTTCCGAGATGTGGCAGCAGGTGGCGGATGCATTTACCGCCGAGACCGGTATCGCGGTTGAGCTTACGACAGACAAGAATCTGGAGGATGTCATCGGACCGTCCATGCAGGGCGGCGAGTATCCGGACGTGATCCATCTGGCAACGGGCCGTGAGGCAGCGCTGACGGAGCAGTTTATCAAAGACAATAATATCGCGGATATCACGGATGTTTTATCCATGACAGTGCCGGGCGAGACAGCGGCAGTATCCGACAAGATCGCCGGCGGTTTTACCGACACTTCTCTCACCAATCCGTATGGCGACGGCAAGACATACCTTGCGCCGATGTTCTACTCTCCCTGCGGACTGTTTTACAATGCAGGACTTTTAGAGGAGAAAGGCTGGGAGGTTCCGACCACATGGGATGAGATGTGGGAGCTCGGAGACAAGGCAAAAGCAGAAGATATCTACTTATTTACATACCCGACGACCGGTTACTTTGACGCATTCCTTTATGCATTGATGTATTCGGCAGGCGGACCGGAATTTTTCGATAAGGCGACTCATTATGAGGAAGGCATCTGGGAGACTCCGGAAGCACAGACCTGCTTTGATATTATTGCAAAATTGGCGACTTACACGAACCCGATCACACCTGCACAGGCGAACGATCAGGACTTTACGCAGAACCAGCAGTTGGTTCTTGACAACAAAGCGATCTTCATGCCGAACGGTACCTGGATTGTCGGCGAGATGGCAGAGGCTCCGCGTGCAGAAGGTTTCAAGTGGGGTATGACGGCGCTTCCGGCAGTACAGACAGGCGGCGACAGCTACAGCTACACATGGTTCGAGCAGGCATGGATTCCGTCCGGCGCAGAGAATCAGGACGCGGCAAAATTGTTCGTGGCATTCTTATATAGCGACAAGGCATGTGAAATTTTTGCATCGGCGGGAGCGATTCAGCCGGTACTCGGCATTGCCGACAAGCTGGAAGGCGACAATGTAATGTTCTACTCGATCTATGACAACGGAGCAAAGGCAGCTATGGGTAATTTCGCGGCATTTGACGCGATTCCCGGTGTTGAAGTTCGTACCGTATTCCTGGATCCGGTCAACTCTCTGGTTTCCGGAGACACGACAGAGGAAGAGTGGATTGCGAACGTGATTTCCGCAAGCGACCAGATGCGTGCAAACTTAAAATAATACGATCCTTAAAAATGATATAGAGAGCATTAAGGAACGGCGGGCAGGACTCTGCCCGCCGTATTTTCATTGAACATAAGGATGGCGCGCCAAGCGTGACATCCGTTGTTTTGGAAAGGAAAGAAAAGCATGAAAAGTTCCAAAAGACGTAACGGATTTTTGGTTGCATGCGTCGCACCGGCAGCCATTTTGTTTTTCATTTTTATGATACTGCCGACTTTGAATGTATTCCGCATGTCACTGTATGAAAAAGGTGCGTACTCACAGACGGAAACGTTTGTGGGATTGAAAAATTTTCAGATGCTGATCAATGACAGCAATTTCATCCGCTCCATGCAGAACATGATTTTACTGATTGTGGCAGTCACGGTGATAACGTTCGGATTCGCGCTGGTTTTTGCCGCTATTTTGACAAGGGAAAAGATCAAAGGCCAGAACTTCTTCCGGGTTGTGTTCTATATACCGAATATTTTATCCATCGTAGTAATCGCCGGTATCTTTTCCGCAATCTATAAACCGGAAAACGGGATGCTCAACAGCATCATCGGATTGTTCCGCGATATGACGAATCCGATTTTGTGGAAAGGCGAGTCGTTAGTCATGGTCAGCCTTATCATCGCCATGGTATGGCAGGCGATCGGATATTATATGGTCATGTATATGGCATCCATGTCGAGTGTGCCGGAAAGTCTTTATGAGAGTTCCAATCTCGACGGCGCGGGAAGACTGACACAGTTTTTCCAGATTACGATTCCGCTGATCTGGACCAATATCCGCACCACACTGACATTTTTTATCATTTCGACGATCAACATGGCGTTCCTTTTTGTAAAAGCGATGACCTCCGGCGGACCGAACGGTGCATCGGAAGTGGCGCTCAGCTATATGTACAGCCAGAAGGATGCGGGATTGTACGGTTACAGTATGGCGATCGGTGTTGTAATCTTTTTATTTTCCTTTGCGCTTTCCGCAATGGTAAATAAAGTTACGGACCGCGAACCGCTGGAGTTTTAGGAGGGACGGATATGAGAAAAGAGAAGCATACGGATTCTGCGGAGCGTTTGTACAAGTTTTTTATCTACTTTGTGCTGATTATGCTCACAATCACCATTGTTGTGCCGGTTGCATGGGTGTTTCTGGCATCCGTCAAGCAGAACAGTGAATTTTACGGGAATCCATGGACGCTGCCGGCGGGATTTTACTGGCAGAACTTTGTGGATGCCTGGAATACGGCAAAGATGGGCGACTATATGTTAAACTCCGTGCTTGTCACGGTGATGGCATTGGCGCTGCTGCTGGTGGTGGCGCTGCCGGCTGCCTACTGTCTGGCCAGATTCAAATTCAAGGGCAGTAAATTTTTAAACACGTTGTTTATGGCAGGACTGTTTATCAACGTAAACTATATCGTAGTGCCTATTTTTCTGATGTTAAGAGACGGAGATGCGTGGCTGAAAAAAGTATTCGGGGAAGGATTTCTGCTGAATAATCTGGTCGTGCTCGCGCTTGTCTATGCATCCACTGCGCTGCCGTTTACGATCTACCTGTTATCCGGATATTTCCAGACGCTGGCGCACGATTATGAGGAAGCGGCTTATATCGACGGAGCGGGTTACAGCACAACGATGTGGAAAATTATTTTTCCGATGGCAAAGCCCTCCATTATTACCGTGATTTTATTTAACTTCCTGTCTTTCTGGAATGAATATATTATTTCCATGACATTGATGAGTTCCGCAAAGGGGGCAAAGACGCTTCCGGTAGGATTACTGAACCTGATGCAGGCACAGCAGTCGGCGGCGCAGTACGGCATTATGTACGCAGGTCTTGTGATCGTAATGCTTCCCACCCTGATCCTGTATATCTGTGTGCAGAACAAGCTGACACAGGGTATGACGGTAGGCGGTCTGAAAGGTTAAACGCATGAAATACATGCAACGCATGAAATACATGCGTAGAAAGGGGCGAAAAGAATGGAATTTTGGAAAGAACATGCAAAATTGAGAGTGGCTTTGATTGCGGTTTTATTTGTCACAGGGATTGCTGCCGCGATTTACGGCTGGCGTCTTACCGGCAAGATCGCAGGTCTCGGCATCATGATCGCAGGCGTAGGTCTTCTGGTCGGCGCACTGTGGATTTATAACATGCCGTTTGAGAGACCGCACAAAAAGAGACCATAGAGGAGCAGACGATGAGCGAAATGGAAAAGAATAGCAGGGGACGCGTTACGATTCCCACCAATCTGGATGTGGTTCCGGAGACAATCGAGATTTTAAAACGCTGGGGCGCAGATGCGATCCGCGATTGTGACGGCACGGAATTCCCGGAGGAGCTGACAAAAGTCGGGGCAAAAATATATTCGACGTATTATACGACCCGCAAAGACAATGAATGGGCGAAAGCGAACCCGGATGAGATCCAGCAGTGCTACATTATGACGGGGTTTTATACCGCGGCGGAAAAGGAGCTTTCGATTCCGCTGATGAAGGGGATATCGGATGAACTCATGCAGGTCAACACCCGGGATGATATTACGCGCTGGTGGGAGGTCATCGACCGTTCCGCGGGGGAGGTCGTTCCTCCTGCGCAGTGGGAATACAGGGAAGATACCGGCTGTGTCGTGATTCACGGGGCAGAGCTGTTTCATGAGTATACGGTCAGCTTTCTGGCCTATCTGATCTGGGATCCGGTACATATGTACAATGCTGTGACAAATGACTGGAAAGATTTCGAGCATCAGATCACGTTCGACGTGAGGCAGCCGAAGACGCATCGCTATTCGATGGAGCGTCTGCGCAGGTTCTGCGAAGAGCACCCCTATGTGAATGTGATCCGCTACACTACATTTTTCCATCAGTTTACCTTGATGTTTGACGAGCTGAAACGGGAAAAATATGTGGACTGGTACGGGTATTCGGCATCGGTGAGCCCGTATATCTTAGAGCAGTTCGAGCGGGAAGCGGGCTATCCGTTCCGGCCGGAATATATTATCGACCAGGGGTATTACAACAATCAGTACCGGGTGCCTGGCAGAGAGTTTAAGGATTTCCAGGCATTTCAGCGCCGCGAGGTGGCAAAGCTTGCCAAAGAGATGGTGGATATCACGCATGAATGCGGGAAGGAAGCCATGATGTTTCTGGGGGATCACTGGATCGGGACAGAGCCGTTTATGCCGGAGTTTGCGGCGATCGGCCTCGACGCGGTGGTCGGAAGTGTCGGAAACGGAAGCACGCTGCGCCTGATCTCCGACATTCCGGGTGTGAACTACACGGAGGGAAGATTTCTGCCGTATTTCTTCCCGGATACGTTTTATGAGGGCGGAGATCCGGTAAAAGAGGCAAAGGAAAACTGGGTGACGGCGAGAAGAGCGATCCTGCGCAAACCGATCGACCGCATCGGTTACGGGGGATATTTAAAGCTGGCGCTGGATTTTCCGGAATTTATTGATTATGTGGAGAGCGTGTGCGACGAGTTCCGGGAGCTCTATGAGAATGCAAAGGGGACGACGCCCCACTGTGTGAAGACCGTGGCCGTGCTCAACAGCTGGGGGAAGATCCGCAGCTGGGGCTGCCATATGGTGCACCATGCGCTATACCAGAAGCAGAATTACAGTTATGCGGGCGTGATCGAGGCGTTAAGCGGAGCGCCCTTTGACGTGAGGTTCCTTTCCTTTGACGATATTTTACGCGATGCGGATGTGCTCAAAGATGTGGACGTCATCATCAATGTCGGGGACGGAGACACGGCGCATACGGGCGGAGCTATCTGGGAAAACCCGCAGATTTCTGCAGCGATCCGCGCGTTTGTGTACAACGGCGGCGGTCTGATCGGCGTCGGGGAACCGTCCGGACATCAGTATCAGGGGCATTATTTGCAGCTGGCAAATGTGTTCGGCGTAGAAAAGGAGACCGGATTTACGCTCAATTACGATAAATATAACTGGGAAGAGCATCCAAAACATTTTATTCTTGCGGACGCCACCGGGCCGGTGGATTTCGGCGAGGGCAAGAAGAATATATTTGCATATGAGAATACGCAGATTCTGGTGCAGCGGGAAAAAGAAGTACAGATGGCGGTGAACGAATTCGGCGCCGGGCGCACGGTCTATATCAGCGGCCTGCCCTACAGCTTTGAGAACAGCAGAATCCTGTACCGGAGTATTCTCTGGAGCGCCCACGGCGAGGAGGAGCTGAACCGATGGTTTGCCACAAATTTCAATGTGGAAGTTCACGCGTATGTGAAGAACGGCAAATACTGTGTGGTGAACAACACGTATGAGCCGCAGGACACCGTGATTTACCGTGGAGACGAAAGCAGTTTCAATTTACACCTGGATGCAAATGAGATCAGGTGGTATACGATTTCATACGGAAAGGAATGAAAAGAATGAAAAGACCGGTACTGGTAATAATGGCAGCAGGTATGGGCAGCAGGTATGGCGGATTAAAACAGATTGACCCGGTGGATGAGCAGGGGCATATTATCATGGACTTTTCTATTTTTGATGCGAAAAAGGCGGGCTTTGAGAAGGTCATCTTTATCATTAAAAAGGAAGACGAACAGGATTTCCGGGAAGCCATCGGCGAGCGCATTGCGAAAGTGATGGATGTGGCGTATGCATATCAGGACCTGCAGCGGATTCCGGAAGGGTTTGAGGTCCCGCAGGAGCGCATGAAGCCGTGGGGGACGGCACATGCGGTACTGAGCGCGAAGGATGAGATTGACGGGCCGTTTGCGGTGATCAACGCAGACGATTATTACGGAAGAGAGGCGTTTGCGAAAATCTATGACTACCTGCAGAGCCATGAGGATGACGGGAAATACCGTTATGCGATGGTCGGCTACCGCCTGGAAAATACGCTGACGGAGAACGGGCATGTCGCCCGCGGTATCTGTGAGGTGAATGAGCAGGGCGAACTTGTGAGCGTGACCGAGCGCACGAGAATTGAAAAAAGGGGACAGGGAGCAGCCTACACGGAGGATGAGGGGGATTCCTGGGTTGAGCTGCCGTTTGGTACGATTGTTTCTATGAATATGTGGGGATTTACTGCCGGATTTTTAGGAGAAGTTGAAAAGGGGTTTGGGGCATTTCTTGAGAAAGGATTAGAGGAGAATCCGCTTAAATGCGAGTATTTTCTCCCGACGGTTGTCAGCAGCCTGCTGCGCGAAGACAAAGCCGCGGTGGCGGTTCTGACAACTTCGGACAGATGGTACGGTGTGACCTACAGGGAAGATAAGCCGGTTGTGGAACGTGCGATCCGAAGTCTGAAGCAGTCGGGATTTTATCCGGAAAATTTATGGGGTAATGAATCATGAGGAGCGTTTTGGAAGAACAGAAAAGAGATGCGATCGCGCAGTTTTGTTTTGAAGGGGTTTATCAGAGCTGCCAGCCGTTTGGGAACGGCCATATTAACGATACGTATCTGGTGGTCTTTGAGACCGGGGAACAGAAGACGAGACGGTATATTCTACAGCGCATGAATAAGGACATCTTTTCAAAACCGGTGGAATTGATGGAGAATATCGTCGGAGTGACTTCCTATCTGCGGAAGGTGATCCTCGCAAACGGCGGGGACCCGGAGCGGGAGACATTAAACGTCGTCCCCGCAAAGGACGGGAAAGCGTACTATGTGGACGCACAGGGAGAATACTGGAGAGCGTTTTATTTTGTCGAGAATGCCGCCAGCTTCGAACAGGTCGAAAAGCCGGAGGATTTTTATGAGAGCGCCGTGGCATTCGGCAATTTTCAGCGGCAGCTGGCGGATTATCCGGCTGCCGCGCTCCACGAGACGATTCCCGGCTTCCACGACACAAAAGCCAGATTTGAGGTGTTTAGGCAGGCCGTGGAAAAAGATGTCTGCAATCGGGCGGCGTCCGTGAAAAAAGAGATTGATTTTGTGCTCGAAAGAGAGGATATCACGGGCGTGTTCGGAGAGCTTCTCGCAAAAGGGGAAATTCCCCTGCGGGTCACGCACAATGACACGAAGCTGAACAATATTATGATGGACAATGAGACCGGGAAAGGAATCTGTGTCATTGATCTGGACACGGTGATGCCGGGACTGGCCATGAACGATTTCGGTGATTCCATCCGCTTTGGGGCGAGTACGGCTCTTGAGGATGAGCAGGATCTCGATAAGGTCTGGTGCGATATGGATTATTTTGAAGCCTACACCAGAGGATTTATCGAGGGATGCGGCGGCAGACTGACTCCAAAAGAGATTGAGCTGCTTCCGATGGGGGCGAAGGTCATGACGTTCGAGTGCGGAATGCGTTTCCTGACCGATTATCTGCAGGGAGATACCTATTTTAAAATCCACAGACCGGGGCAGAATCTGGACCGCTGCAGGACACAGTTTAAGCTGGTCTGGGATATGGAACAGAAGTGGCAGACGATGCGGGAAATTGTAGAGAAATATCAATAAACACTTTCCTGCTTGCATTTAAGCCTGGAATGGAATATGCTTTCTTCAGAGAAAAGTATCATCAAAGGAGAAGCGTACATATGATAAACAGGACAATGATGCAGTATTTTGAGTGGTATCTGCCTGAGAATGCACTGCACTGGAAGCGCGCAGCGGCGCAGGCGGCGGCGCTTTCGGAGGCGGGAATCAATATGGTCTGGCTGCCGCCGGCCTATAAAGGGGCCGCAGGGGCAGCCAGTGTCGGTTATGACGTGTATGACATGTATGATCTGGGCGAGTTTGACCAGAAGGGGTCCGCAGCCACGAAATACGGGACAAAAGAGGAGTATCTGGCCGCCGTAAAAGCGCTGCAGGAAAACGGAATCGAAGTGCTCTGCGATGTGGTTTTAAATCACCGCATGGGTGCGGACGGCGCCGAGCGGGTGACGGTGACGGAGGGTCTCGGCACGGACCGGAACCGGGATATTACCGGAAAGCATCAGATCACGGCCTGGACGAAATTTCATTTTCCGGGCAGGGCGGGCGTCTATTCGGATTTCTGCTGGAACGCCTCCCATTTCAGCGGTACGGACTGGGATGAGTCGGCAAAGAGAAACGGCATTTTCCGGTTTGACGGAAAGAACTGGAACCGTGAGACGGATACCGAAAACGGAAATTATGACTATCTGATGGGCGCGGATCTGGACACGGATAATCGGGAAGTCATACAGGAGACGCACGGCTGGGGAAAATGGTATCAGGATACGGTACATATGGACGGCTTCCGCATGGATGCGGTAAAGCATATCAGCTTTGATTTCTGCAGGGACTGGATTGCCGCGATGCGGGAATACAATGCCGGGAAAAAGGAGCTTTTTGTCGTTGGGGAATACTGGTCCAAAGAGCTCGGGAAGCTGACGCATTATCTGGACGTGACCGGGCATTCCCTGTCACTGTTTGATGTGCCGCTTCACTTTAAATTCCTTCAGGCGGCTACCTCGGACGGCAATTTTGATATGGCGCGGCTGTATGAGGGGACGCTGACGGGAGCGGACCCGGCGCATGCGGTGACGTTTGTGGATAACCACGACACGCAGCCGGGACAGGCGCTGTGCTCGTTTATCCCGGCATGGTTTAAGCCGATTGCCTACGCGCTGATCCTGTTGCGGGCAGCGGGGACGCCGTGTGTGTTTTACGGGGATTATTACGGGATTCCCCACGACGGCGTAGCGCCGGTGCAGGGGCTTGCCCGGATGATCAAGATAAGGGAGCGCTTTGCCTTCGGCGCGGAGCACTTGTTCTTTGACGACGGCTCTCTGGTGGGCTTTACGAGAGAGGGCGACGCGGAGCATCCCGATTCCGGTGCGGCGGTTCTTCTGACGGACAGCATCGGAGGGCGCAAGCGGATGTATCTCGGGGAGCGGCTTGCGGGGCGCCGTATGACAGACGCGCTGCAAAACGTTTCGGAGACCGTGGAAATCGGCGCGGACGGCTGGGGTGAGTTCGCGGTAAAAGGCGGTTCGGTTTCCGTGTATGTGACCGGACCGGCGTGGGAATACCTTTATACGAGGCTTTAAAGATTGTCAGGTAGGAGCGGATGCGATGAAGAGTGAACAGAGGAGAACCGAGAAAGTATTTGTATGGATTTATACGGTATTTTCGGCGGCAATGGCGTTTGGAATCCTTTCCTGCAGGACAGGGGAAGGAGCTGCCGCCGTGCTCATGCCGGTCGTGCTGTGCCTTGCCGGCGCCTGGATGCTCTTTCTTCGCCAGTACAGAGATTATAAGACGAGAGCATATCTTTATGCGGCGGCGATGCTGATCTGTTATTGGTGCTATGCGTCCTGTGCCAACGCTTATTATGTGGTTCTTCCCCCGTTTCTTGTGGTGGTGGCTGCGCTCGGACTTTTTAAGATTTCACGCCTGATCTGGTTTCAGACAATCGTATTTTTTGCGGCGACATTCTGGCATTTTGCGGTTCTGCACACGCTGCGGATTTCAAGCCTGCAGGAGTTTATGCGGCTTGCGGGGCAGGTGGCCTGTGTGCTTGCGGTAGAGTATCTCCGCTGGAATTTTATACGGATCGATATAGAGATGGAGCAGCGGCTGCGCAGGACCATTGCGACGCTCGAGGAGATGGAGCACAGCAAAGACGAGTTTATGGCGAATGTGTCCCACGAGATCCGCACGCCGTTAAATACCGTCTGCGGGATGAGCGAGCTGGCTCTGCGGGAAGAACTGCCCGCGCAGGTGCGGGAGGAAGTGTTTCAGATACAGACGGCGGGGCGGGCCTTACAGTCCCTTGTCAGCGATGTGCTTGATTACTCGGAATTAGAGACCGGAAGGGTATCTCTTCACGAGGAACCCTACAATTTTTCTTCCGTGATGAACGACGTCATCAATATGGCGCTCGCACAGAAGGAGGAGAAGTGTCTGGAGCTGATTGTGGACTGCGACGCGAGGATTCCCCGCGTTATGGTCGGGGACAGCGAGAAATTAAGCCGTATGATTTCCTGCCTGGTGGGAAATGCGATAAAGTTCACGGAGCGCGGCTGCGTGGCCGTGATCGTGCGGGCCAGAAAGGAGCGCTACGGCGTGAATCTGTGCGTCAGGGTAAAGGACACCGGAATCGGAATGACGCAGGAGCAGACGGAAAGCCTGTCCGGCAGTTTTAACCAGGTGGACGCCAAAAAGAACCGCAGTAAGAGCGGCATTGGGCTGGGGCTTGCCATCACCAGGCATACGGCTGATCTGATGGGCGGTTTTCTCAAGGTGAGCAGTAGGCAGGGAGCGGGGAGTGAGTTCCGTCTGGTGATTCCGCAGCGGGTGGAGGATGAGCGGCCGCTGTTTGTCGTAAAGGATGCGGAGCAGATTCGCGTGGGGCTCTACATCGATACCGAAAAATACAGCATCAGCGAGATCCGCGACAATTATATGGCGGTGATTTCCAATATGGCAGAGCAGCTGCAGGTAAATCTGACCCAATGCAGAAGTCTCCCGGAACTCAGGCGGAAAACGGAGCGGAATGCTTTTACGCATGTGATGATTGCCATAGACGAATACAGGGAGGATCCGTCTTATTTTGATGCGCTTTCGATGCGTATGCCGGTGGCGCTCGTACTTGACCGCACAGATGATGCAGAGGTCGGCGGGAACTTCAGACGGCTTTACAAACCGTTTTATGCGCTGTCCGTCACGAATATCTTAAACGGGCGGAATCTTACGCAGCGGAGGGACGGCAGCCACTATCTTGAGCAGCGTTTTACGGCGCCGGATGCGAGTGTGCTGGTGGTGGACGACAGCGCGATGAACCTGAAAGTGATGGAAGGGCTGCTCCGCCCCTACGGGCTGCATCTTTTTACGGCCATGAGCGGGGAGGAAGCGCTCCGGATGCTGGAGTGGGCGCAGTATGATCTGATTTTTATGGACCATATGATGCCGAGAATGGACGGTGTGGAGACGCTGCACCGGATCCGAAAAAAGAGCCGAAAATACTGTCAGACCGTTCCGGTCGTTGCGCTGACGGCGAATGCAATCGGCGGCGCGCGCGAGATGTTTCTTTCGGAGGGATTTTTTGATTTTGTGGCAAAACCGATTGAGGTGGCAAATCTCGAGCGCGTCCTGAGAAAATACCTTCCGCCCGAGATGATTCTTGAGCGCGGGGCGCAGACCGAAGAGGAGCCGGCGCCCGGGGCACAAGTACCAGCGCAAAAGGGGGAAGCGTCCGGGGCAAAAGCATGTGCCGAAGAGGCAAAAGCATGTGCCGAAGAGGAGCCGGCGGATGAAAAGAACCGGATAGATTTGGAGCAGGGAATCTTGTACTGCGGCGGGGAGATGGAAGATTATCTGGCGGTGTCTGCCGTATACTGCAGCACGATGCCGGATAAATGCAGTCAGATGAGGCAGCTTTTGTCGGAGCGGAACTGGAAAGAGTATACGGTTCTGGTTCATGCGCTCAAGAGTACTTCTCTTGCGATTGGCGCGGCGGAACTCTCGGAGATGGCAAAGAGGCAGGAGGAGGCCGGCAAAGAGGCGCGGGAGGATGTCCTGCTGGCGAATCACGAAGCGCTGATGCAGGAATATGAGCTTGTCTGTGCGGAAATCAGGCGAAGATGGGGGGACGGGGCATGATTCGGAGAAGAATCAAACGCATGGCGGAGTGGATGAACAATTCGGAGATCGAGCTGAATGTGCGCATGCTGTATCTGATTATCTACTGCGGACTCGCGGCTGCCGTAGTCGGAACCGTCGGCACGATTGTAATTCGTTCGCCGCTTATAAGTATTTTTGCAAGCGCGATGGTGGCGCTTTCGGTGCTGGTAATTCTGCTTGTGATGCGCCGCCTGAAAAATCATGATATATTTACGGTGGCGCTGGTGGTCATTGTCAATCTGGTGTTGCTTCCGGCCATTTTCTTTACGGGCGGAGGCGTGTACAGCAGTATGAACACATGGTTTGCGCTGGGATTTCTGTTCTGTTTTCTGCTGCTGTCGGGCAGAAAGCTCGCGGTGATGCTTACGCTGTGCATAATCTGGGATACGGCATGCTTTGCGGCGGCTTATTTCCGGCCGGAGTTTGTGACGCCTCTCGAGTCGCGGCTGTCGTATTTTGTGGACACCTATATCGGCATGATCGTGCTGGCGCTCTGTATCGGCGCGCTGGTGATCTTCCAGAAAAAGCTGTACGAGAGAGAGCGGAGTATCAGCAGGCAGCGTCAGCTTGAAGTCGAGGAGGCAAACCGCACCAAAAGCAGGTTTCTCGCCAATATGAGCCATGAAATCCGCACGCCGATCAACACGATTATCGGCTTAAATGAGATGAATCTGCGCGAACAGCTGTCGACTGAGGTGGAGGAGAACTGCATAAATGTTCAGCAGGCCGGAAGGCTGCTGCTGTCGCTGATTAACGATATTCTCGACCTCTCAAAGATCGAGTCGGGCAGGATGGAGATCGTCCAAAGGCAGTACGAAACGGGAGAAATGCTCAGTGAGCTCGTCAACATCAACTGGGTCCGCGCACACGAAAAAAAGCTGGAATTTGTGCTGGATATCGATCCGGATATCCCGTCGATGCTTTTCGGGGATGATGTGCGCATCAAGCAGGTGCTGACAAATATGATTTCAAACGCCATCAAATACACGCAGAAGGGGACCGTCACGCTGCGGGCAAAGAGCGAACAGCTGGACGGAAACCGCATTCTGCTGCGTCTTGCGGTATCCGACACCGGCATCGGCATCCGCAAAGAAGATACGGCATATCTGTTTGAATCCTTCAAGCGCGTGGATGAAGAGAAAAACCACGCCATTGAGGGGACGGGACTGGGCCTTGCCATCTCCAAGCAGCTGGTGGATCTGATGGGAGGAGAGATACGCGTGGACAGTATCTACCAGCGGGGCTCGACATTTACGGTAACATTAGAGCAGGAGATTGTGGATGACGCGCCGATCGGGGCCGTATCGGAATTTTTGAAAAACAGGCAGGGCCGGGCGTCGTATAAACAGAGTTTTGAAGCGCCGGAAGCCAGGGTTTTGGTCGTGGATGACAATGAGATGAACTGTATGGTGGCGAGAAAGCTGCTGCGGGCGACGAAGGTTCAGGTGGATGCCGCGGCGAGCGGGGAGGAATGTCTCAAGATGGTGCGCAGGCGGTACTACCATGTGATTTTCATGGATCACAGGATGCCCGGGATGGACGGTTTTGAGACGTTAGAGCGGCTTCGTTCGCAGGAAAACGGTCTGTGCAGAGAGACGCCGGTCATTGCGCTGACCGCGAACGGGGTCTCGGGAGCGGATAAGGTATATCTGCAGAACGGTTTTTCCGGATATCTGATGAAGCCCGTGAGCGGGGCGCTGCTCGAGGCGATGCTGTTCCGATTCCTGCCGCCGGAGCTGGTGGAGTACAGCGGCGCGGAGGAGACGCAGGAGAAGGACGAGGAGGCGAGGCTGCAGCTGCTTCACACCGGCGCGCGCAGGCTGATCTGTATTACGACAGACAGTGTCAGCGATTTGCCGTCGCATCTGCCGGAGCAGTTTCACATACGCCGTATGCACTATTATGTGGAGACGGAAAATGCCCGTTTTTGTGACGGGGAAGAGATTTCCTCCGATAATCTGACTGCTTACCTAAACGGCGCGGGCCGCGCGGCGCGCTCCGAGGCGCCGGCGGTGGAAGATTACGAATCGTTTTTTGCGGATACGCTCGCGGAGGCGGTTCAGGTGATCCACATCAGTATGGGAAAAGGAGCCAGCCAGGGGTATGATCGGGCGGTACAGGCCGCGAGAGGCTTTGACAATGTCTATGTCGTGGACTCCGGGCATCTGTCGAGCGGTATGGGACTGATTGTACTGCGGGCCGCGCAGATGGCGGGCCAAAATCACACGGCGGAAGAGATTATCGCGGAGATCGAGCGGATGCGGGATGCGGTTTCCACCAGCTTTATTGTGCCGTCGCCGGAGAGCATGTATCACGGCGGCAAAATCGGCAGGCGGATGCGCTGGCTCTGCAGTACGTTCCAGCTGCAGCCGATCTTTTCCATGAGGGAGAGCCGGGTTGTGTGCGACGGTATCTGCGGCGGGACGACGGCGGAGGGATATCGGACCTATATCCGGCGCAGACTGAAAGGAAAAAAGAATATCGATACCCGGGTTTTGTTTTTTACTTATGCGGGATGTTCCGTGGAGCTGCGCCGGGAACTGCTGGCGGAGGTGGCGAAGTACCAGAGCTTTGATCGCGTGATCGAGCAGAAGGCGTCGGCGGCGAGCACAAGCAACTGCGGCCTGGGCACGTTTGGACTTATGTATCTGAAAAAATAAAAAAATGCGGACGGATGCAACCGTCCGCGTTTTTTTTCGTCTGTCATAGTAAGAGAGGAGGAATGAGTGATGAAGAAAAGATGGTGTGCATATCTTCTCGGCGGCTGCCTTGCGGCAGGACTGCTCGGTTGCGGGGAGTCGGCCGATGCCGGTGCGGCGGATCTCACGGAGTCATACCGCAGGGGAGTGAAGGATAACGAAATCCGCGAAAGCTCGGAGGAATTTAAGAAGGCGTATACGGAATTTGCCGTCGCGCTGCTGTCGGGCGGCCGCAGCGGCAGAGAAGGAAAAAATACGATGGTCTCACCGCTGTCGGTGATGACGGCGCTCGAGATGACGAGAGCCGGTGCGGCGGGTGATACGCTCGCCCAGATGGATCAGACTCTCTATTCCGGGATGATCGCGGCAAAGGGAAAAGAAGAGCTGATGACGTTTGCCAACCGCCTGCCGAATACAAATAAGGTGCGTTTTCACATGGCGGATTCTGTCTGGTTCCGCGATGACGCGGAGCGTTTTGTGCCGGATGAAAATTTTCTTCGGACGGAGGCCGAGGAGTATGATGCGTCCGTTTTTTCCGCGGCTTTTGACGCGGATACCTGTGATACCATCAATCAGTGGGTGTCGCGGGAGACGGACGGCATGGTGCCCGAGATTGTGGACCAGATCCCGGAGGACGCCGTGATGTACCTTGTGAATGCGATGGCGTTTCAGGGGGAATGGGAGGAAGTCTACCGGGAGAACCAGCTTGGGCCGGCGGAGTTTACCTGTGCGGACGGCAGCACGGCGGAGATTACAATGATGTACGGAGAAGAGAAGACTTATCTGGAAAACGAGGATGCGGTTGGCTTTGTGAAACCGTATAAGGATGGCTATGCGTTTGCGGCGCTGCTGCCGCGCGGAGATTTGTCCCTTGACGAATACCTAGGAATGTTAGACGCAGAGACGTTTCTTGGCCTGCTTGCAGGGGCATCGGACGAGAAAGTCGAGACGGGGCTGCCGAAGTTTACGGCGGAGACGGGGCTTGAGCTGTCGGAGCTTCTCTCGGAAATGGGAATGCCGCTGGCCTTTGACGTGCAGAATGCTGATTTCTCGGTGATGGGAAGCTGCCCGAACGGGGAAAATATCTGTATCAGCAGGGTACTGCACAGGACGTATATTGATGTCAACGAGACAGGGACAAAAGCGGCTGCTGCCGCTGTGGTTGAGATGATAGCAGGATACGCGCTTTCGGAGGAGCCGAAGCGGGTGATTCTTGACCGGCCGTTTGTGTATGCGATTATTGAGGAGGAGAGCGGTCTGCCGGTGTTTATCGGAACGGTGGAGGCGCTTTAGGAGAGCACGATGGAAGACGAGAAGATCATAGATCTGTATTGGGAGAGGAGCCAGCAGGCGATTACTCTGACCGAACAGAAGTACGGTCGCTACTGCGGCCGGATTGCGGACAATGTGCTGCACAACAGGGAAGACTGCGAGGAGTGTCTCAACGATACCTGGCTTCGCGCGTGGAATTCCATGCCCACGGAACGGCCCACGGTACTGCAGGCATTTCTCGGAGCGATCACGCGGAATCTCTCGCTTGATCTGTACCGCAGGAAGCATTCGGCGAAGCGCGGAGGGGGCGAGCTGCCCTATATTTTCGACGAGCTGCAGGATTGTTTGGGGACGGACGAAACGGCAAGAGAGATGGAGCGTATGGAGCTTGCGGAAAGCTTAAACCGGTTTCTCGCAGAACTCGGGAAAGAAAACCGCGTGATGTTTGTGCGCCGGTACTGGTATATGGACAGCATCGCGGAGATTGCCGCGCGCATGGGCTGCGGTGAGAGCAGGGTAAAGTCCCGCCTGTCCCGCCTGCGGAAAGGCCTGTACAGACAGCTGAAAAGTGAGGGAATTGTCCTATGAAAACAGACGCGATCATGGATGCGATAGGGGAGATTGATTTTAAATATGTGCAGGAGGCGGAGGAATACCGGGCGGAACGCAACCCCGGGGGCCGGAGTGCGGCACGGAGCAGGTCCGGCGGCTATAAAAAGCTGCTTCCGCTTGCGGCCTGTCTGGTGCTGGCGCTTGGGGCCGGAGCCTACGGCCTGCGGTACGGCGCGGGAGAAGGAGCCGATGCCGGAGGCATGTCCGGTGCGGCGGAAGAAAGCGTTGATATGGCAGACAGTGCGCCGATGGAAGGCGCTGCTGCGGAGAGCGGCGGGCAGAAGGAGAGCGCAGAGGAGTCCGGAGCGGGAGCAATGGATGCGGGAGCAGCGGATTCGGGAGCGGAAGAGTGCCGGGAAGCGGAGAACATGATGGAGACGGGAATTGCCGGAGAGCAGGTTTATGTCAATGAGATCACGGAAGTCACACGCATCTGCTATGATATCGCGGGCCCGGTGCGGACGGAATATTATTCGGCCGATACGCTCGAGGGCTATTACGGGACGAAACTTGTGCCGCAGACAATTCCGGAGGATCTGCGCATGTCGGAGGAGCTTTCGGAGACGAAACATGCCGCTGCGGAGGATCTTTCGTCCGGTGAGGTCGAGGGGAGTACGGCGCCATTCGCGGTCGGCTATGATGCGGAGGGGAATGTCGTCGACGACAACAACCGGCTCTGCTGGCAGAATGAGGACGGGACGAGAAGTCTTGTGATTGCGGCCTACACGGTGCCCGCAGGGGAGGTGCTTTCCTTCCCGCAGGAAGATTTGAAGTATTCATTGATTGCGGGCCGTGAGGTGATGCTGACCCATTTTGCGGACGGACAGGGGGCGGACAATTATCTGGCATATTATGTGAAAAACGGCGTGACCGTGACGGCGGAGTCCTGCGGCATGACGCAGGAGGAACTTCTGAACGTGCTCTGGGAGCTGCTTGCGGAAGAGCCCCGGCTCTATAACCGGGCAGAATAGCGCGTATAAGTCTCCGGAATAATCTTGACACCCCAAAAAGAAAGTATCATAATTGGTTTCAAGAATTGAGTATGGAGGCGGAGCTATGGAGATCAGATTTGAGAAGAGAGATGTGTTAAAGGAGAAGCCGGATCAGAAAAACCTGGGCTTTGGCAAATATATGACGGACTATATGTTTGTTATGGACTGGACAAAAGAGGAGGGGTGGAAGGACGCGCGGATCGTGCCGTATGCGCCGATCACGCTTGACCCGGCCTGTGTGACGCTCCACTATGCGCAGGAGACCTTTGAGGGGCTCAAAGCCTACCGCACGGACGAGGGGAAGATTCAGCTGTTCCGCCCGGAGATGAATGCGAGACGTATGATAACATCAAACGAGAGGCTCTGCATGCCGGGATTTCCGGAGGATATGTTTGTGGAGGCGGTGAAGGCGCTGGTGAAAGTGGAGCAGGACTGGGTTCCTTCGGAGCCGGAGACCTCTCTTTATATCCGTCCGTTTATGTTCGCCACGGAGTCTGCGCTGGGCGTGCATATGGCAACTTCCTATAAGTTTATGATTATCTGCTGTCCGGTGGGCGCTTACTATGCGGAGGGCATCAATCCGGTCAGAATCCTTGTGGAGGACGAGCTGGTCCGCGCGGTCAAGGGCGGAACCGGATTTACAAAGTGCGGCGGCAATTATGCGGGGTCCATCCTCGGCCAGGTGAAGGCCGAGAAGCTGGGATATTCGCAGGTGCTCTGGCTCGACGGAGAACAGCGCAAGTATGTGGAGGAAGTCGGAACGATGAACATTATGTTCAAGATTGCCGGCGAGATTTATACGGCGCCCATTGAGGGGACCGTGCTTGCAGGCGTCACGAGAGACTCGATGATTCATATCTTGAGAGACTGGGGCTACACGGTGAACGAGACGAGGCTTTCCATCGACGATTTGATGAAAGCCGGATGCGACGGCACGCTTGAGGAGATCTTTGGGACCGGAACCGCGGCGGTTATCTCGCCGGTGGGCGAGCTGCGCTACCGGGAGGATACGGTGATTGTAAATGATTTTAAGATCGGGGAACTGACACGGAAGCTCTACGATACCCTGACCGGTATTCAGTGGGGCAAGCTGGAAGACAAATACGGATGGACAGTCGAGGTAAAATAAATTATGAGATATCTGTTGGAAAATGAAATTCTGCGTGCGGAGGCGGATTCCCTGGGCGCAGAGCTGAAATCAGTCAAAAGAAAATCCGACGGGAGAGAGTTCCTGTGGCAGGCCGACCCGAAATACTGGGGACGGACATCGCCGGTGCTGTTTCCGTTTGTCGGCGCATGCCGGGACGGGCAGTACCGCTATGAGGGGAAAACCTATCCGATGGGCCAGCACGGCTTTGCCCGCGATATGGAATTTACTCTGGAGCGTCAGAGTCCGGACGAAATATGGTTCGTGCTCGAATCGAACGAGGAGACCTACGGAAAATATCCGTTTCGCTTCCGGCTGCATATCGGCTATCGGCTCGCGGCAGACGAGGTGCAGGTGTGCTGGAAGGTGGAGAACACCGATGAAAAAACGATCTGTTTTTCGATCGGCGCGCACCCGGCGTTCCTGTGTCCGATTGACGGGGAGGAGAGCAAGACAGGATACGGGCTGGCGTTCGGCGGCTTAGATACAAAGCTGCATCACCACGGAAATACGCCCGACGGACTTGCCGTGATGAAGGACGAGGTTCTGACATTGGAGAACGGCAGAGTCGTGTTTACGGAAGGATTTTTTGACAAATGCACGTATATGGCCGAGGGAAAGCAGACGGGGGAAGTGTCGCTTGTCTCCCGCAGCGGCAGGCCGTATGTGACGATGACATTTGATGCCCCGCTGTTTGCCGTCTGGTCGCCGGAGGGAAAGGATGCGCCCTTTGTGTGCATCGAACCGTGGTACGGCCGCTGCGACGCAGAAGATTTTGCGGGAAGCATCGAGGAGCGGGATTACGAGAATGCGCTCGGGGAAGGGGAAGTTTTTACGGCTTCCTACCGCATGCGGTTTTGGGCATAGACCGCATCCGGACAGATACAGGCATAACCGCGCTGCCCGAAACATATATTTAGGATATATCCGGCACGAAGGCCGGGCATTCTGAATATAGAGGAGCGGGTGTGGAATGAAATCAGGTCATGAGATGAAG
This sequence comes from uncultured Roseburia sp., assembly GCA_910577925.1. Taxonomy (GTDB): domain Bacteria; phylum Bacillota; class Clostridia; order Lachnospirales; family Lachnospiraceae; genus Roseburia. Next base: position 27,101 of record CAJTOI010000016.1, read on the forward strand.
CCGAGAAACGCAAAGGGAGATCCCATTCGGGCGCTTGCCGCGGCGGTGTTTGCGATGGGGATTGTAAGCGGCCTTCTGCTGCTTTTGCTGGCATTCATTTTGTATAAGGCGGAGCCGGGAGAGCCGGTTGTGCGTATCGGGATTGTTGCGGTGTATGTGATTGCGGGCGTGACAGGCGGTATCCTGGCGGGCAAGATGATGCGGGAACAGAAGTTCCTGTGGGGATTTGCGGCCGGAGTGATTTATTTTGTGCTGCTGTTTGTATTTTCGGCGGTTATGAAGGGCGGCATCAGCATGGAGCCGGTAAAGCTGGCAACCACGCTGGTTCTCTGCGGAGCGTCCGGGATGGCGGGCGGAATGATCAGCTGAAACGGCAGGCTTTAAAAAAGCGGGCTTTAAAAAAGCGGGCTTTAAAAAAGCTTTGCATTTGCCGCATACATTATGCTATAATAGTCTCGCTGACGCGAGCCATTACAAGTTCACGTGCATGATATGCACTGCGAACTTGCGGCGCGCTGAAAAGCACACATAATGGTATATGGATATTTTATGATGAAGGAGAATCTAAGATGAAGCACATTAAAACATTAAATACGAGAAAGTTACAGAATACAATCAAAAAAGGCGGCTGCGGCGAGTGCCAGACTTCCTGTCAGTCTGCCTGCAAGACTTCGTGCACAGTGGGAAATCAGAGCTGTGAGAACAGGTAAGAGCTGCCTGCTGCAAGTGAATGAGGAACTATACAGACGACCGTCCGCGTAGCGTGCGGTCATTTGTACGTTAAAAGAACAAGTGATTTTTTAATAGAAAGAGAGGAACTGTTATAGTGGTTCATCAGTATAAGAACAACGGCTATGATATTGTTCTGGATGTCAACAGTGGGGCGATTCATGTGGTGGACGATGTCACCTACGATATCATTGCTCTGTATGAAACGCATACCAGAGAAGAGATTGCGGACAAGCTTTCCGGCAGATACGGGCGGGAAGAAATCTTAGAGGCGCTCGGGGAGGTGCAGACGTTAACCGAGAACGGAGAGCTTTTTACTCCGGACGGCTACGAGGATTATATGACGGATTTCAAAAAGCGTCCGACCGTGGTAAAGGCGCTCTGTCTGCATATTGCCCACGACTGCAATCTCGCCTGCCGCTATTGCTTTGCCGAGGAGGGGGAGTACCACGGAAGAAGGGCGCTGATGTCCTTTGAGGTAGGGAAAAAGGCGCTTGATTTCCTGATTGAAAATTCCGGACAGCGGAGAAATCTGGAAGTGGATTTCTTCGGAGGAGAGCCGCTGATGAACTGGCAGGTGGTAAAAGACCTTGTAGCCTACGGAAGGGAACAGGAAGAGCGCTGCAATAAAAAATTCCGTTTTACACTGACGACAAACGGAGTGCTGCTCAACGACGAGGTCATGGAGTTCTGCAACCGGGAGATGGCAAATGTCGTCTTAAGCATTGACGGGAGAAAAGAAGTACATGATAAGATGCGCCCGTTCCGCGAGGGTGCGGGAAGCTATGAGCTGATTGTGCCGAAGTTCCGGAAGTTTGCCGAGGGCAGAGGAGAGCAGCGCTATTATGTCAGAGGGACTTTTACGCATTATAACACTGACTTTGCGGCCGATGTGCTGCATTTGGCCGACCTTGGATTCAAGCAGATTTCGGTCGAGCCGGTCGTTGCGCCGCCCGCGGAGCCGTACGCGATACAGGAATCGGATCTGCCGCAGCTGTTTGCGGAGTATGACAGGCTGGCAGCCGAGATGTCAGAGCGGCGCCGGAAGGGGGAGGACTTTAATTTCTTCCATTTTATGATAGATTTGGAGGGAGGCCCCTGCGTGGCAAAGCGTCTCTCGGGATGCGGGTCCGGCACGGAGTATCTGGCGGTAACGCCCTGGGGTGATTTTTATCCCTGCCATCAGTTTGTCGGAAACGAAGCGTTTCTGCTGGGAAATGTGGATGAGGGAATCACACGGACCGATATCCGCGATACGTTTAAGTGCTGCAACGTGTATGCAAAACCGAAATGCCGTGACTGCTTTGCGAAGTTTTACTGCAGCGGCGGCTGTGCGGCGAATGCCTATAATTTCACGGGAGAGATTACGGGAGCCTACGATGTCGGCTGTGAGCTTGAGAGAAAGCGTGTGGAGTGTGCGATTATGCTCAAAGCTGCGGAGGCAGTATGAGATGAGAAAGGAAGATGAGCAATGAAAAAAAGTAAAGCGGCAGCCATATTGGCTGTGATTCTTGCCGCGATGGTAGGGCTGATGTATTACGCGTCCCTGGTTCTTTCCGCAAACGGAAAAGGGGAGGACATGAGCATTCCGCTGGGACTTGACCTGTCCGGCGGCGTGTCCATCACGTATCAGGTTATGGATGAGAATCCGAGCAGCGAGGATATGAGTGATACCATCTACAAGCTGCAGAAGCGTGTGGAGGGCTACAGCACCGAGGCGGTGGTTTACCAGGTGGGCGATGACCGTATCACGGTCGAGATCCCGGGTGTGACCGATGCCAATGAGATTCTCGCTGATTTGGGAAATCCGGGCTCGCTGGAATTTCAGCTGGGGGACGGCACCGTCTATATGACCGGAGATCAGGTGGCAAACGCGCAGGAAGGCTCCCAGGATGACGGGTACGGCGGCTCGGAATATGTGGTGCGGCTGACGCTGACCGACGAGGGCGCGAAGATTTTCGCGGAGGTGACGGCGGAAAATATCGGAAACATCCTCCCGATCGTCTATGACGGGGAGAGAATCAGCGAGCCGCGTGTGGAAACTGCCATTGACGGCGGCGATGCCGTGATTACCGGTATGGCGGACTACGCGGAGGCGCAGACACTTGCGACGCAGATCCGTGTCGGCTCGCTCGCGTTAGAGCTGCAGGAGCTGGAATCCTCCGTGGTGGGGGCACAGCTCGGAAGCGAGGCGATTTCCTCAAGCTTAAAGGCGGCGGCCATCGGGCTTGCGCTGATTATCATTTTTATGATTGTGATGTACCTGATTCCGGGTGTGGCGGCATCCGTCGCGCTGGTGATTTACACGACGATGGTGATCGCTACGCTGCAGCTGTTTGAGATTACGCTCACACTGCCGGGTATCGCCGGTATTATTCTCGGTATCGGTATGGCCGTGGATGCGAACGTCGTGATTTTTGCCCGTATCCGGGAGGAGATCGCAGCCGGCAAATCCGTGCGCAATGCGGTGCAGGCCGGATTCCAGAAAGCGCTGTCTGCGATTCTGGACGGAAATATCACGACATTTATCGCGGCCGTCGTGCTGATGATGCTGGGCTCCGGTACCGTGAAGGGCTTTGCATACACGCTGATGATCAGTATTGTCATCTCTCTGTTTACCGCGCTGGTGGTGACCAGATGGATGCTGAGTGCAATGTATGAGTTAGGGGCGCGCGGCGAAAAATTATACGGCCGTGCAAAACAGATGAAGACATTTGATTTTGTGGGGAAAAAGGCGGTGTATTTCGGCATCTCCCTGGCTGTGATTGCGGCCGGCTTTATCGGTATGGGCGTAAATGCGGCGCGCGGCAGCCATGCGCTCAACTACGGGCTTGATTTTATGGGCGGAACCTCGACGACGGCGGATTTCGGCAGAGACTACAGTATCCCGGAAATCGAGAGCGAGATCGTCCCGCTGGTGTCGGAGATTACCGGCGACAATGATATCCAGACGAACAAGGTCGAGGGGACGACGCAGATCACGATTAAGACCCGCACTTTAGAGCTTGAGGAGCGCGAGGCGCTCAACCAGATGATGGAAGAGAAATTCGGTGTGAAAGAGGAGACGGTCACATCCCAGAGCATCAGCTCGACCATCAGCGGGGAGATGCGCTCCGACGCGCTGATCGCAGTGCTTGTGTCGGCTGTGTTTATGCTGATTTATATCCGTTTCCGGTTCGGGGATATCCGTTTCGGCGCCGGCGCCGTGATCGCGCTGCTGCACGACGTGCTTGTGGTGCTGACGGTATATGCGCTGCTGCGCATCTCGGTCGGAAACACGTTTATCGCATGTATGCTGACGATTATCGGTTATTCGATTAATGACACGATCGTCATTTTTGACCGTCTGCGCGAAAATATGTCGCTGATAAACGGCAAAGTAAATCAGGCGGCTCTGCGTGAGGTGGCGAACAGAAGCGTGACGCAGACACTGTCGAGAACGATTAATACTTCTGTCACAACGTTTATTATGATACTGATGCTGTTTATCTTCGGGGTGCCGAGCATCCGTGAGTTTTCGCTGCCGCTGATGGCGGGACTGATCTGCGGTTCCTATTCTTCGGTATTTATTTCCACGGAACTGTGGTATGTGTTAAAGACCGGAATCGGGAAAAACAAAATAACTTCATAAAATAAGTTTATCAAGGCAGAACCGTGCATAAAATATGCGCGGTTTTGTTTTTTTATGTAATAATTAGGAAAAAAGTATGATATAATAAAGCAAAACAGGGCCCGGTACGGTATGGGCCGGAGGGGAGATACAGATGAGAAAGCATATCGGTACGAAGATTATTTCAATGCTGGCGCTGCTGGTGGTACTTTATGTGGTGACGATTATTGTGAGCGACTATTCCGGTCAGCGTTCAATAAGCGGGCTGAAAATGGTGGGGAATAATTATCTCGCCCTGCAGAGAGAGTGTACGGCACTGACCAAGGCGACGGAAGAGTGTAAGCTGTACGGCAATCTGATCGTGATGATGGATGACGCAGAGACCGCGGAGAATATCGCACATTCGATGAGTGACGTAATCGGGGAGATTGACGCGTCGATGACGGAGATGGATGCGCTGGTTGCGGCCTGCAATGATACGGAGCTTGCGTCATTGCTGGATACGTATAAAGCAGAGCTTGAGACGCTCAAGGGCATTGCGGCGGAAGTCGCGGAGAAGTATCTGGCGGGCGATCCGGCGGGAGCTGCAGCGGCCAGCGACGGTATCTACGCGCAGTCTACGGCGTTGCAGGATATAGAGGACAGCTTTAATGCGTGTCTGCAGAGCGATGCGGAGACGATAATAGAGGCGCGTGTGACCGGGGCCGCAGATCTTGCCAAACTCAACAGTATGCTGTTTTTTGTCTATGTGGGGATGTCGGCTCTGATGATTCTTGTCGTGATAAAGTCGATTGCGAAGCCGGCCCGTAAGGCCAGCAGCCATCTGGGACAGATTATTGACAAGATTGAAAAGAATGAGGGGGATCTGACCGAGCGCATCGACGTCAGCACTCAGGATGAGGTCGGAGAGCTTGTCAGAGGCGTCAACAGTTTTATGGATCAGCTGCAGGGCATTATGCAGAAGATTCAGAGAGAATCCGTACATATGGATGAGCTTGTGAACAATATCACGGGCGGTATCAATGACTCAAACGAAAACGCGAGCAGCGTTTCCGCGACGATGGAGGAGCTTTCCGCGAGTATGGAGGAGGTAGCGGCGACGCTGGATCAGATTACGGTCGGCACGCAGGAGATTTTAAACGCGTCGCAGAATATGCGCAATAAGGCGTCCTCCGGTGCGGGTTTTGTCAAGGAAGTCAAAGACCGCGCGGTAGAGATCAGAGAGCAGACGCTTGAGAGCAAGAATACAACGAGTCAGATGATTTCCGATATCCGGCTGCTTTTGGAGAAGGCGATTGAAAACAGCCGCAGCGTGGAGAAGATCAACGGGCTTACGGCCGAGATTCTCAACATTTCAAGTCAGACAAACCTGCTGGCTTTAAATGCCTCGATTGAGGCGGCGAGAGCGGGCGAGGCCGGGCGCGGCTTTGCGGTTGTGGCGGACGAGATCAGCGTGCTTGCGGGAAACAGCCGCGACACGGCGAACAATATCCAGAGCATCAGTGCGCTGGTGACCGAAGCGGTGGAAAACCTTGCGAAGAGCGCAAACGATATGCTGGAATTTATTGATACGACCGTTCTTACCGATTATGACAAATTTGTGAATGTGGCCAATATCTATCACAACGATGCGGACAGCATGGATGACATTCTGCATGAATTTTACAACAACGCGCAGGAGCTGGCAAACACAATGTCCAATATGACGGAAGGAATTGACGGCATCAATATTGCCGTAGACGAGAGTGCGCAGGGGGTTACCGTGGCGGCACAGAGCACGGGACATCTGGTGGAGGCGCTTGGCGCCATCAAGGCCGAGGCGGATACGAACCGCGAGATCAGTCAGCAGCTTCAGGAGGAAGTACAGAGATTTAAGAATATATAAAGAGGATGCACAGAGGGGCTGCGGCGATTTCGTGACCGAAACGCTGCAGCCCGTTTTTCAATGAAAGTGTGGTGAGAAAATGAAAGCGGAATGGATGCTCGGGTATCTGGTTATAATGAATCTGACAGGTTTTTTTGTGATGGGAATCGACAAACGGCGGGCGGTACGGCATGCATGGCGCATATCGGAACGGACGCTGTTTCTCTGCAGCATACTCGGCGGGAGCGTGGGGACCTGGGCCGGGATGTATGTGTTCCGGCACAAGACAAGGCACTGGTATTTTGTGATCGGCATGCCGCTTATCCTGCTGCTGCAGACGGCGGCGGCTCTGGCATGGATGAAAACGGCTGTTTAACCGTACTTATCAAACCTATAATTAATTGGTATAGGAGGGCGCGCTTTTTTGATTGCTCAAAAAGGGAAAGTGTCTTATAATGATAGCCATAGTTGCGAAAAAGACAAATGTGTTTCGCAGAAAGACAAAATGCAGAGATGGAAGGGAGAACCGGAGCTATGTATACAATGGAAGATATCGAGGCGATAGACGTTGAGGTGGCACAGGCCATCAAAGACGAATTTGAGCGGCAGAACAGTCATATCGAGCTGATCGCATCGGAGAACTGGGTGAGTCCGGCGGTGATGTCGGCGATGGGAAGCGTGATGACAAATAAATATGCCGAGGGATATCCGGGCAAGCGCTACTACGGGGGCTGCGACTGTGTGGATGTCGTGGAGGAGCTGGCCAGAGAGCGGGCAAAGAAGCTGTTTGGCTGCGATTATGTCAATGTACAGCCGCATTCCGGCGCGCAGGCCAATATGGCGGTGCAGTTTGCAATCTTAAAACCGGGTGATGTGGTGATGGGGATGAATTTAGACCACGGCGGACACCTGACGCACGGGAGTCCCGTCAATTTTTCGGGCGCCTATTTTAAGATTGTGCCCTACGGTGTAAATGACGAGGGATTTATCGACTATGACAGGGTTATGGAGATCGCGGCGGAGTGCAGGCCGAAGATGATTATCGCCGGTGCGAGCGCATACGCGCGGACCATTGATTTTAAGCGTTTCCGCGAGATTGCAGATGCCTGCGGCGCGGTGCTGATGGTAGATATGGCGCATATCGCAGGACTTGTGGCGGCGGGGCTTCACCCGAGTCCGCTCCCCTATGCGGATGTCGTTACGACGACGACCCATAAGACCTTGCGGGGACCGCGCGGCGGAATGATTCTCTGCAATCAGGAGACCGCGGACAAATATAATTTCAACAAGGCGGTTTTCCCCGGAACGCAGGGCGGCCCGCTGATGCATGTGATCGCGGCGAAAGCGGTCTGCCTAAAGGAGGCGCTCGCCCCCTCTTTCCGGGTGTACCAGCAGGGAATTATCGACAATGCCCAGGCGCTCTGTGCGGGGCTTTTAAACCGCGGGATTCGAATCGTGTCCGGCGGTACGGACAATCATCTGATGCTGGTGGATCTGACAAACTATGATCTGACCGGTAAGGCTGTGGAGAAGCTTTTGGATTCCGTCAATATCACCTGCAATAAGAACACGATTCCGAATGATCCGAAGTCGCCGTTTGTGACAAGCGGCGTAAGGCTCGGAACGGCGGCGGTTACCTCCCGCGGCATGAGGACCGGGGATATGGACCGGATTGCCGAGGCGATCGCGGTGATGATCAAAGAGGGTGAGGCGGCTTCCGAACAGGCGAAAGCCATCGTAAAGGAACTGACGGCGAAATATCCGCTGAAATAAATAAGGGTGTGAATCATGACGAAAAGAAACTATATCGGCATATGCGTGCTGGGGGCGGCGCTGCTGTTTGGCGCCGCCTCCTGCGGCAGAGAACAAAACGGTGATGCTGCTGATTTGGCGCAGACAGAAAACGACGGCAAAACAGAGACCGCGGACGGCGTGGAGAGCGGCGGACATGCAAGCAGGCTGCTTTCTCTCGGGAACTATAAAGGGTTAAGTTATACGGACGGAAGCGGGAGAGAGCCGACCGAGGCGGAGGTCGAGGAGGAAATGCAGGCGATCCTGGCATGGTTTGAAGACGGGGAGCTGACTGACGCGTGGGTACAGGAAAACTTAGAGCTTGCATCGGTTGACGATTTCCGGGAGAATACCAAAAAAAGCCTGCGGGAAGTCTACGACGCGCAGGCATGGAAGGCGTCGGCCGCGGAGCTGTACGGCGCGGTGATCGCGGAGAGTACATTTGAGCTCGATGAGACCGAGGTGTCCACGGAGCGCAACGATTATCTGTACGCTTATCAGCAGATGGCCGAGGCGGCGGGGATGTCCTATGCGGAGTTTATCCCGGAGGCGACGGGGATGACGGTAGAGCAGTTTGAGACGGAAGCGGGAGCGTCGGCGGAGCAGGTGATCTGCGTGGAACTTGTGGCGGAAGCCATTGCGGAAAAGGAAGGGCTCAGCGTGGAGGATGCCTATGACGAGACAGCGGCACAGATTGTCGAGGCGGAAGGTTTCGATTCCGTTGAGGCGTTTGAGCGGGAGGCCGGAGGAAAGGGTGCCGTCGCCGAGGAGGTGCGGTACCGCCTGGTCGCGCAGTTTTTGATGGAAGCGGGAAACGCAGCGCCCCGGACAGGGGAAGACACGGAAAGAAAGTGAAGAACCGCTTGCGGTCTGTCTGTATCAATGTTACAATGAAAAAGGAAACCGGTTATGAAAAATATACGAACACGAAAGGAGATTTTTATGAAAAGCAATTTTATGAAAAAGTTATTCGCGATGGCGCTCGCGGTGACTGTAGCGGTGACGGCAGTGCCCGTGTCGGCGGCTCCTACTTACAGTAAAGATCAGACTCTTTACATGACAAGCTCTTCCGCAGGAAGTACCTACACAAGTATCAGCATCAATAACCTGACGAAGAGTCAGACGATCGCAAAATCTTCGGTGAAGTCCTCAAACAGCAAGGTTGCAAAGCTTTACTACCTTGAGAGAAGCACCAGTGATTATTCCTACAAGACAGATTATTTTGAGAACGGTTTGAAGCCGAATGCGTACTCCTCGAAGTCTTACAGCTACCGCATTGGCCTGCAGCTGCAGAAGGCGGGAACCTCAAAGATTTCGTTTGCGATCAAGGGCATTAAAGGGACGAAAACGATTAAGGTCACGGTAAAGAAATATGCGAATCCGGTCAGCTCTATGACGATTACCGGTATCAAAGGAGATCTGAAGAACAAGACCAAGAGCGGCAATTCGGTATCGAGTCTGAAATTGGCAAAGACCACGAAGAGTGCTGTCGTTTCGGTAAAGGCAAACAAGGGCTGGAAGATTGAGGCGGTTCAGCTGTATGATACCGCAAACGACCGCACGACCAGAATGTACTCCTACAGCAAGCCGGTTTCATCCGCAAAGCTGAATGTCGGTACACTCACAAAGAATAAAGCATACCGTGTGGAAGTGACTTTTGTCAATTCCTCAAACGGCAGCACACTGTACTGCTACTACTATATCAATCAGAAATAGATCTGTTTCCGGGGAGCGCGTTCTCCCCGGTTTTTTTGCACATGAGGGCTGTCCGCAGAGCGGGCGGCCCATTATCTTTGAAAAGAGGAAACAGATTTAAAGAAAAATTAATGAATCCGGTATAGGATATTTTCCGTAAAAATGATAAAATAATGGTTGTGGTATGTAAAAAGATAAATCAGGAACCTACGAGGAGAAATAAAGAATGAAAAAGAAACAGGTGACGGCACTGATCGCGGTTGCGGCAGTGCTTGGCTGTCTGGGCGGCGGATACTATTTCAGAGAAGAGATTGCGGGGGTCTTTACGGGAAGTAAAGCCGCGGAGGATAAAGTATATGTGGAGAAGCTGTCCCGTGTGATGAACCAGTATTCCGGTGTGGAAAACCGTTACAACGGAGTTGTGGAATCTCAGGACAGTTATGAAGTCAATGTGGACTCTTCCCGGACCATCAGTGAAATTCTTGTACAGGTCGGCGATGCGGTGGAAGAGGGACAGACGCTTGTGAAATATGATGTCGGTGAGCTTGAGATGCAGGTAAAGCAGGCCAACCTGGATCTCGAAGGAATCTATAACGAGATTGAAAATGAGCGCAAGGATATCGAAACGCTGAATAAAAAGCATGCCGAAACGATGGATGAGGATGAGAAGTTCCGGCTTGAGACGGAGATCCGCACGGCGGAGAACAATATTACCCAGAAGGAGCTGGATGTTGAGAGCAAGAAACTTGAGATCGAGAAGTATCAGAAGCAGATTGCGGAGTCTTCGGTCATCAGCAAAAAATCCGGTATCGTTCGGGAGATTAACGAGACCGGTACGAACAGCAGCGGCGACGAAAGCGCTTTTATGGTGATACAGCAGGAGGGAGAGTACCGTATTAAGGGGACGATAAGCGAGCAGAATATCTGGATGCTCACGGAGGGTCAGCCGGTCATCATACGCTCCCGCGTGGAGGATAAGACCTGGGAGGGAACGCTGCAGAAGCTGGATACGGAGAATACCGAGAAAGACAATCAGGATACTTATTACTACGGCGGAAGCTCGGACAGTCAGAGCTCCACAAAGTATCCGTTTTATGTGCAGCTTGACACCTCGGACGGACTGATGCTCGGACAGCATGTATACATAGAAATGGACGAGGGACAGCAGGAGGTCAAAGAGGGAATCTGGATTTTTGCGGATTATGTGGTGCAGGATGAGAGCGGCGCCTATGTGTGGGCCGCGAACGAGAAAGATCGTCTCGAGAAGCGGTATGTGGAACTGGGAGAATATGACGGGGAGCTCAACGAGTACGAGATTTTATCGGGTCTTTCGGGGGATGATTATATTGCGTGGCCGATGGAAGGCCTCTACGAGGGCGTGACGGCGGTGACGGACAGCGAAGAGGTCGATTATACCGCGCCTCTGTACAATCAGGAGAGCACGGAGGATATGGATCTCATGGACGGAAACCACGGCAGCGGTGATATGCAGCTGGTACCGGAGGGGGCGGAGCTGTTTCGCGATGTGGACGGCACCGAGTTTTTCGGCGAGATGGACGGCGCGGAATATATCGACGGCGGGGAGAACCTTGGGACGGAGGCAGTGGAATGATTTTAAGTCTGCAGAATGTATTTAAGGACTATCAGCAGGATAAGCTGGTAGTTCCGGTGTTAAAGGATATCTGCTTGAATGTGGAAGAGGGAGAATACGTGGCGATTATGGGGCCGTCGGGGTCCGGCAAGACGACGCTGATGAATATTATCGGCTGCCTCGACAAGCCGACGAGCGGCAGCTACCAGTTGGCTGGGGAGGATGTGCTTAAGCTTAAGGACAGGGATCTGTCGGATCTGCGTCTGCGCAGCATCGGATTTGTGTTTCAGAGTTTTCATCTGATGCCGCGGGAGACAGCCGCCGAGAATGTGGCTCTGCCTTTAAGCTATGCCGGCGTCCGCAAGCGGGAAAGGAAGGAGCGCGCGGTTGCGGCGCTAGAACGTGTGGGTCTCGGGGACCGCGTCGGGTTCCGGCCGACACAGCTCTCCGGCGGGCAGAAGCAGAGGGTCGCTATCGCCAGAGCGATGGTAAATAATCCCAAGATTCTCCTGGCGGACGAGCCGACCGGAGCGCTCGACTCGAAGTCGGGGGAACAGATTATGGAGCTTTTTGCCAGACTCAACGAGGAGGGCGTGACCGTGGTTATGATTACGCATGACCCGAAGATTGCGGCCAATGCAAAGCGTGTGATTCGGATTATTGACGGGGTTATCTTTGAGGGAGACGGAGAGGAGACGGCATCATGAAGATAAAAAAAGTGATAGCGATCGTCATTGTGCTGGCGGTGCTTGTCGGCTCGGCCGTCGGCGGCGTGTACGGCTACAAGTCCTATCAGAGCAAGAAGCTTGTGATAGAGGTACAGCCGGTGTCTAATATGAATTACGGGTACTGGGGAGATGACGAGACGAGCTACGGCATGGTTACGAATGACTCTCTGCAGGAGGTCTATCTCGAGGATTCCGGGAAGGTGGAAGAGATCTATGTCGCCGAGGGAGACACCGTGGAAGAGGGAGACCCGCTGGTGCGGTATGATATCTCGGACGTCGAGATGGAGCTCAAGCGCAAGAATCTGGAAATGTCGAACCTTTCCAATACGATTGCGGTGGAAAATCATGAGCTGGAAGTACTCAAAAAGACACAGCCGGTGGATAAGAAGCGGCCCAATATCAATCTGTCACACTGGGGAATCGAGAGCACGGAGGATATGGAGGATACGGAGTACACCGGCGAAGAGGATTATACGGACCTGATCCCCGAGCGTGACGAGCGTGACGAGCGGATCTACAATTATGTGACCGGCGATTCGATTCCCTACAATGCGCAGACGGCCGACGGTTCGGAACAGAATCCCTATATTTATTACTGCAATAAGGGAGCCTATGCGTTTGGAAGCTTTTACAATTCCATCCGGGCGACGGATAGCGGCATGGGCAAGCACGTGGTTTTGATTGTCTGCAAGAAGGACAAAGACGGAAAGATGGTGATGGAGCAGCAGGCTCCGGAGCCGGGGGACGAAGAGCTGGAATCTACCGAAGTGGAGGCGGCGCCGGTGATTGAGGTCCCGCTGCCGGACGAGACGGTGGAAAATAATTATATCCGTATTGACGGAAATGCGCTTCCGACCAGCTATGACGACGAGAGCACCTGGTATGTCTTTTCGGGTGAGGAGGCGGACGACGCGCTTTCGGACCTGCTGGACAGTATTCTGGATATGGAGGACTGGGAAGAGCCGGAGGGTTACACGAAGGAAGAGCTTGCGGAGGCGATTCAGGATAAGGAAGAGGAGTTAAAAAGGCTCGATATCGAGCGGCGCAAGGGAGAGCTGGAACTGGAATCCTTAAAGGCCAGCGCATCGGACGGCATCGTGTATGCCAAGATCAACGGCGTGGTCAAGTCGGTTGCATCGGAGGACGGCGGGAGCGATGACGAGCCGTTAGTCGTAGTCACGGGCGACGAGGGGCTTTATGTGAGCGGAACCGTCAGTGAGCTGCAGTTAGACAAGGTGCAGCCGGGGACGATTGTCATGGCAAATTCCTGGGAGTCCGGTATGAACTTTGAAGCGACGGTGACGGAGATATCGGATTATCCGACCAGCGGAAATTCCTGGGGAGAAGGCAATCCGAATGTCTCCTACTACCGCTATACGGCGCATATCGAGGACAGTTCCGCATTAAAGAACGGGGAATCCGTCGATCTCTCGATACAGGCGGAAAGCAGCGCAGGCGACACGAAAGCGATATATATCGAAAAGGCATACGTGAGGCAGGAAGACGGCAAATCCTATGTGATGATTGCCGATGAAAATAATCTTCTGAAAAAACAGTATGTGACTACGGGAAAGACGATTTACGGCTCGGCCGTTGAGATCAAGAGCGGTCTGTCGGAGGAGGACAGGATCGCATTCCCGTACGGAAAAGAGGCGGTCGAAGGCACGCCGGTCACCGATGCGGATGACACATATTATTACTAGGGGGAACGGAAATGTTTGAAAATATTAGATTATCCTTTCAGGGAATCTGGTCTCATAAGATGCGTTCCTTCCTGACAATGCTGGGAATTATAATCGGTATTGCAGCGATTATCGCGATTGTTTCCACAATTCAGGGAACGAATGAACAGATTAAGGAAAACCTCATCGGTTCCGGCGAAAATACCGTCGAGGTATCGCTGTATCAGGGCGAATGGGAATATGAGATGGACTACAACGGCATTCCGGAGGGAGTGCCGCTGGTGGCGGATTCCGTTTTGCAGGAAATCCGGGATATCGAGCATGTGGAGAATGTTTCGAGCTATCTGAGACGCCAGGATTACAACGGTGTGTACTACCTGAATACAGGCCTTTCGGGGGGCTATGTTGTGGGGGTCGACCAGAGCTATTTTGATACCTGCAACTACATTATGCGGTCGGGAAGAGGCTTTTGTGCGTCCGACTATACGGAATACCGCAAGGTGGCGATTCTGGATGCAAATTCTTCCGATGCGCTTTTCCAGGGGGAGGATCCGGTCGGAAAGACGGTGGAGATTCAGAAGGAGCCGTACACTGTTGTGGGTGTTGTGACAAAGGCAAAGGTATTCGAGCCGGTCATCAATTCCATCGAGGACTATTACACGTATTCGCAGGAATCAGCGGGGTCCGTGTATATCCCGAACACGACGTGGCCGACGATTTACCAGTATGACGAGCCGCAGAATGTGGTTGTGCGGGTGGACAGTACCGACAATATGACGGCGGTGGGAAAGAGCTGTGCGGATATCTTAAACAGTTATCTCTCACCGAAGGATGACACCATTAAATACAAGGCGAAGGATTTGCTCGAGCAGGCGCAGCAGATACAGGAGTTAAGCAGCTCCACGAATACGATGCTGATCTGGATTGCCGGAATCTCTCTGATTGTGGGCGGTATCGGCGTCATGAATATCATGCTGGTTTCCGTGACCGAGCGCACGCAGGAAATCGGGCTTAAGAAGGCAATCGGAGCCAGAAAGGGCAAGATTTTGGGCCAGTTTCTGACGGAGGCGGCGGTGCTCACGAGCCTCGGAGGAATCCTCGGCGTGCTCGCCGGAACGGTCTTAGCGCAGGTGATTTCTTATATCACCACGACGCCGGTCGCGATCAGTATCCCGGCGGCGATTATCTCCGTGCTGTTTTCAATGGCGATCGGAATCGTGTTCGGGGTGTTCCCGTCCTACAAGGCGGCAAACTTAAATCCAATCGATGCCCTGCGGCATGAATAAAAGAGAGAAGCTGCAACCGTTTGCAGCTTTTTTCTTATCTAAAAGGTGAAGGAGAAAGAGGAATGAAACGCATTGTGATGTTTGAGGGAGGCGTGGAGACGCTGACCTATTTCTCGAAGCGGCTGGCAGAGCGTTTTTCGGAGATGGGTTATTCGGTGTTCTTTTTTGACTTAAAGCAGGAGGGACAGAGCGCGAGGCGGCTGCGGAAGTTTATAAAGCCCGGCGAGACGGTGATGCTCACGTTTAATTTTCAGGGGTTGGAGCAGGAGCCGGGCGTGTACCGCGAGGGCATCGGCTATGTCTGGGACGAGTACCGGATTTTCTGCTATAACATTGCGGCCGACCATCCCTATTTTTACCATGAAAGGCTCTGTAATCTGCCGGAGGGCTACCGCCACATCAGCATCGACCGGCTTCACGGGGCGTACTTTAAAGAGTTCTATCCGGAATATGCGCATGCCGGTTTTCTGCCGCTTGCGGGAACGGAGTATGCCGGGGAGGAGGGTGAGACGGACCGGCCGATTTCGGCCCGGAGATACGATGTGATTCTGACCGGAAATTACACGAAGCTGTCCTTTTTTGAGCCGTATATTCACTGGATCAACGACGAGTATGCGGCCTTTTACCGGGGGATTATCGACGAGCTGATCAGAAAACCGGACGAGACCGTCGAGCAGGCGGCACTGCGCTGCTGCGAGCGGGAGATGGGGGAGCAGCCGAAGGACATGCTGCGCATTGCGCTGTCGAAAATGATTTTTATTGATTTATACATCCGCAATTACTGGCGCGGCGCGGCCGTGCGCACGCTTGTGAATGCCGGCATTCCGGTACATGTGGTGGGAAAGGGCTGGGAGGAGCTTGCGGATGTGGAGCGCCCCGAAAAGCTGATCTGCCATCCGCAGACGGATTCCGAAGAGTGCCTTCGTATGCTGGCGGACGCAAAGGTGTCCCTGAATGTGATGCCCTGGTTTAAAGACGGCGCGCATGACAGAGTTTTTAATTCCGTCTTAAACGGCGCGGTCTGCGTGACGGATCGGAGCCGTTATCTTTGCGGGGAGCTCGCGGAGGGGGAGGGGGTCTGCTACTATGACCTTGATAATCTCGCGGCACTGCCGGGACTGGTGAAGGATTTGCTGCAGAATGAATCGCGGATGCAGGATATTATTGCAGAAGGAAAGCCGAAAGTGCGGGACGGGCATACCTGGAAAAAGCGGGCCGAGCTGCTGGCCGCGTGGATGGAATGGGGCCAGGCGGACCCGAACTGAACGGAGGGTATGTTTTCGGAGGAGGACGTGCGGAATGACAGACATTTATTATGTAGAAGACGACGAGACCATAGCCCGGACCGTCAAGGAATATCTGGAGCGCCGCGGCTACCGGGTATTTGTCTTTTTTGAGATTGAACAGGCAAAACAGGCGCTGATAAAGACGCCGCCGGCACTGGCGCTGATCGATCGGAATATGCCGGACGGAAGCGGAGACGGACTCTGCCGCTGGATTCGCGCGAACCGGAAAGAACTGCCCGTAATTTTCCTTACGGTCCGCGGAGACGCCTGCGATGTTGTCTGCGGTTTGGAAAACGGTGCGGATGATTACGTGGTGAAGCCATTTGAGCTTGAGGTCCTGCTCTCGCGGATCCGCGCCCTGCTGCGGAGAGCGGGGGATGTCTCGGGAAACCGGCTGTCGTGCGGCAGAATAGCCCTTGACAGGGAGAAATGTCTGGTTTTCTGTGATTCACGTGAAGTTCACGTGACGCCGCTCGAATATCAGCTGCTGCTGTCGCTGCTGCAAAATAAGGGGAAAACGGTTACGAGAGAAAAGCTGCTGCGGGAGATCTGGGACGACAACGGAAATTTCGTCAATGACAATACGCTTACCGTTGCGGTGAAGCGTCTGCGCGAAAAGCTGCATCAGCCGGCCTGCATAAAAACGGTGCGGAGTATCGGATACCGTATGGAGGAAGAATTGTGAGAGAAAGAAAAAACAGGATGGTACCGGCGGGCTTTGTGCTGGCCGTCAGTCTGCTCGCGGCGTCTGTTACCGCGTTCCTTTCTGCCGGGTATTACAACCGCGTTCAGATCCGGGTGCTGGGGGAAATCTGCGGGGATGCTATAGAAAGGGAGCCGCAGGCGAAAGGGGCGATTCTGTCCGCATTGAAGGAGTACCGCTATGGGGTGGAGCCTTCGGCGGAGGAAAATATCATATGCGCCTGGGGCTATGACAGGAGCGTCTTTCTGCAGACCGCGGCAGCCGGACCTTTATTTGCGGCCGCAGGTTTTGCGGCGGGAGCGGCGCTGTTTTTTGTCACGGTTCTGCTCTGGAACAAAAGAAATACGGAACGTATCACACGGCTTGCGGATTCCCTCGAAAAGGTAAATACCGGAGGGGACGGCGGGCTTTTTTTCGGCGGAGAGGATGCGTTTTCCGGGCTGCAGGATGAAATCGGCAAGACGGTCACGGAGCTGTATCAGACGAGGGAGGCGGCGCTTGCCGCCAGAAGCAATTTCGCGGAAAATCTGTCGAATATCGCGCATCAGATTAAAACGCCCATCACGGCGATCTCTCTGTCCGTACAGATGCTGTCCGAAAATCCGTCTCCGGGATATCTCGATAAGATCCGCTGTCAGCTAGCGCATCTGACCCGTTTGGCGGATGGGCTGCTGTTGCTGTCACGCATTGACGAGGGGACGCTGGCGCTTGAAAAAAAGGAGACGGATGTTTTTACGCTTCTGACGCTCGCGGCCGATAATCTGTGTGACCTGTTTGGAAAGGCGGGCGTTTCCGTCGCGATACCGGAAGCGGAGCCGGCGGTCATCTGCGTCGATATGGACTGGACGATGGAAGCGCTTATGAATCTTATGAAAAACTGCATGGAACACACGCCGCGCGGGGGATGCGTCTGCTGCTCTTATGAGCAGAATCCCATCTACACGTGGATTCGGATTTGGGACAGCGGGGAGGGATTTGCGCGGGAGGATCTCCCGCATCTTTTTGAGCGGTTTTATCGGGGGAGCAATGCGGGCAGCGGGGGAATCGGCATCGGGCTCGCCCTCTCAAAAGCGATTATCGAGAGCCAGAACGGGACCGTTGCCGCCTGCAATCTGCCGGAGGGCGGGGCATGTTTTGAAGTCCGTATGTACTGTCACTGAGTTGTCACTTTTCGTTGGTATAATAAAAGAGAAAAACGGGAAGGGAGTCAGGACATGGAGATTTTGAGATGTGAAAAGGTGCGGAAGGTGTACGGCGCCGACAAGAACCGGACGGTTGCGTTAGATCAGATTGATTTATCCGTCGAGAAGGGGGAGTTTGTCGCAGTCGTAGGAGCCTCCGGTTCCGGAAAGTCCACATTGCTGCACATATTGGGGACGGTGGACAGGCCGACGGAGGGAAAGGTCGTGATCGACGGAACGGATCTTTCTGCGCTGAATCAGACCGATGCGGCGTTGTTTAGGCGCAGAAAGGTGGGGATTGTGTATCAGTTTTACAATCTGATACCGACGCTTTCCGCCCGGAAAAATATACTAATGCCGCTTTTGCTGGATAAGAAGAAACCGAACCCGGAATATTTCGATAAGGTGGTAAATGCGCTGGGGATTGCAGACAAACTCGAGATGCTGCCGAATCAGCTGTCGGGAGGCCAGCAGCAGCGGGCGGCGATTGCCCGCGCTCTGATTTACCGTCCCGCACTGCTGCTCGCGGACGAGCCGACCGGGAATCTGGATCAGAAAAATTCCGCGGAGGTGATGGATATGCTGAAATTGTCAAACCGGAATTTAAAACAGACGATCGTGCTGATCACGCATGACGAGAAAATTGCGCTTGGGGCGGACCGTATTGTAACGATGGAAGACGGCCGCATCGTCGGCGACGAGAGGAGGTAGCTATGTGGAAAGATTATTTATCCGGCTATCTGAAACATAACCGCACGTCGGGCGTCTCCGTGATGCTTGCAGCGTTTCTTTCCGCGCTGCTTTTGTCCCTGCTGTGCAGCCTCTCCTACAATTTATGGTTCTATGAGGTTGAGCGGCTGAAAGCGGAAGAGGGGGACTGGCAGGCCCGCATGACGGGCGAGATCACGGAAGCGGAGCTTGCGTTGATCCGAAATTATGCGAATGTGGAAAACGCAGTTATGAACGCGGAATTGTCCGATGAAAACGGGACTGCGGCGGATATTTATTTGAATAATATGCGGAGTATTTTTAAGGATATGCCGCAGATTGCCAGGCTTGCGGGCCTTCCGCCAGAGGCGGTAACGTATCACTATGCGCTGCTGAATCTGTATCTGATCCGGGATTCCTCCGACACGGCGCTGCGCTGGGTGTTTCCGTTTTTCTGCATGGTTGTGGCGGCGGCCTGTCTCTCGCTTGTGCTCGTGATTCACAATGCGTTTGCGGTAACGATGCATACAAGGATCCGCCAGTTCGGTATTTTCTCGAGTATCGGGGCGACGCCGCGGCAGATACGCGCCTGCCTTTTGCAGGAGGCGTTTTATTTATGCACCGTGCCGATTGCGGCCGGTAATGTGCTCGGTATTTTCACCGGCATGGGCATTGTGGAGGGGATGAATCTCGTGCTGGCCGATGTGGGGGGAAGGCTTGTGCTGCCGTTTTCGTATCATCCGCTGCTGCTGCCCGCATCCCTGCTCCTTGCGGCGCTGACGATATGGATTTCCGCATGGATTCCCGCGAAGAAATTAAGCAGGCTGACGCCGCTTGAAGCAATGAAAAATACCGGTGAATTTACGCTGAAACGGAAAAGGGATTCCCGCATAGTATCGCGGCTGTTCGGGCTGCCGGGTGAGCTTGCCCAAAATGCGCTCAAGGCGCAGAAAAAGGCCCTGCGCACCGCCTCGATCTCCCTGACGCTCGCTTTTTTGTCTTTTTCTTTTCTGATGTGCTTTTTTGCGGTGGCGACGGTCAGCCAGAGAGAGAGCTATTTTGAGAGATATCAGGATGCCTGGGATGTGATGGTGACTGTGAAAGATACGGAAATCGGCGGGTTTGCGGAGGCGGACGCCGTGCGGGCAATTTCCGGAATCGAGAGCGGCACGGTGTATCAGAAAGCAATGGCGAAACGGTTTGTCGCGCCGGAAGAGCTCGGCGCGGAAATGAAAAAAGCGGGAGGACTCGCCGATGCGCCCGCGGAGTATGTGTCCGCCGCAGACGGCGGATGGCTGGTCAATGCGCCGCTTGTGATTATCGATGATGCAAGTTTTCTGGAATACTGTACGCGGATCGGAGTCGAGGCGAAGCTTTCCGGCGCGGTGATTTTAAACAGGACTTACGATGCCGCAGATCCGAATTTCCGCGCGCGGCGCGCATTTCCCTATCTGACCGGAGAAGAGGGCGCGACAACACTCGCGCGGGCGGGGAAAGAGGATGTAACCGTTAAGCTTCCGGTGCTCGGGTATACGCAGGAGGTTCCCGTTTTGCGGGAGGAGTACGGGACGCTGGATTTTTACGGGCTGGTGCATTTCCTTCCTGTGTCGTGCTGGAACGAAATCAAAGAGCAGGTGCAGGGCGCAGAAGAGGACTGCTATATCCGGATTCTGACAGAGGAGGAAACGCCGGCGCAATTGAATGAAATCGGGAACGCGGTTTTGCGGCTGCTTGGCGGGACGTATGAGACGGAAATCGAAAACCGCATTCAGGAAAGGCTTGACAATGACAGGATGATGAGCGGGATGAAAGCAATTCTTACCGTCTTTTGCATCCTGCTTGCGGCAATCGGAATCGGAAATGTATTTTCCAATACGTTCGGTTTTGTGCGCCAGCGGAAACGGGAATTTGCCCGCTATCTGTCGGTCGGGATGATCCCGGACGAAATGAAAAAAATCTTTTTTGTCGAGGCGCTTGTGCTTGCGGGGCGGCCGGTGCTTTTGACATTGCCCGTCACCGCTGCGGCCGTGGCCGCATTTATCCGGATAAGCTACCTTCCGCCGGCGCTTTTTCTCGGGGAAGTGCCGTTTCTGCAGATGGCGGTATTTGCCGCGGCCGTTTTCGGATGCGTGGGACTTGCCTATTATCTGGGCGCGAAGAAGGTGCTCCGGAGTAATCCGATCGATGCGCTGCGGGATGATACCATCCTGTAGGAGCGGAATCTCCCGCTTGCAATTTGTCCATGATCAGTATATAATACGAATATTCTTATGAGCGGTTCCTCGAGCCGTGAACAGCAACCGATTATGGAGGAATAGCGATGATTGATTTAAAGTTTTTGAGAGAGAATCCGGAGATTGTAAAGCAGAATATTAAAAATAAGTTTCAGGAGCACAAGCTGCCGCTTGTGGACGAGGTGATCACGTTAGACGCGCAGGCGCGCAAGACGCAGCAGGAGGCGGACGAGCTCCGCGCAAAGAGAAATCAGCTCTCAAAGGAGATCGGAAAGCTGATGGGACAGGGCAAAAGAGACGAGGCGGAAGCGGTAAAGGCCCAGGTCGCAGAAGGCGCGTCCCGTCTGTCCGAGCTTGAGGAGCGGGAGCGCGAACTGCAGGAGAAGGTCGCAAAGATTATGATGACGATTCCGAATATCATCGATCCTTCGGTGCCGATCGGAAAGGATGATTCCTGCAATGTGGAGATTGAGAAGTTCGGAGAACCCGTGGTTCCGGCATTTGAGATTCCGTACCACACCGAGATCATGGAACGCTTTTGCGGGATTGATCTGGATGCGGCCGGGAAGGTGGCCGGAAACGGATTTTACTACCTGATGGGGGATATCGCGCGGCTGCACTCCGCAGTGATTTCCTACGCGCGCGATTTTATGATTGACCGTGGATTTACCTATGTGATTCCGCCGTTTATGATCCGCAGCAATGTGGTGACCGGTGTGATGAGCTTTGACGAGATGGACGCGATGATGTATAAGATCGAGGGGGAGGATTTGTATCTGATCGGTACCTCCGAGCACTCGATGATCGGCAAGTTTATCGACACCATCAATGACGAGGAGAAGCTGCCCTACACGCTGACTTCTTATTCTCCGTGCTTCCGCAAGGAGAAGGGAGCGCACGGCATTGAGGAGCGCGGCGTCTACCGCATCCATCAGTTTGAGAAGCAGGAGATGATTGTGGTCTGCAGACCCGAGGAATCCCCGCTGTACTATGACAAGCTGTGGCAGAATACCGTGGATCTGTTCCGCAGTCTCGATATTCCGGTGCGCACGCTGGAGTGCTGCTCGGGAGATCTTGCCGATCTGAAAGTGAAATCCTGCGACGTGGAGGCGTGGTCTCCGCGCCAGAAGAAATATTTCGAGGTCGGAAGCTGCTCGAATCTCGGCGACGCACAGGCACGTCGATTGAAGATCCGCGTAAAGGGGAAAGACGGCGCGAAGTATTTTGCACACACGTTGAACAACACCGTGGTCGCTCCGCCCCGTATGCTGATCGCATTTCTCGAGAACAACCTCAACGAGGACGGAAGCGTCAATATTCCGGCGGCGCTGCGGCCGTATATGGGCGGGAAGGAAACCCTTGTTCCGGTGAAATAACAGTCCTGCGACAGGATGTGAGAAGAATAAAAAGAGAGAACCCCTGCTGTGATTCCATGGGATTGCGGCAGGGGTTTTCCCGTACAGAGAATGGTTTCGATAGTATAAATTGTGGTTTCGATATTGATATCTTACGGCGTCCTTTTTTTGTAAACTGATTTTATCAGAACAAAGGGAGGTTTTTTTATGAGAAAGAAAACAATCAGCGTATTATTGGCGGCGGCGCTGGGGCTTACGATGCTCGCAGGGTGCGGCGGAGACAAGGATGCGGCAGGCAGTGCAGACGGAAACGGCAGCGCCGCGGGTACGGAAAGTTCCGGGGGCAGTCAGAGCCAGGCGGAGATCGAAAAAATTAAAATTTATGTACCGACTGCAAACAAATTTGATGATATGGATCGAGTGATGGCGGCGGTCAACGAGATCAGCAGGGAGAAAATCGGCGTTGAGGTGGAATTTAAGGCGTACGAGTTCGGACAGTGGTTTCAACAGTATTCGCTGTTCTTAAGCGGAACGGAGGATGTGGATATTCTCGCAAATTACGGGGGATATTTAAATGCGGTCTCCCAGGGCGCTGCGTATGATCTGACGGATCTTTTGCAGGAATACGGTCAGGATATCGTTGCGATGGAGGGTGAATATTTAAAGAGCGGAGAAGTGGACGGCGTACAGTATGCGATTCCGATTTATGCATCTTACGCGTGGACGATGGGAATCATATACAGACAGGATGTGGTGGATGAGCTTGGTTTGCAGGATCAGGTAGCCGTGGTCAAAACCTTAGAGGACTGGGGAGCCGTTTTGGAGGCGGTGAAAGCGGCAAAACCGGATATGACGCCGTTTGTCTCAAATAGCGGCAACACGGCGCCCGTGTTCCAGTACGGTACCTGGGATGACCTCGGCAATAACTACGGAGTTCTGATGAACGGCGGGGATAACACCGAGGTGGTAAATCTGTTTGAGACGGAGGAGTATGCAAGGCTCTGCGGGATTCTGCACGACTGGTATGTGAAGGGGTATTCGAATAAGGATATTCAGACACAGACCGATTCATTTACGGTTCTGACGCAGAATGACGCGGCCTTTTCGACACTCGGACAGACCGATTTTAACACGTCTTTCTATCAGTCGACCTCATGCGGAAAAGATATGGGAATCGTGATGCTCGACGTGCCGGTTGCAAGAACCTACAACAATGTTACATACACGGTGATGTCAAATACAAAGCACCCCGAAGCGTGCATGAAATTTTTGAATCTTTGGTTTTCGGACGAGGAGATCGGAAATCTGATCAGCTACGGAATAGAGGGCGAGCATTATCAGATCAACGAAGACGGAATGGGCTGCTATGTGGACGGGCAGGATCCGTCGAGCTGTACCTACCATCTCGGTTCGGCGATTTCAAATACGAACAGAATCCGCTGGGAGAGTGAGAATCCGGAATATGCGCAGCTTCTTGTGGACAGCAACACAAATGCGGAGAAATCAAAAGCGCTCGGGTTTGGTTTTAATACGGCGAATGTGACGAATGAGATTACACAGTTAGACAATGTCTGCAGCAAATATCAGATTGGTCTGGAGTGCGGCGCGCTTGACCCGGAGGTATATCTTCCCGAATTTAACGCGGCGCTTAAGGAAAACGGCCTTGACACTGTCATCGCGGAGAAACAGCGTCAGCTGGATGCGTTTCTGGAGGCTGAGTAAGTTATGAAAAAAACAAATTTTCAGAAACTGGCAAAACGTTACTGGCCGTTTTATATAATGGCGCTGCCGGCCTGCATTTATTTCTTTATCAACAGCTATATTCCGATGGGCGGCCTGATTCTGGCATTTGAAAAATATACGGTGAGCGGGGGCATTTTCGGAAGTGAAAAGGTAGGACTTAGCAACTTTAAATTTTTATTTCAGAGCGCTGATGCGTGGATTATGACACGCAACACAATTTTATATAACCTTGCCTTTATTGTGATCGGGACCGTCATCTCGATTCTGGTGGCTTATCTTTTGCATGAACTGAAGCATGAGATGTCCAGAAAAGTGTATCAGACAGTCATATTGTTTCCGGGGCTTCTGTCGATTATCATTATCTCCTATCTTGCAAATGCGCTGCTTGCGGGGGATACCGGATATATCAATATGCATATTTTAGCGCCGCTCGGTCTCGAACCGGTTTCCTTTTACAGCGAACAGAAATGGTGGCCGTTTATCTTGATTTTTATCCATTTCTGGCAGATGACGGGTTCGAACTGTATTCTGTATCTCGCCAATATGTCGGCGATCGATCCGGGACTTTACGAGGCGGCAAATCTCGACGGGGCAAACCGGTTCCGCTGTTTTATGAACATTACATTGCCCTGCCTGGTTCCGACGATTGTCACGCTGACGATTTTATCGGTCGGAAAGATATTTAACTCGGATTTCGGATTGTTTTATCAGGTGCCGATGAACAGCGGGGCAATCATCGACGTGACGCAGACGATTGATACCTATGTGTACCGCGGACTGATGAACACGGCCAATATGGGGATGTCGGCTGCGGCATGCTTCTATCAGTCGATAGTCGGCTTCTGCCTTGTGATGATTACAAATGCGCTGGTCAGAAAATTTAGCAGAGAAAATGCGATGTTCTAGGAGGTGGGGAAATGGTTAAGAAGGACAGAGGATTTCAGATAACGGCTCATATGATTATGATCTGCATGACCGTGATGGTTATTTTCCCGGTAGCGCTTTTGATCATGTCCTCTCTTTCACCGGAGTCTGATATTATCAAATACGGGTATTCGCTGATTCCCAAAAAGATAGATGTTACGGCCTATCGGTATATTTTCGGGGAGGGCAGTGTGTTTCATTCGTATCTGGTGACGATTTTTGTCACGCTGGCAGGTACCGCGGTCAGTGTGGTCATCACGACGATGATTTCTTATACGCTGACGGTTCCGGGGCTTCCGGGCAAGCGCATTTTAAGCTTTTATGTGCTTTTTACGATGTTGTTTTCGGGCGGTCTCGTACCGAGTTATATGATGTGGTGCAATATATTTCACATCAAAAATACGATATGGGCGCTTCTGATTCCGTCTTTGCTGTGCAGCGCTTTTCATATTATGATTACAAGAACTTATTTTCAGAACAATATCCCGCAGGAAATTCTGGAGAGTGCGCGGATCGACGGAATGACGGAATTCGGAATCTTTTTTAAGATTGTGCTGCCGCTGAGCGTTCCGATTCTTGCGACGATCGGCTTTATGAAAGCACTGATGTATTGGAATGACTGGACAAATAGTTTATACTATATTACAGATAAGAAGCTGGTGGGAATACAGGCGCTGCTCAACAATATGCTGACGAATGCGCAGTACCTGGCGCAGTCCATGGATGCGTCGATGGTGGCGACCGATGCCGCAGCGATTCCGTCACTGACGCTGCGAATGGCGATCGCGGTGGTCGGCATGCTGCCGATGATTGTTCTGTATCCGTTTTTCCAGAAATATTATATGAAGGGACTTACGGTCGGAGCGGTAAAAGGATAACGGAGGAGGCGCAGGATGAAAACAGAGATATCACTGCAGAGCTGGATTCGATATTACTGGGTTGGGATGTTGATTCTTCTTGCAGTGATCTACGCCTTCACCTCATCGTGGATGCTTCGCATGCTGACGCAGCGGGCGGAAGAGACGATACGCAAAAGCGTCCGCATTGTGCAGGAAGATATCGAGGATGCGCTGGAAATTTCGGACAGCTTTATCTATGAGTCACTTTACAACGGCGCAGAAAGGACGGTGACGCAGCTCTATTATTCTCTGGGCAGTGAGACGGACCCCATACGGCTGCTGGAGGCGCAGCATACGGTGCTTGCGTCTCTCGGCAGTATTGTATCATGGTCGGACATGATTGATTTTGTGCTGGTCTATACGGATCGCGCGGACGGAATGGTATGGCTTGAGACGGGGACGGAGGGAAATTATCAGGCGCGCAGAGAATTAAAAGAGCTGCTTGGCACGATGATCACTGGGAACGCGAAGGATTTTCTGCGGCGGTATATGGTCTGCATGTGTCCGCAGGGGAATTACATGCTGCGCGTGCTAAAAATTGAGAAAAGCTATCTGATTGCCTGCGTGTCGGAGAAAAAGATTCTCCGGATGCTTTCCGGCGCGCAGTATAAAGAGACGGGAATCGCGTTTGTGGCCAAGGAGGACGGCAGAGTGATCGCGGCTTCCGGTACAGTGGCGGGAGTGCTCTCTCCCCAACAGGAGGGGACTTACATTTCGGTGGACGGAAAACAGTATCTGCAGACCGGATATGTCTCGGAACAGACCGGGTACTATTTCGGAATGCTGACGGACAAGCAGAGTATTCTTGAGGATATGAAGGTATTCCGGCTGATTTTTTTTCTGGTATTTCTGATTTTAATGATTCTTGTGCCCGCAGTGTCCGCGCTGCTGCACGTTTATGTCGGGATGCCGATTCGCAGTATTGCAGATTCAATGGCGCGGATTGCGGCCGGGGATTTGGATGTGACGGTGGCAGAGCAGTCGGGAATCAGTGAGCTTGGTCAGCTGGTACGCTCCTTTAATCATATGGTCGGCAGGATAAAGCAGCTGAAGATTGAGAAGTACGAAAGCCGGCTGGAGATGCAGAAAGCGACGATGCAGTATCTGCAGCTTCAGATTAAACCTCATTTTTATGCGAATATGTTCAATATCATTTATTCGCTGGCTCAGTGCAGAGATTACGACACGATTCAGAGGATTTCCCAGTCGGTTGTGGACTATTCCCGCTATATGTTTCGGGATGCGGCGGAGCTGGTTGAGCTTAAGCGGGAGCTGGAGCATGTAAGAGCTTATATGGAAATTCAGGAAATTCGTTATATGAAGCAGATTATATGCGAAATTGAGGCCGGGGAGGAAACGTTTGGCGCGCTTATCCCGCCGTTTGTGATTCAAAGCTTTGTGGAAAACAGTGTGAAATATGCGTTTTCTCTGAGAGAGAGCAATCGGATTCTGATTCGGGTGCAGGTGGATGATGCAAAAGAATATCTGTGGATCCGGATTCGGGATAACGGGGTCGGGTACAGCGATGAATTGCTTGAATCTGACTGGAAACATATCGGTGAGAGCGAACATATCGGCCTGACAAATGTTTACCGCAGACTGTGCCTGATTTACGGCGACAGGTCGGATATCCGGCTGGAAAATGAAAGCGGGGCGGTGACGACGATAAAGTTACCCTACATCGCGGTCGATGACGGGGCGAATGAGGATGTGTGACAGAGGGGAGCGGTGATGCGTAAATTCAGTGTGCTCATTGTAGACGATGACGAGCTTGCAATTCTCGGTTTGGAGGAGGGAATTGACTGGGAGGCGTTGGATATCGAAAAAGTCTGTAAATGCCACAGCAAGGCGACTGCGATCCGAATGCTGAAAATGTATCCGGTGGATATTCTGATTGCGGATATTGAGATGCCGAACGGAAACGGACTGGAGCTGATCCGCTGGGCAAGAGAGTTTGCGCCGAAGGTGCGCGCTGTTTTTTATACGGGCCATGCGGAATTTACCTATGCGCAGGAGGCTCTGCGCTTCGGAGTGGAGGATTATCTGCTGAAACCGATTCCGTATGAGGAGCTGGAAGCGATTCTTCTGCGCATCGAAAAGAAGATATTGCTGGAAGAAAAAACAATCAGTCTGTCTGAATTTGCGGAGGCCGGCACGGAGGAGACGACAGAGGAATTGGTCGCTCAGGTCAAAAAGCTGATTGCGGAAAACTTGTCCGCCCCGAACCTGCAGAGGGATGAGCTCGCGGCAATGGTTCATGTCAGTCCGGGGTATCTCGGACGGATTTTTAAGAAGGAAACAGGAGCTGCGCTCACGGATTACATTACAAAAAGGCGTATAGCCGTGGCAAAGCAGCTGCTGACAAAGACAAGCCTGTCGATTACCGGTATTTCGGAGAGAGTCGGCATATCCTATTCTTCTTATTTTACGAAAATATTTAAGGAGCAGGTGGGGATGACGCCGCAGGAGTTCAGACAGCGGAAAAAATAACAGGAGGGAAACGGATGGTTGTAAGTACAAATTACGGACAGATTGAGGGAACGGCAAAAAACGGATGCGAGATCTTTTTGGGGATTCCTTATGCAAAGCCGCCGGTCGGGCCGCTGCGCTTTCACAAGCCCCGCAGGCTAAAACCCTGGAGCGGGGTATACAGGGCGGATCATTTCGGCTGCCGAAGCATGCAGACCGAAAATCCGCGGGATACGTTTTATAAAAAGGAATTTTACAGCAATCCGGATTTTGCTTGCGGAATGAGTGAGGACTGTCTGTATCTGAATATATGGGTTCCGGGGCGAAAGGATACGGCGCGTTCGCAGGAAAAGCTGCCGGTGGCGGTCTATATACACGGAGGCGCCTTTTTGGGCGGGGCGGGGAGCAACCTGCCCTTTGTGTGCGACAATCTGGCGAAGGCGGGTGTGATCGTCGTCACCGTCAATTATCGGCTTGGCGCGCTTGGCTTTCTGTGCCATCCGCTGCTCGGCGTTCCGGGGGAGAATGAGGCGGGCGGCAATTACGGTCTCTGGGACCAGATTGCGGCGATTGCGTGGGTCAGAGAAAATATCGCGGCGTTTGGAGGCGATCCCGAAAATGTGACGGTGTTCGGCCAGTCGGCGGGGGCGATGAGTCTGCAGGTACTCGCGGTGTCGGAACAGACCGACGGATTGTTTGCGCGCATGATTTTACAGAGCGGAGGCGGGTACAGGCATCCGCTTGGCGAGTGCCGCAGCATCGAAAGGGCATCCGGCTTTGCCGAGGATTTGCTTGCCGCGCTCGGAATCCGTGATAGGGAATGGACAAAAGGTCAGGAACAGAGGAAGCGGGCGCTTGCCGCGCTGTATGAGACTTCGGAGGAGGAGATGATGCGGGCCGCAGAAGCCGCGGTGGCGCAGGCGTTTATACAGCGGAAGGGGATGCCGTTTGTCCCTGTCATTGACGGGGAACTGCTGACAAAGGATCAGGATGCGTTAATAGAAGAGGGACGCTTTCATGCAATCCCCTATCTGCTCGGTGCAAACGGAGACGACCTGACGACGGAAAACCGGACGGAGCGTCTGCCGGAAAACAATCCGATGCAGGCGGCCAACCTTGCCTTTGCAGAGAAAGTGAGCGGGGCCGGGCGGACGGAAGCGTATGTGTATTATTTTGACAGAAAGCTGCCGGGGGACGAGAGCGGCGCGTTTCATTCGGCGGAGCTGTGGTATGTGTTCGGCAGTCTTTCCTACTGCTGGAGACCGTTTACGGAGGCGGATCATGCGCTGTCCGCGGAGATGATCGGATACTGGACGAACTTTATGAAAAACGGAAATCCGAACGGGGACGGGCTGCCGGAATGGAGCGCATACACACAGGAAAATCCGTATGTCCGGCGGCTGGATATAAAGTGAGGGCAGCTGTTTTTCATGCGGAATATGAAGAGAGAAAGGCGGACGGGATATGATGCGGAATACAATCAAATGGAATGAAGCGTGGGAGTTTTATCAGGGAGATCTGCCGGGAGCGGAGGCGGTGTGGGAGCGTGTCAAACTGCCCCATACGTGGAATGCCGCAGACGGGCAGGACGGCGGAGGCGATTATTATCAGGGGGCTGCCTGGTACCGGAAAAATCTGATCAGGGAGCCGGAGTGGAAACAGGTGTATATCCGGTTTTGGGCGGTCAGCAAATCGGCAGAGGTGTGGTGCAACGGAAGCCCGGTGGGAGCGCATGAAGGCGGTTTCTCCGCGTTTACACTGGATCTGACGCCGTATCTGAGAGACGGAGAAAATGAGATTCGTGTGCGTGCGGATAACGGCAATGAGCAGGCCGTTTATCCGAGGCAGGCAGATTTCACGTTTTTCGGCGGAATCTACCGGGACGTGGAGCTTCTGGTATTTGCCGGTGACGCGCATTTTGATGTGGAGCGCTTCGGAACGGATGCGGTTTTTGTGACGCCTTCGGCCGGTGACGGGCATGTAAAGATCGAGACCTTTGTGTCGGGCGGAGACACGGTCTATGCGGAAATCTACGATGCGCAGGGGAACCGTGCGGCGAAATCGGAGCCAATCGAAACCGGTTCTGCCGGTATACCCGTCCGTCTTGCGCTTGACGTGCCGGGGGCGCGCCGCTGGCACGGATGCGCGGACCCGTATCTGTACCGCGCCGTGCTCTGTCTGTGTGAAGGGGATACGGTTGAGGACCGCATATCCGCCGACTTTGGCTTCCGGGATTTTTCGGTGAGCGCTGCGGAGGGATTTTTCTTAAACGGCGTGTCTTACCCGCTGCACGGCGTCTGCCGCCATCAGGACCGCGAGGATATGGGCTGGGCGATTACCGAGACGGAGCATCTGGAGGACATGGCGCTGATACGCGAAATCGGCGCGAACACGATTCGCCTTGCGCATTATCAGCAGGCGCCGTTTTTCTATGATTTGTGCGATCGAAACGGAATGGTAGTCTGGGCGGAAATCCCGTTTATCAGCGTCTACGATGCAAGGGAAGCAGCGGACGAGAACCTGCGGCGGCAGCTGCGGGAGCTGATACTGCAGAACTATAACCATCCTTCGATCTGTTTCTGGGGACTCGCCAATGAGCTTGGAATCGGAGGGGAATCAGAGGCAATGTATGAAATTCTGCGGGAACTGCACCGGACGGCAAAGGAGCTTGATCCGACGAGACTGACTGCGGTTGCCAATGTCGGGATGACTAAGCCGGACAGTGAATTGTTCCATATCTCGGATTTGACGTCGTACAATGAGTATATGGGCTGGTATGAAGGGACGGCGGACGATCACGGTGCATTTTGCGACGAAAGGCACGGACAGATGCCGGATATTCCGCTTGCGATCAGCGAGTACGGCGCGGAGAGTATTCTGCGCTGGCACAGCGCGGACCCGAAAGTGAAGGACTATACCGAGGAGTATCAGGCGCTCGTACATGAAAAGGCATATGCGGCGTTTGAAAAGCGGCCGTATCTGTGGGCGACCTGGCTTTGGAATATGTTTGATTTTGCTGCGGATGCCCGCGATGAGGGCGGCTGTAAGGGACGGAATAATAAAGGGCTTGTGACATTTGACCGGGCCGTGAAAAAGCAGGCGTTTTATTTTTACAAGGCATGCTGGAGCGCGGAGCCGTTTGTCTATCTCTGCGGAAAACGATTTGGAAAGCGTGCAGGGAACGCGGTCGATATTCGGGTGTACAGCAACCGCGCGCGCGTGGAGCTCTGGGTCAACGGCAGGTACGCCGGCGGACAGGACGGAACGCGTGTGTTTGAATTTAAAGGAGTTGCGCTGGACCGTCCGCTGAATGAGATTTTGGCAAAAACGCCGGAAGGCTGCACGGATATGCTGATACTCGAGCGGGTGGAGCAGTTCCCCGGAGAATATGTCTACAAAGAGGAAAAGCAGGTGGCAGGCGCGGTGGCGCAGTGGTTTGCAGAGCTTTCCGGTTCCGGGGCCCGCGTGCCGGACGAAATCACCGTCCGTGAGGGCTATCTTTCGGTGGATGATTCGATGGACGAAATTTATCGTTACGAGGAAGGCAGACAGGCGGTGCGGGACTTGATCGCAGCGCCGCTGGCTCTCGCAGATCCGGCTATGGCCAAGCGGTTATCCGGGGGCAGTGCAATGACATTTACCGCGATCTGGCATCACATCCGTAAGCGGCTGCCGGATGAATTGTACGGCCTTTTGAATGAGCGGCTGAATAAGATAAAAAAATAGAAAAGACAGCGGGGAAGGACTGCCGGAATGGAGCGCATACACACGGGAAGCGCCGTTTGTGCGGAGGCTGGACGTATAGCCGGCACCGCAGGATCTGACCGCCCTGCACAGGGGAGCGCCCCGGTACTGCCAAACATGACATGCATGTCATGCTTGGCAGTTTTATACGGAACCGCTTCTTTTTAAAGGGAGGAGTTCCTCCAACGCCTTTTTTATGTATTCATCCCACAGCACAAAATCGTGATCATAACCTTTGGGGCGAATATAATTTACAGGGTAGCCGATTTCCCGGAGGAGGGCGACATCCGCTTCGACGCGCTCCCGGATAAACTCATTGCTTCCGCAGACAACATGAAATTCACATACCGGATCGCCGGAAGCAAGTTTTTCTTTCGCGATTCTGGCCAGATCAAAACGGGAACCGTCAATGCCCGAAGCATCTCCGAAAGAGGAATTATACAGCGGGAAATGCGTTTTGAAATGATCACTGAGCAATTCGGACTTGAGTGTTTCCGTGGCAAGGGTCATGCCGATACCGCCGGAGATATCGACACACGCGGTATATCGTTCCGGATGCATCAGCGCGGTTCCCAGGGCGACATTGCCGCCCATGGCGTAGCCGACGATGAAATTATCTTCCCGCTTCGGTGACGATGCAAAAAGCGCCTGCATCACAACCGGCAATTCTTCGGACAGGAACTTCTGATACGGTACGCCGTAAGCGGTATCGATGCCGAAAGAGTTTGCGATATTGGGCGTCACGAGCATCACATTGTTTTCCTGGGCGTAGCGCTCGGCATTGCTGTAACGATAGGTCAGCGTGTCATCGTCGCCGCCGCCGTGGATCAGATAGACGGTCTGAAATTTCATGTTCGGCGTGAGGGTGAGGGCGCGTCTGCCCTCCATGGATAAGGCGCTGGCCGTGGAAGGGTCCTGCTCATAGTAACTGTAGCGATCGGTCGGATAGACAATCGAAATATCGGTGTAGTGTCCGAGCGCCTGGCTTCTGTAGTTAAATCTCATATAACTCATACGTGTAAATCTCCTTTTCTTTTTTATTCTTCAGGCGGTGTGTCCGCCTGTTTCTGCGCGAACGTTTTTCGGTATTCCGAAGGCGTGATCCCCTCGTGTTTTTTAAACATCTGTGTAAAATGGGAAAAGTTCGAATAACCGAGTTCAAGGGAAACGATGCTGACCGGAATGTTCGGGTTTTCCAGCATGTCTTTGGCGGCATCCACTTTGATGCGGAGCATATAATTCTTTACGTTTTCTCCCATTTCTTTTTTGAACAGCTTGGAAAAATATTCCGGATTCAGGTGAATATGTTCCGCGACATCCTTTACGGAAATATCGTTGGATAAATTTGCAAGAATATAGGCTTTCGCCCGCTGCACCGGGTCCTGATCCGTGTCGGCGCCGCAGTAGGCGGCAATCTGCCTGACAATAAAGGTCACGCCTTTTTTCAGCGACTGCAGATCCCTGCAGCAATTCATAAAATCGGCGTAGGTATATGCGGCGGTAAAGATGTCGCTGACGTTAATGTTCTGCTGGTATAGATACATGAAAAAAATCTTCGAAATTTCCTGGTGAAATTCACAGAGCGTATCAAAATTAAGCTGTCCGGTCGATGCGTGAAAATCGAGATACGCGAAAATATTATTTTCCACGGCCTCGTATTGATTGTTGTCAAGCAGCCTCCTCCAGCGGGAAATATTTTCCGACAGATTCCGGTTGGTATTTTCTTCGGCGTGAGAGGCAGGAAAGAAGATATCTTTTTTCTTGATCACATCCTGCTGAAAGAGCGCATGTGCGGAAAAAATAACCTCCCGTATGGATGCAAGCGTTCCGAGCACCGAGACGTAACAGGTCAGTTCGGGGCTTACGACCTCTGCGAGCGTGTCATAGAACGTTCGATACAGCGCGGTATCAATATCGGCCACGGAGTTGTCGTTTGAAAAAAGCAGAAGAACAAACTGTCGGTACCTGTTTTTGCAGACGAGCGGAACTACGCCGGAAGCCGTAAACGTGAAGGAAGCGACGTTTAAAAGGATGGTAAAAATATCATATTCCGGTTTAAAGGAAGAATGTTCATCCTGATAGGGGTAAAGGTTTATGATTACGGTCCGAAGCAGGGTGTCCGGTTTCAGGGCATACCCCCGCTCGGTCAGCGTTTTCTGCGCCATAATCCGATCGCTTTCATTCTGGGAAAAGAGGCTTTCCACCATACTTGAGATATAGAGATTGTTCTGGTAGAGCGAATACTGTCTGGATTTTGCGATCTGTGCGGTGGCGCGGCTTAACACATCTCCGATTTCTTCTTTGGTGGCAGGCTGCACGATATAGTCAAAACAGCCCAGCTTCACACCCTCCTGCGCGTAGCGGAAAGAGGCGTGGGAAGTGAGCAGTACACGCAGAATGGCAGGGTAATGTTCTTTTACCCATTTGTTTAGGGACAGTCCGTTTTCGCCGGGCATTTCGATGTCCGAGAGCATGAGATCGACAGGATGGGACTGTATGACGGCTCTGGCATCGTCTGCGTTGGTAGCCGTGAAAATCTTCCGGATCCCGTAACGGGAAAACGGAATACTGCTTTTAAGTCCGTCAAGAACGGAAATCTGATCATCGACAAGCAAAAGATTCATCTGTTTCTTCCTTTTCATGTGCTGCAAAGTCCAAAGTGCCGTGCAGAATCTGCGGGGATTCCCTCAACAGCGGAAGGATAATCACTGCTTTTGCACCGCCGGCGGGACTGTTGTAAAAGGTGTGTTCATAGTTGTTTCGGTAAATAATGTCAATCCGGTGTTTGAGGTTTTCGATGCCGACATGTTTATCGGCATACAGGTTATTTGCCGTACTGTTGAGTGTGTCCAGAATTTTCTGACTGTATCCGACGCCGTTGTCGCCGATCATAATCTGCATGGCAGGAACGCCGTTGATTGCGGTCTCTGTGATTTTGAGATCAAATATGAGAAGATTGCGGTTTTCTTTATTATATTTGATCGTATTTTCCAGGAAGGTCTGAATGATAAGCGAGGGCACCTTATACGGCAAAAGCGCCTGATCAATCTGCTGGTTTAAGATGATAGGAGTCGTCCGGTCAAGAAGGATAATATTATAATAATCATTTACTTCGTCGAGCTCGTCCGCGAGAGAAACCAGTTCCAGATTGTCACGGAAAATGTATCTCAGATGGCTGGAAAAGGCGATCAGCATTCGTTTCATTTTTGCATAGTCGCCCGTTTCCGCCATTCCGTTCAGGCTTTTCAGACAGTTAATGATAAAGTGCGAGCGTGTCTGAAGCTGAAAATACTGCAGAACCGCGCGATTCTTTTCAAAAGCCTCTTTCAGCATCTGGTCGCTGATCTGATTTTTCGTATTTACAAGTTCCGCGATCGCTTCGTCAATCTGCCGAAATTCAAGGATGCTGGTATTTGTCGCCGGCGAATACGTGCTGTTTGCGGAGCGGCCAAGCTGTCTGGCCGCCGTATGAATCTGTTCGAGCGGATATAAGAGAAAGGTATTGATCCGCAGCAGAAGGAGTGAGAAAAAGGCGAATAATATCAGGATCAGCAGAATGATCAGCGCAACCGTCAGCTTCGCGTAGGGCACCTTGTAGACGGCGTGAAACACGCCTGACATATAGACGGACGTGTTGCTGACAGGGAGACACGCGATCGTGTACTTTGTGAACAAATGATTGGACGGATACCGAAGTTTTTCATAAAGCTCCTCGTCGGAGAGCGTTTCAAAGGGCTGTTTAAGATCGGTGATATAGGAGAGATCGGAGAGAATCGACTGCTCGTCAATAAAC
The DNA here is from genome assembly GCA_910577925.1 of uncultured Roseburia sp. GTDB lineage: Bacteria > Bacillota > Clostridia > Lachnospirales > Lachnospiraceae > Roseburia. The sequence continues at coordinate 63,116 of CAJTOI010000016.1, forward strand.
AGCAAAGCTCCGAGGTTGCTGTTTTCGGTGTTCGTCATAAAACAACTCAGTTTATCGAGCTGAATCGCGGAAATGATACAGATTCCGTTGTTTTTGGTTCCGTAGGTCAGATAGGAATGACCGCCGAAGGCAATGATATTCCAGTTCCCGTACTGAATGGATGATACTTCGCGGTATTGTTCTAACAGGAAGCGTTTGAGGGTCGTCATATTTGCGATCTCACTCGAGGAATAAGAGGAGCCGAGCACATACAGGGATGTCTTTTCGTTGTCGGTATTTACAAAAATACATTCGTCGTTTGATACATGAGACTCTAAGAGCTTTCGCGTATTCTGTTCGATGATGATCCGCTCCAGGGAAGAAAGGTTTGAGACAGTAAGCATCATGAAATTGGAATTGTTGTAGATTAATTTGTCCTGGTAGGAAGTGATTTCATCCATTTCTTTTTCCAGTGTGTTGCGGTACATGCGCAGCGCCGATTCGATTGTTTCGGCTGTCTGGCGGGTCATAAACGAATAGGCGATAGACGCGTAGAGCACGAGTAATACAAACGTAATCGCAAAGATGAGTGAAAAACTGGTAAAGAAAATTTTTTTTATGGAGTAAAGTTTTCTTTCTGTATTCATAAAACCGCCGCCCTTCCGACTAAATAATACTATATTGTTTGAGAGAATACTATATTGTTTGCAGGTGTGTCAAAAAAACAACAGAAGTTCACGGAAAAGTGAAAATGAATCATTTTGACTATTCAAAAGAGGCATGGGAAAATGAGAGCAGAACAAAATAAATCGATTTGGGAGGGGGATCAATGAAAAAAATGATGCTGCGTCCGGGAACACCGGACGATGACAACAGGGAGTATCTTCCGGAGAAAATCAAGGGAACCGATATCGTGGTAAATGAGAACGGAAATAATTCGCAGCCATACCCCGAAAGGCTTCAGGAATTTCACGGAGTATTGACAGACGACGGTCTTGCGGACGAATGGTATGTGTATGTGCCGGAAAGCTATGACCCGTCGAAAAAGACGCCGCTCGTGCTTTCCATGCACGGGGGCATGATGACGGGATGGGGACAGGCGATTTACACATCCTGGACGTATGTTGCGGACCGCGACGGATTTATCGTTGTTTTTCCGAATGCGAACTACAAACGGTTCTGGCAGGTGGAATGGGGAAAATGGGAACCGGACGGAAGCGATACGCCGGGTTCGATGGAAGGAGAGCCCGAAGGGGTAAAGAGCAGCGGGGATGTCAATGAGAATCACGACATCCGGTTTGTGCTTGCGCTGATCGAAAAAATGAAGGCGGAATACAGCATTGACGAGGGGCGCATTTTTATGCAGGGGATGTCCATGGGAAATATGATGACAAGCCTTTTTGCCAGAAATTTCGGAAATCTGCTCGCCGGCGCGGCAGGCTCCGGCGCGGCCGCGTTTTTAAATCTGATCTTCACACCGGAGGGGAAGCTTATCAATAAAGGCGGCCCGGTTGCCGTATGGCAGTCAAGGCCGGAACGAAATGATATTCCGCCGCACGGGGCGATCGAGCGCAAGGTACATAAATGGAACCGGCTTTACTGGATGAAGCTGAATCAATGCGGGCCGATTCCGCAGATTTCCGTTCAGGGGGACAATAATTTTGCATTTTATAAGGGAGAATGCGCGGATGTTGTCTACTTTGATATTAAGAACCGGGATCACGGACAGACGCTTGACGATGCGGCGCTTGTCTGGGATTATCTTTTTTCCGGCATAAGACGGGAAGCGGACGGGAGAATCGTGTGCACGAAACCCGTGCGGGAGCGTGTGGGAGACCGGTTTGCGTTTGCGGTGACGGCAGGAGCCAAACGGGCATGGTTCGGAAATGAACCGGTCGAGATGAGCGGGGAAGCCATCCGCTGGAAAAAGATGAAGTATCACGGACTTGACGGCGGAGCGAAAGTGCGGGGGGAGTATACCATGGTGCCGCTTTCCTTCCTGGCAGCCGCGTTTGACGCAGAGCTTACCTATCGCCAGGATGGCCTTGTGGCGGATGTAACGCTCAAAGACGGACGATGCCTTCAGTTTGCAAGGGGCAGTATCGGATGTATCATGGATCAGACGTTTACGCAGATGCTTGCGGAGGCGCTGGAACGGAACGGGGAATTGTATGTGTCCGCAGAATGGTTTGCGGGTGACGTATGCGGCATGCATGTCTCGGAATGTGACGAGGTACTTTATGTCACGGACCATGTCAACCGCCTCTCTGCAAATATGGCGGACCTTATCAGGGATCTTTTGACGGACAGCGTACTGGTCCCCGGATATGAGAACTGGATGTAGAAATTTATAAATCAAAAAAGACAGGAGAATGAAGAATGAATACATATGTGTTTGATCCGGTAAAACCGGTTGTGGAAACGAAATTCGGAAAGCTGCGCGGCGTGTGCTACGGCGGCGTGAACATGTTTATGGGAATCAAGTATGCCAATGCAAAGCGGTTTTGCATGCCGGTCGAGCCGCAGACATGGGAGGGCGTAAAAGACGCCTATCGCTACGGGCATATTTCCCCGCAGCTGGGAGCGCCGACGCCTCCGCCCTATTACCGCGGACTGTTTATGCACCAGATCGAGGGGGAGGACTGCCAGAACCTGAACGTGTGGGCGCCCAAAGGAAACGAAGGGGAAAAGAAACCGGTATTCGTATGGCTGCACGGGGGCGGATTTCTGGCCGGGAATGCATTGGAAGAGTATTCGTTTGACGGCTTCCATCTTGCGCATTACGGAGACGTTGTATTTGTGTCCGTCAATCACCGGCTGAATATTTTGGGCTACATGAATCTCAGCGATTACGGAGAGGAATTTTCCAATACGCCGAATCTGGGACTTGCGGATCTGGTTGCGGCGCTTAAGTGGGTACATGAGAATATCGAAGCCTTCGGCGGTGACCCGGAGAATGTGACAATCTGCGGGCATTCCGGCGGCGGCGGAAAAGTGCTGGCGCTGTATCAGATGAAGGAGGCGGCCCCGTACTTTCAGAGAGGCATCTGTCTGAGCGGAGCGACGCCGGAAGCGCCGGCTTCCGAGATCGCGGACACGAAGGTGCTGGCAAAAGCGATGCTCGATGAGATCGGGATCACAAAAGAAAATATCAAAGAGGTATATACCGTTCCGTATGAGACACTGGTGAAAGGATATAAAAAAGTTGCGCAGAAGCTGTATGACGAGGGGCATTACGTCATTTTTGAGCCGCTGAAAAATGACTATTTTAAGGGATTTCCGCCGTTTTACGGATTTGACGAGTGCTCGAATCAGAAACCGCTCATCATCAGCACGACAATGGGCGAGTTCGGAAGATGCGATTTGTCTGCGGATGAGAAAGCGGCGCTTAGTGAGGCGGAACGCGAGGCGTATGTAAGGGGTGTATTCGGAGAACATGCCGACCGTTTGATTGAGCTTTTCCGCAAGGCGTACCCGACGCACAGTATCATAGACCTTGTATATCTGGACACCGTTTTCCGTATGCCCACGATAAATGCTGCGATTGAGAAGGCAAAATACGGCTCCGACAATACCTATGTGTACCTCTGCGCGTATAATATGCCGGAGGACGACTTTGTTCCGATGTGGCACGGCGGCGACGTGTGCTACGCGTTTATGAATGAGGACCGGGTTTACGTGGCGAATGAGGAAGTGTACGGACAGAAGATGTCGCGCATTTTCAGCTCCATGATTCTGAATTACTGTAAGACAGGGAATCCGAATACAAAGGAGCTTCCGCACTGGGATACGTTTTCAGAGGAACATCCGGCGACCATGGTAATCGATAAGGTATCCGAGCAGAAAATGGCATTTGACAAAGAACTGATGGACTGTCTTATGAGTATTACCGAGCCGTTTCAATTTAAGCCGATGTATGCGGATAACGGCGTGACGGCGCAGATTCAGTAATTGCCGGAAGGCATAAGGAGAAGATTTATGGAAAATAAAATCATTATTTTGCCGGGGACGCCCGATGACGACAACCGGGAATATCTTCCGGAGTCGATTATCGGCACGGATCTTGTGGTAAATGAGAACGGGAATAATTCGCAGCCCTACCCGAAACGGCTGGAGGAACACGTTGGTTTCATGGGAAATGAATTTAAAAACACCTGGTATGAGTATGTTCCGGAGCGCTATGACCCGTCGAAAAAGACCCCGCTTGTGATATCGAATCACGGCGGTCTTATGACCGGGTGGGGGCAGTGTATCTACACTTCATGGACGCATGTGGCTGACCGTGACAATGTGATTGTAATTTTTCCGAGCGCAAGCGCAAAGCGTTTATGGACGCTGGAAGGAGGTGTCATTGAAGACAGGGTGAATGCGCAGATGCCTCCCGAAATGGTGCAGAATCTGGCGGATATCGATGAGAATTGTGACGTCCGGTTTGTAAAGGCGCTGATTGCGTATGCGTGCGGGAAATACAATATTGACGCCGAGAGAATCTTTATGCAGGGGATGTCGAACGGAAGCATGTTTACGGCGCAGTTCGAAAAGTATTTCGGAAATATGCTCGCAGGCGGTGCAAATTCCGGAGGGTCGACGCCGAATCTGCGCCAGATTTATGAGGAGGATATGACGGTGAAAAACGTCGGAGGACCGACGCCGGTATGGCATTCCGTGCCGGAGACAAACGGATGCCCTCCCTGGTGCGAATTTGACGACAATACCTGCTATAAGTACGCGCGGCTGTACTGGCTGACCGTAAATGAATGCGATAATATTCCGGAAATCAGCATCGTCGGGGAACACAATATGGCCTTTTACAAAGGGAAAAAGGCGGACTATGTGTACATGGATATCAAGAACCGCGACCACGGACAGACCCTCGATGAAGCCTGCGTCGTATGGGACTATTTTTTCTCCGGGCTGCGCAGAAAGAGTGACGGCGCCGTCGTCGACGAGGGGCCCAGAATCGCGCGGAAAGGGGATGCGTTTGGGATTGCGGTCGCAGACGGCGCAGCTAAGGCATGGTTCGGCAATGCGGTCGTTGACATGGGAATGCCGGCGATCAAATGGCAGAAACTGAAATATCACGGGCTGAACGGCGGACAGAAAGTAAAGGGCGAATATCTGACGGTGCCGCTCTCTTTTATCGCAGAATGCTTTCAGGCGGCCTGTTCGTACTCGGACGATACCCTGAGCGCGGCGCTGCGGCTTGCGGACGGAAGGACGCTTCAGTTTGCAAGGGGAAGTATCGGATGTGTGATTGAGAACGATTTGCGGAGCATGTACTGCGAAGCGCTCCACAGGAACGGGGAACTTTATATTTCCCTGGAATGGTTTGCAAGATTCGTTATGAATCTCACGGCGACGCGTTTTGAGGACGTGCTCTATGTGACGGATCATCACGCGGAACTGTCAGATACGTTTGCCGCGCTGATCAGAGACTTACTGACGGGCGATTATGAACTGCGGCAGCTTGACTGGCCGAAACTTTAGGGGAGGAGAACAGGCTTATGGGAGATTTTAAGATACTTCCGGGAACGCCGGACGATGACAACAGAGAGTATCTTCCGGAAAAAATCCGCGGCACGGATGTCGTGGTAAATGAGAACGGAAATAATTCTCTGGTATATCCAAAGGGACTCAAAGAGTTTACGGAGGTGCTTTTAGACGATGAGGAGGATACCTGGTATGAGTATGTGCCGGAAAGCTATGACCCGTCAAAGAAAGTTCCTCTGATCGTCGGACTTCACGGCGGACTTATGACGGGATGGGGACATGCGGTTTATACTTCCTGGACGCTGGTTGCGGACAGGGAGGGCTTTATCTGCCTGTTTCCGAATGCGCACGAGAAGAGAATGTGGGCGAATTACGGTGTATTTGACAACTTTGACCCCGCGTCTGCGCCGGATCTTCCGATTGTATTTCCGCCGGAGGACGTCAGCAAAAATCACGATATGAATATGATTCTCGCACTGATTGACAAAATGAAGGACAAGTATTCGATTGATGAGGGGAGAATCTTTATCCAGGGAATGTCCATGGGGAATATTATGACCGGACAGATGGCGCGCCGGTACGGTCAGATATTTGCGGGCGCGGCAGGGTCCGGCGGCCCCTGCGAACTCCGCAATCTGTATACGGAAGACGGAGAACTGAAAAATGAGGCGGGCCATCTGGCGATCTGGCAGTCGAGGCCCGAGGTAAACGGACTTCCGCCGGGAAAAGATTACAGCGAGTATGATGTGAACAAGATGAACCGTATTTACTGGATGAAAATCAATGAATGCGATCCGATTCCGCAGATCCGAATCGAGGGGGAGGACAACTTCGCATTCTACACGGGCAAAAAAGCAGATCTGGTCTACGTGGATATCAAGAATCGGGATCACGGTCAGACGCTGGATGAGGCATTTTTATATTGGGATTTCCTCTTTTCGGGGACGAGGCGGAATCCGGACGGAACTATTACACACGAGAAGAGTATCTGCCCGAGACAGGGAGATGCGTTTGCGATTGCGGCAGCCCCGGGATTTGATAAAGTATGGTTTAAAAACGGGGCTGTACCGCTCAAGACAAAAGCGCTGCAGTGGGAAAAATTAAAATACCACGGACTGAACGGCGGACAGAAAGTGCGGGGGTCTTATCTGTGCTTACCGCTTAGCTTTCTCGCGGAAGCATTCGGCGGGGACTATGAAGCGCAGGAAGACGGCGCCGCCGTGCGGGTGACGCTTGGGGACGGGAGAATCCTTGCGTTCGCGGAGGGGAGCATTCTCTGCAGGATCGATCATACCGCCAGACAGATGTACTGCGAAGCGCTGCGCCGGGACGGTGAGCTGCTGGTATCTGCCGAGTGGTTTGCGAAATATTTCTTCCACATGACAGTGAGTAAGTGCGGTGACATGCTGTATATCACAGACCATTTTGCGGATCTGTCCGCATTTATGGTCGATCTGATTAAAGATATTTTTACAGAGGATATGATGCAGGAGAATTATTTCAGAAAGTAATCGCGGGAGTGAGTAAAAAAGAAATGTCTCACACTTCGCGGGTTGTTTGCAGCATGGAGGTTAAGATGAAAATTACATTATATACACATATAGGCGATTACGGGCAGTACGTGGATCGCATGGATCTGTCCGCAGAAGAAAACGAGGGGTCTTTGGAACATGCAGAGGCAGAGATAGAAGGGCATTATTGCGATCTGAGCGGGAAAGCGACATCCGGCGGGATAAAAACCGTTCTTTTGGAGGAAAAAAAGGCAAGCATCGAATTTGATCCGTTTTTATACCGCTATGACTTTGTTCTCCGTTTGAGAGACGGCAGTCGTGTAAAGACTATCACAAAGAAAGATGCGGATGAGGTAGCGGTTGAGGGATTGGAAGATTTTGAGCCGATTGAGGAAAACGGAATCCGATACCGCTTATATACACCCGAAGGAAACGGGGTCCGTCCGCTTGTGCTGTTCCTCCACGGCGGCGGAGAATCCGGGGAAGACAACCTGCTTCAGATGACAGGAACGATCGGCGCGTTAGAGCTTGCAAAGCGCTTTCCGGAAATGTATGTGATGGCGCCGCAGGCGCCCGGCGGAACACTCAGCATGGAAGAGAACCTGGAACAGATGAAAAAGCGCGGAAATCCGTTTGCGGTGGAGATGGGGATGACACCGTTTGCGCTTAAGGGAGAGCGCGGGTGGAACAGGGATTACCTCGGAAAAGTCATTGACGTGATTCGCCGGATGATTGCGGACGGAAAGGCGGATGCGCGCCGCATCTATGTAATCGGGATGAGCATGGGCGGCGGAGGAACGATTCAGGCAGTTACGACAGCGCCGGATTTATTTGCGGCGGCGGCGCCGATCTGCCCGAGTATGAACGGAGAAAGTTATGCGCAGCTTCTTCACTGGCCGGATGTTCCGGTCTGGATTTCAACCGCATATATGGACCATCAGCACGGCAGACATGCGTATCTTTTGAATGCGGTAAATAAACTGCTGGGCGAGGGCAGAAGCATTTCGGATCTCAGATACACGATATATCTTCCGGAAGAGCTGGAGGCCTACGGCATCGGAACGACGCCGGATCTTACGATGCGCGAACTGGATGCGGAAAATCACAACAGCTGGATCCTTACGCTTCACAACGAGAAAGGCATCTTAAGCTGGCTGTTTTCTCATGTAAAGAGTGAAAAGAAAGAGGTTTAAAATGGAGTTTGAAAAACTTACGGAATATCTGGATTCCTTAAAGACGAAATATGGGATTCCGGCCACGGATATCAAAGTAACCAGAGGACATGAGACCGTATATCGCCATATGACCGGTTATACGGATTATGAGGAGACAAAACCGGTCAATGAGAAAACGATCTATCGGCTGTTTTCCGCGACAAAAGTGATTACGATGACTGCGGTGATGCAGCTGATCGAACAGGGGAAACTTCGGCTGTATGACGAGGTCCGCACCTATCTCCCGGAGTATGACCTGATGAAAGTGGCGGACCGGTTTGTATTCGAGTTTCCGATTCACTGGCCGCAGTCGGACGAACCGTGTCACTATGCGCATCATACCATTCGGATCATTGATCTGATGAGCATGACGGCGGGACTGTCCTATGATACGGCGTCAAAGGAACTTGCGGCGTTAAAAGAGAAGAATCCGGCGGCGACAACGAGAGAGGTCGCCGCGGCGATTGCGGCGATGCCTTTGATTTATGAGCCGCAGACGAGATACGGGTACAGCCTGGCGCATGACGTGCTGGCAGCCGTGGTCGAGGTCGTGAGCGGGAAGCGTTTTTCCGAGTACCTTCAGGAAATGATTTTCGGGCCGCTCGGCGCAGACGAAATGTATTTTCACTGGGAGGACAACCGGGATGTCTCCGAGAGAATCTGTGCAATGTACATGGGGGAATTCGGTTCCGATATCGTCAAAAAGAATGACGGAGTCCTCTCAGAGGGATTTAAGGTCACGAGAAATCACGAGAGCGGGGGAGCCGGGCTGGCGGCGACCGTCGATTCTTACAGCCTTGTGATTGATGCACTGTGCGGCGGAGGAGTCGGAGCAAACGGCGCAAGGATTCTTTCGGAGGAATCCGTCAAAAAATTCATGGTGCCGTATACGTCAGGGGTGATGAGCGAGGATTTTAAGCTCGGCGGGAAAGTCGGATATGAGTACGGGCTTGGCGTCAGAGTTCTCGTGGATCCGTCGGCGTCCAGGTCGCCGGTGGGAGAGTTCGGCTGGGACGGAGCGGCCGGGGCGTATGTGCTGGTTGATCCCGTCAATCAGGTAAGCATCTTCTATGCGCAGCACATCGTAGGATTTCCGATTGCGTACGGTAAGGTTCATCCGGTTATCCGGGACCTTGTATATGAAGGGCTGGATCTGTAAATGTTGCTCTACAACGGACAGCACGTTCTGCGGACTTTCTATGCGTCCGAATCCAAGCACCGAATTTCGTGTCTTTTTTCTGGGCGGGCAAGGTGCCGGATGTGTCCGACAGACGAAAGACAATAAGGCGAACTTTCTAGCGGCACTAAGGCAGGCATCCTCACCAGATCGCGATAAAACCGCGCAGCAAAAAACTCAGCGCCTTCTGCTATAAAAACCCTTTGCAGAAGGCGCCTCAAACATTTTGCTGTGCGGTTACGTCTTGTTCGGATGCCTGCCAAGTGCCGCACGAAAGTTCTTAAATATTGTCTTACCGCCTGTCGGACACATCCGGCAGTCTGCCCGAACATTAAAAAGACACGAAATATCGCAGATGCGAAGACGGACGCATTAGAAACGCGGAACTTTGCGACCGAAATCACTGCCGCCGTTCGCATGCGATATAAGTGTTAATGCGGCCGCCCCTGTTGTTACTTGTCAAGGACATATTGAATCTTTCCGAAGTTAGTTGATTTAGCGTTTTAATTCAAGCCGCAACAGTTTCCCTTTCAGCAACTCAAAACTGTTGCGGCCATACATGATCCTTTTGACAACTTTCAGCTTGTTCACGCTTCCTTCTGCCAGTCCATTATTGTAATCAAGGCGAATGGCGTTTTTTACTGCGGTAATATCTCTTTTGATTCCGTTTATAAAACTCTCCAGTTCATCTATCTCAAGAGCTTCGGTTTCTT